>CAMBFA010000036.1 GCA_945865325.1 Candidatus Kuenenia stuttgartensis
TTTTGTCCGCGGCCGCTCCGGCCGCAGTAATGGCCGGCGGCTTCGATAGCTTCCTCGACGGCGAGGGGGATCGGGTCGTCGAACCGGTCGAAACCTCGGTCCTCACCCCCGGGCAGCAGGAGCCGATGATCGGCTTCGGCGCGCCTTCCGAAGGGTTCGGCGACTACGACTCGGCGGCGACGGTCGATGCCGTTCCACGAGTCGACGGCGTCTATCCCGGCGCCGAACCGGGCGTCATTCCCTACGGTGGCGGAGCCGACGGCGGCTTCAGCACTTGGGGCGGCCCGGTCGACTTCGGCGGCGGGCTGTTCCGGCCGGTGTCGCCACGGTGGGTCGTGCAGACCGACGCCCTCTTCCTCTGGCAGGGAAACATCGGTAGTCGTCCGCTGTACCTCAATACGAGGTCGACCACGACACAGCCGAACCCCTTCCCGCCCCCCACTTCGCTGCCCACCACCGCCCTGGACATCAACCAGACGGCCAACCAGGCAGCTGCCGGCCCGCGGATCGGGGTGATCTTCAACCTCGACAACATCTATTCGGTCGAGGGGAACTACTTCAATGTCCGGCCCTTCAATGGCGAACAATCGACGCCGCAGACGGCCGGTGCCTACCAAGGCAACAATCTTGCCGGTCTCAAGCCCGAGACCGCTCCTGGCTTTGCGGACCTCGACTCGGCGCAGGTGACAACGAACGCCTCGATCATGAGTGCCGAGCTCAACTGGCGCAGGCGGACCTACGGACCGGTCACCTGGCTGGCCGGTTTCCGCTGGGTGGAATGGAACCAGGGGCTGCAGGTTCTCGATACCTACGGCACGACAGCACCGACGCCGCTGGAGCAGGCTGAGCGGATCACGACGAACACCATCAACGATCTCTACGGTGGTCAGGCCGGTGCCGACGTGATGCTCTGGAATAACGGCGGGCCGATCCGCTTTAACGCCGTCGGCAAGGCGGGGGTGTTTCTCAACAACGCCGTCCAGCACACGAGCGGCTTCTCGGCGGAGGATCTCGGCCCGCTCTCCGCTGCCGCTCAACAGACGGCGTTCTTCGGTGAATTGGGGATCTTCGGTACCTGGCAGATCACCGATTGGCTCGCCTGGCGCACCGGCTACAACTTCTTTTGGCTCTCCGGGGTCGCCGTGCCGGTCGATCAGCTCAATACCACCGACGTTCTCAACAACACCGCCACGATCAACACCAACGGCAGCGTGTTCCTCAACGGCGTCCAGTTCGGCCTCGAGAGCCGCTGGTAGGCGGGGATGGAGCCGGAACCGGGCCGGCGAGCCCCGGCAGGCCGAAGCGTTCCAGGGCTTCGCCGGTGTGGCTGCGAAGGAGTGTTTCACTCCCCGCCGCCGGGCCGGCGGAGCCCTGGCCCTTTCCGGGGCGGACAAGAGTCCCTTCGGCCCCGCCCGCCGCCCGCCAGCGGGCGGCGTGGATCGCCACATCCTCCGGCGGCCCCTCGACGACGATCCGCCCCCCGGCGTCCCCTGCCTCGGGGCCCATGTCGATCACCCGGTCGGCCGCGGCGACGACCTCGAGATTGTGCTCGACGACAAGAACGGTGTTGCCCGAGTCGACGAGGCGCTCGAGGACATGGAGGAGCTTTTCGATGTCGGTGAAGTGCAGCCCGGTCGTTGGCTCATCGAGGATGTAGAGCGTGCTCCCGGTGCCCGGCTTGGCGAGCTCGCGAGAGAGCTTCACGCGCTGGGCCTCGCCGCCGGAGAGTTGCGGGGCCGGCTGGCCGAGGTTCACGTATCCCAGTCCGACGTCGATGAGCGTGGCGAGGATCCGCGACACCTGCGGCACCCCCTCGAAGAGCCTCGCGGCGTCGGCAACGCTCATCGAAAGGACGTCGGCGATGCTCTTGCCATGCCACTTCGCATGGAGCGTCTCGCTGGAATAGCGGCTCCCCCGGCAGGCCTCGCACTCCACCCAGATGTCGGGGAGGAAGTGCATCTCGACGCGGCGCCGGCCGAGCCCCTCACAGGCCTCGCAGCGGCCGCCGGGGACGTTGAACGAGAACGTCCGCGGCGTGAAGCCGCGCGTCTTCGACTCCGGCACTTTGGCAAAGAGATCACGGATGTGGTCAAAGACGCCGGTGTAGGTGGCAGGGGTCGATCCGGGGGTCGAGCCGATCGCCTCCTGGTCGACGAGGATCACCTTGTCGATCGAGTCCATCCCGCGGATCGAATCGTGGTGGCCGGGCTGCTCGCGGGCAGCATGGAGCCGGCGCGCCAGGGCCCTCCACAGCACTTCGAGGACGAGCGACGTCTTGCCGCTCCCGCTCGGACCGGTGACGGCGGTGAGGACGCCGAGGGGGATGCGGGCGTCGATGCCTTTGAGCGTACGGTGGCGGATGCCACGGATCTCGAGCCAGCCGGTCGGCTGGCGGCGGCCGTCGCGCGCCTTCCTTTCGAGGATCGCGTCGCAGGCCCGGCGGGCGGTGAGAAACGGCCCGGTGGGGCTTGCCGGCAGCGTCGCCAGCAGGGCAGGGGGGCCCTCGGCGACGATCCACCCCCCTTCGCGGCCGCTCCCCGGGCCGAAGTCGAGCGTCATGTCGGCGGCCGCCACGACCTCGCGATCGTGCTCGACGACAACGAGCGTGTTGCCGAGGTCGCGGAGCTTGGCGAGGGCCGTGATCAAACGGTGCGTGTCGCGCGGATGGAGGCCGATCGTCGGTTCGTCGAGGACGTAGAGCACACCGGTCAGGCCGCTGCCGACTTGGGCCGCCAGGCGGATCCGTTGCAGCTCGCCGCCGGAGAGGCTGCCGGCCGGCCGGGCGAGGTCGAGGTAGTCGAGGCCGACGTCGACAAGAAACGTTACCCGCGAGAGCAATTCGCGGAGGAGATCGGCGGCGATTTTCCGCTCGGAGTCGGCAAGCGTCACGCCCTCGAGCGCCCCCTTGAGCCGGCCCAAGGGCATGCGGCACCAGACATCGAGGGGGCGGCCCCAGAGGGTCACCGCCGAGGCGACATCGGCCAGTCGGCTGCCGCCGCACTCGCTGCAGGGGACCTCGCCGAGCACCGCATCGACCCGGCCGCGGAGCCCGACGACGAGCCGGGCTGCCTCCTCGCAGGCCTGCTCGAGCCCCTTGAAACGGAAAGCGAACCACGGGCCGGCCTCTGGGGTAGCGGCGCCCGCCGCCAGCGCCGGGCGCGGGACCTCGATCCACCGCTCGCCAGTCCCCTCGAAGAGCACGCGTTGCTGGAGGCCAGAGAGCTCGACCAGCGGCACGTCGGTCGGCAGGCCGCTCACCGCGCACAGCGCGACGAGCATCGCCTTGGAGACGGGGCTCGAAAGCTGCGGCCAGAGGTCGAGGGCCCCATCGGCGAGTGACACCGTCGGATCGCGGACGAGCGCCGAATGCTCCACGCCCGTCCGGGTTCCCAGGCCGTCGCAGCGCGGGCACCAGCCGAGCGGGCTGTTGAAGGAGAACTGCCGCGGCTCGAGCGGTTTGAAACCCCGGCCGCACCCCGGGCAGGCGAGGAGCCGGCTGTGGACCTCGACGGGCCAGTCGGGTTCCTCGAGGGCTTCGCCGCCGTGCCCCTCGGCCTGCCTGGCCACGAGCATCGTGCCCCCGCCGGCCGTGAACGCCGCCTCGATGCTCTGGGCGAGCCGGCTGCGGGCAGCCGGGTCGGCGGTAACACGGTCGACGACGATCTCGATCCGGTTCTTCCGCTTCCGGTCGAGCTCCGGCTTGTCGTCGAGATGGACCGTGCGGCCGTCGATCCGGACACGCACCCACCCGGCCGCCTTGAGCGTTGCGAAGAACGCATCTGAGGATTGGCCGACGCGCGGCTCGGCCGGCGCTAGCAGAAGCATCCGTGTCTCCGGAGGGTGGGCCAGGAGCCGCTCGACGGTCTTGTCGACACTTCGCGCCCCGACCGGTACGCCGCACTCCGGGCAGTGCATCCTCCCCAGCCGGGCGCCGAGGACGCGGAAATAGTCATACATCTCCGTCAGCGTGCCGACCGTCGAGCGGGGCGTGCTGCCGGTGGCTCGCTGCTCGATCGCCACCGCCGGCGACAGCCCCTCGATCCGCTCGAACAGCGGCTTCGGTACTTGGCCGACGAACTGCCGGGCGTAGGGGCTCAAGCTCTCGACATACCGGCGCTGCCCTTCGGCGTAGAGGGTGTCGAAGGCGAGCGAGGTCTTCCCCGAGCCGCTCGGCCCGCAGCAGACGGTCATGGCGCCGCGGGGAATATCGGCATCGACCGATTTGAGGTTGTGCTGGCAGGCGCCCCGGACCTCGATCGAGGCGGGGCCGGGGTCACGCGAGGCGGCCGTGATCCGTGCCAGGATGTCGCGCTCGAGGGTGGCCGGATCGACGGCGGCTCGGCGTCGCGCGGCCCGGCGCGGTGGCGGGGCGGCGGCACCGGCCGCGAGAATCGATTTGAGGGCGACGCCGGTGTGCGAGCCTTTCGCGCGGGCCACCTTTTCCGGCGTCCCCTCGACGACGATCTTCCCGCCGCCAGAGCCCCCCTCGGGGCCGAGGTCGATGACCCAGTCGGCCCGCTTCACGACGTCGAGGTTGTGCTCGACGACGAGGACGGTATTGCCGGCGTCGACGAGCCGCTCGAGAACGACGAGGAGCTGGCGGACGTCGGCCATGTGGAGCCCCGTCGTCGGCTCGTCGAGGATGTAGAGCGTTCGCCCCGTTGACCGCTTGGCGAGCTCGCGCGAGAGCTTGACGCGCTGGGCCTCACCGCCGGAGAGCGTCGGCGAAGGCTGGCCGAGATGGAGGTAGTCGAGGCCGACGTCGCAGAGGGTCTCGAGCTTGCGGGCGATGTCGGGGGCATCGGCGAACAGCGTCCGGGCGTCGCCGATCTCCATCCCGAGGAGGTCGGCAACGTTCTTCCCCTTCCAGCGCACCTCGAGGGTGTCGCGGGAGAACCGGGCGCCGCCGCAGGTCTCGCATGGCACCCAGACATCGGCGAGGAAGTCCATGTCGAGCCGCACCGAGCCGTTTCCCTCGCAGGCCTCGCACCGCCCCCCGGCGACGTTGAAGCTGAAGCGCCCCGCCTTCCAGCCGCGCGTCTTGGCATCCGGGAGCATCGTGAGGAGGGTGCGGATGTCGTCCCAGACCTTCACGTAGGTCGCCGGGTTGCTGCGGGGCGTGCGGCCGATCGGCGATTGGTCGATGACGATCACCTTGTCGAGCTCGTCGGCCCCCAGCAGCGCGGCGAACTCACCGGGTCGCGCCGCCTCGCTCCCGAGCTTCTCACGAAGGGCCGGCTCGAGGACGTCGCCGACGAGCGAGCTCTTCCCGCTCCCCGAGACGCCGGTGATGCAGACGAGGAGCCCGAGCGGGATCTCCACGTCGACACCCCGGAGGTTGTTGTGCCTGATCCCTTCCATCCGCAGCCGCCGCTCACCGCGGGGGCGGCGGCTGGTGGGGACCTCGATCCGGTCGCGCCCCGAGAGGAAGGCGCCGGTGATGCTGCGGGGATTCGCCGCCACATCGTCGGGGGTTCCGGCTGCCACCACCTCGCCACCGCGCTTCCCCGGCCCGGGGCCGAAGTCGACCACCCAATCGGCAGCGCGGATCGTCTCCTCGTCGTGCTCGACGACGACGACGGTGTTCCCCTTGTCGCGGAGGGCTTGGAGCGCGCCGAGGAGGCGGGCGTTGTCGCGTGGGTGGAGGCCGATGGAGGGCTCGTCGAGGACGTAGAGCACCCCCGACAGACCGGAGCCGATCTGTGCGGCGAGGCGGATCCGCTGGCTCTCGCCCCCGGAGAGCGTCGGCGCCTTGCGGTCGAGGGCAAGGTAGCCCAGGCCGACCTGATCGAGGAACTCCAGCCGTGAACGGATCTCCTTCATCAGCTCCGCGGCGATCACCGTCTGCGTCGGGTCGAGGGAAAGAACGGAGAGGAACTCCCGCACGTCGGCGATTGGCAGGCCGCAGAGGCGGTCGAGCGACAGCTCCAGCCCGTGCGCCGCACGGGCCGACTTCGAAGCGGTGGCGATCCGGACGGCCCGGCCCTGCGGCGCGAGCCGGGCCCCCTGGCAGCCGTGGCAGGGGGTGATCCGCATCAGCTTTTCGAGCATCCGCCGGAGGATCCCACTCTTGGCATTCCGCCACCGGTTGCCGAGCATCGAGAGGATTCCCTCGAACCGAGTCTTCGCGCCGCGCTCCGCCTTCCCCCGTTTCCAGGCCAGACGGATCTCCTCGAGGCCCGTGCCCTCGAGCCAGATCCGCCGCTGCAGCGGCGTGAGATCCTTCCAGGGGGTGTCGAGGAGCGTGCCGGCGGGGAGCTTCCGCTTCTCCTCGGCATGGGCGGCGACCCCCGTCAACAGGCGCCGCATCCAGCGCGGCATGTCGCGGAAGCTCCCCAGGAACCCCAGCGCCCCCTTGCGGAGCGACTTGCCCGGTTCGGTGACGAGTTTGTCGGGGTCGATGCCATAGATTTCGCCGAGCCCTTCGCAGGCCGGGCAGGCCCCCTGCGGGCTGTTGAAGCTGAACAGCTGCGGCTCGGGCGTGGCGTAGCTCACCCCACAGGCGGTGCAGGCGTAGCGGCTGGAGAGGACGAGCTCGTCGGAGATTCCTTGGGCCGGCCGATCGGCCGCTTCGTTTTCGTCGTCGTCGGTCTTTCGCTTCGCCTTCTTCTTCCGCGCCGCAGACGGCGCGGTGGCAGCAGCGGGCGTAGAATCCCCTTCTGGCTCGGCGGCCACGATCACCATCCCCCCGCCGGTGCGAAGCGCCAGCTCGACCGCTTCGGCGAGCCGGCTGCGCGTCGAGTCATCGGGCACGAGCCGATCGACGACCACCTCGATCGTGTGCTTGAGGAGCTTCTCGAGCGGCGGCGGATCCTCGACGCGGACGACACGGCCGTCGACGCGGGCTCGGGTGAATCCCTGGCGGACGAGATCGGTGAACAAGTCGCGATGCTCTCCCTTGGCGTCGCGCACCAGCGGCGCGAGGACGAGGATCCGCCGCCCTCCCCTGTAGGAAAGAATCCGCTCGACGATCGCGTCGCGCGGTTGGGCCTCGAGGACCCCGTCACATTCGGGGCAATGGGCCTGGCCGACCCGGGCGTAGAGGACGCGGAGGAAATCGTGGATCTCGGTCATCGTCGCCACCGTCGAGCGCGGGTTGGTGCCGGCCGACTTCTGCGCAATCGAGATCGAGGGGGAGAGGCCGGTGACGCTGTCGACGTCGGGGCGGGGCAGTTGCCCGAGAAACTGCCGGGCGAAGGTCGAGAGGCTCTCGACGTACCGCCGCTGCCCCTCGGCATAGAGCGTGTCGAAAGCCAGGCTCGACTTCCCTGATCCGCTCACCCCGGAGAGGCAGACCAGCCGCCCACGGGGGAGCCCGACGGTGATATCCCGGAGGTTGTGCTCACGGGCGCCGCGGACCACGATCGGGGGGACGTGCATGGGGAAGAACCGGGTGTATGGCGGGGGAAAACCGTCGACCGAGCGCCATTGTAGCGCCCCTCGGCCGGCAGGCTGGACATCGCCTTCGGGCTGCCATACCATCGGTTCCTGGTGGGCGACTCCGCGGAGCCGCCGGCCGTCGACGGGGCGGTAGCTCAACTGGGAGAGCGCGGCGTTCGCAATGCCGAGGTTGGGAGTTCGATCCTCCTCCGCTCCATTACAGGGACGGGTTCAGGTTCGGTTACAGGTTCAGGTTCGGTTACAGGTTCAGGTTCCAGGCCAGGTTCGGCCAGGTTCGGTTCCAGGCCAGTTCAACGGTCGACGAGTGCCCGCAGTTGCCCGGGTGTGGTGCTCGGGTGCCGGGCTCGCGTGAGTCGTCCGGTTTCGGGTTGATCGGGCCGGGGTTTGCTCCATGGCCAGCTCGGCTGATCCCTCCGCCGATCTCATGCTCCGGGTGCAGGCCGGCGACGCTGAGGCGTTCGAGCAGTTGGTCACCCTCTGGCAGGACCGGCTGGTGACGCTCTTTCTCCACCACACCGGCGATCACTCCACGGCGCAGGATCTCGCCCAAGAGGTCTTCCTCCGCGTCTACCGGGCGCGGGAGGGCTACCGTCAGACGGCGAAGTTCTCCACCTGGATCCACACGATCGCCAACAATGTCGCCAGCGACTTGCGGCAACGGGCCTACCGGCGGATGGAGCATGGGGTCGCCCCGTCGACATCAGCGTCGTCGAGTGCCGTCGGTTTGGAGCAGATCGCCGTCGCTGCCAGCGGCGAGCGTCCTGCGCGCGAGGCCGATCGGCAGGAGCTTCAGTCGGTCGTCCGCGACGCGATTTCCGCGCTCAACGACAACCAGCGGATGGCCGTGCTGCTGGCCAAGTTCGAGCACTGTTCGTACGAGGAGATCGCCACGGTGATGGGGCTGTCGGTGCCGGCGGTGAAATCGCTCCTCTTTCGGGCCCGCGACCAGCTCCGCGCGACGCTCGAGCCCTATCAGCGCGACGGTATCCGGTCACCCGCAGCCGGCGAGGCCGGTGGAGGGGCGTCATGAGCCGCTCTGCCCCAAGGGCTGCTGACGCCCCTCCAACGGCCCCGTCCGGCGGCGATGCGCTCGACGGCGGCGATGCGCTCGACGACATCCGCATCCTCCTGGATGGCCTGGCTCCCTCCTCCGCCCCGGTGAGCCTCGCCTCGACGACGATCGAGATGGCCGCGGTTTCCACGGGAGGGCGGACGGCCCACCACCTGCAGCCGCCGCGGCGACCACGGAGCCGGTCGTGGTGGCGGCCGGCGGGGTGTGTTCTTGGGGCCCTCGTGCTCGGGCTCGTCGTCGGTCGTGCCACCACCACCGATCCCGACGAGCGGATCCTCGAGTATCTTCCCGTCGTCGAACACCTCGGCGTGCTCCAGGAGGCAGGCTCCGTGGCGTTCCTGGGATCGGTCGCCGAACGGGGCTACCCGCCGCCGCGCCGGTTCTCCTTCGGCCGCTCCCCCGAGGAGCGCGGGGCGCGCCCAGACGATCCCCAGGATCCCTCCCCGGAGGCCGACGACTGGCTGCTGCTGACGGAGACGCTCGAGGCCCTCCAGGAAGGCCCGTTCGGTCCCGAGACCCCGGCCAGGGAGATCGACGCCCGCCGCGAGCGGGTCCATGAGCTCGATGCCGAGTCGCGCCGCCGGCTCTCCGATGCCGCGAAGACCTTCCAGGAGCTTCCGCTCGCCCGCCGCCACGACCTCATCGAGCTCGCCCGGGCGCTGGGGGAGGGAGATCCGGAGGAGGAGCTCGACACGCTCATCGGGGCGGCCCGCTCGTGGCACCGCTGGCTCGCCTGGCGCGACCCGGCCGATCGCCATTCAATCGTGGCGCTGGAGGCGCAGGAACGGCTCGAATGGCTCGATCGCTACGCCCGCCTCAACGCCCGGCCGATGTTCCCCGGTCCAGCAGGGCGCGGTGGCCTTGGCGGACGCGGCTTCGGTGGGGACCGATCCGGCTCGATCCGCGGCAACCGCGACGGCGCGGCGCCGCCGGGTGGCGGCGGTCCCCGGCCTGCGGAGACGGCTGGTCAAGCGGAGGATCGCCCCGTCACGACGCCCGCCGAGGGTGCGCTAGAGGCGCCGTAACGACCCGTTCCCGGAAGAACGAGGCCAGTCGGGCGTTGAAGGCGGTCGGATCCTCCATCGGCGTCATGTGGCCGCAGCCGGCGATGATCTCGAGCTCCGCATGGCGGATCAGCGCCGCGGCGCGCTCGAGGCACTCTGGCGGTGTGATCCCGTCCTCCGCGCCGACGACAAGGAGCGTCGGCGGCACGAAGCCCGTGGCAGCGGCCGTCATGTCGGGGCGATCGCCAAGCGCTGCCAGTGCCGTGCGGATCGTGGCCACGGCCGTCTGTTGAATGGTCTCCCGGAGACGTGTCTCCAGCGCGCTGCGGCCGCTCCCAAGAGCCAGCAGTTGTGGAGCGAGCAGGCGCGGCACAAGCGCCTCGGCGGCGATCCGCGCTCCCCAGCGGCCGACCCGTTCCGAGAGATCGATGCGGCCGGCGCGGACAGCGGGCGTGTCGGCCTCGAGTTTCGTGTCGACCAGCACGATCCCGCGGAGGCGGTCTGGGTGGCGGGCGGCGAGATGCTGGACGACATAGCCCCCCATCGAGAGGCCACAGGCGACGACGGGCTCGTGGCACCCGAGGGCGTCGAGGATCGCCACGACCTCGTCGGCCATACCGGCGATCGAGGAGGCCGTCGGACCATCGCTGCCGCCGAAGCCGGCCAAATCGGGGGCGATCAGCCGGGCAGATCCGTCGAGCTCCCCCCCCGCCGCCACGAGCGCCCACTGAGCGTCCCACATGGTGTGGTCGAGGGGGAATCCGTGGAGGAGGACGATCGGGACCCCCGTCCCGGCCTGCCGGACCACGATCCGGCGCCCGTCGGCGAGCGTCGTCAGGAGCGGTTCGGGGACCGGCTGTGACCCACCGGACCGATCGGGATCGAGCGGAGTCCGGCGCCCGGGGAGGGGCTTGGTCATGGCTGTGCCGCCGCCTTCGCCGCCAGCGCTTGGAACCGCTCGAGGTTCTTTTGGATCGTGTGGTTGTGGGGTTCTTTACGCTGCGCCAGGCTCTGCCAGCGGACGGCACCGGCGAGATCGCCGGCGGCGGCGCGGCAGTGGGCGAGCGTGTCGAGGTAGCTCGAGTTGTCGAACGACTTCACGAGCGACTGTTTCGAATAACGGGTCGCCTTCTCGGCATCCCCTTCGGTGTTGGCGACGAGCCACGCCCATTCGTTGTAGCCGTTGGCATCATCGGGCATGCCCTGGATCTCGTTCTCGATCTGCCGCAGGGCCTCGTTGATGCGGCGGACCGCGTCGGCCCGCTGATCGGGGGTGTTGTCGGGAAGCTGGTAGAGCGTGATCAGTGAATCGACATCCTTACCGAGTGAGCGGAGGGCCGTCTCGAGGAGCCGGCGGCGCTCGGCGGCATCGCCGCGGGCCGCCGCGGCGCACGAGGCGAAAAAGTCGGCCCGGGCGTGGGTGGCGCGGTGCTCGCGCCCGATTTGGGTGAGGAGCTGCTCGACGTTGAAATCCTGGCGCGGGGGATTCGGTCCGAACAGGCGCCCCAGGCAGGCCGCTGCCTCGTCCTCGCGCTGGAGCTCGTGGAGGTATTCGGCGCCGTAGATGGCGGCGTAGCAGTATTCGACCGGCGAGGACTGTGGGTCTTCGAGGATGGCGTTGTAGCCGCGCACCGCCCAGTCGACGCATCCCCAGCGTGCCAGGAGGAGCGCCGCCTGGAGTTGGTCGACGGTGTCGCGCCCCCGCCCGGGGCCGCGCTGCCGGGCGAAGGCGGCATCGGCTAGGGCCGTGGCCCGGGCGAGATCGCCGCGGGAGCGTTCCGCGGCCGCGGCCGCGTACATCACCAGCGGATTGGCCGTGAGGAGGTCGGGGCGGGCGTCGTGAAGCTGGTCGACCGTCTCGGGGATGCCGAGCTCGGTCGCCCAGACGAGCTGCTCCAGGAGGCGGGGGGTGATTTGGTCGGCAGGCCCCCCGGCCCACGTGGCGGCGAGGAGGGTCTTCGCCGCTGCGACGGCCTCCTCCCGCTTTCCGGCCGCGAGCAGCATGGCGATCCGCGTGCGGGCGAAGAGCCGGCCGGTCTCTGTCACTTCGCCACCGCGCCGCCCGTCACCGATCTCCTCCTCCCCCTCCTCGGCATCCGCCTTTCGGGACCTGTCGTCGCCGTCGGCCCGCTCCAGTTGCGACAGGGCGTTGGCCGCGGCGGCCAACGCCGCGTCGCGGGCCGCCGGCTCCGTCGCCGCGGAAAAGTCGATCACCGCTCGGGTGAACGCCGCGGCCGGCCGCTGGCTCGATCCCAGTCCGGCGGCGGCGTGGGGGGCCAACGCCGACCACCAGCGGTTGGCCGGGTCCCATTCGCGCACCAGCAGCGCCGCGGCGAGGCGCGAGCCCTCCGGCGAGCGTTCCAGGCGAATGATCCTCGCCAGCGCCTCGATGCCGGCGTCGTCGTCGACGCGGAGGAGGCGGTGCATGACACGGACACGCTGCGAGAAGTCGCGTTGCTTGTACGACTCGAGGAACTGGGTTACCTCGGGTGGGTCGTGGGGCATGCCGAGGGGAATCGTGTCGACGAGCCAGCGGGCCCGCAGCGCCACTTCGAGATCCCGGTCGAGCTCCGCCGCTGCCAGGAGGGCATCGACCGCCGCAGGGCCGATCGCCTTGAGATCGGCAGAGGCCGCCTCGCGGCGCTGGAAATCAGCGTCCCCTAACCGGGAGATGAGGGAAGCGATCGCCTCCGCCGAGGGTTCGGCGGGGATCTCCCCGGTCGTTCCAGCGCCGGCGGGGATGGCGCCGATCAAGAGGGTGGCCAGCCCGCAGCGGGCCAGTCCCGTACGGCGCCGGGGGTGGATCGGTGGCATACGCGGCAAACCTCTCTTAGGCCACGGGCGCCCGGCGACAACGGATCAGGTGGCGTCGGGTTCGATCCCCAGATCGCGGATGGTCACGAGGGCATCGAGGGGAATGCCGCGGGCGGCGAGGGTCGCGGTGGCCCCGGCCAACCGATCGATGACGGTGACGACGCGTTCAACGACGAGGCCGAACTCGATCGCCCGATCGATAGCCAGGAGCGACGATCCCCCCGTGGTCGTCACATCCTCGACGATCACCACCTTCTCGCCGGGGGCGACCGGTCCCTCGATGTAACGCTTCGTGCCGTGGTCCTTCGGCTCTTTGCGGACCATGAAACCGCGGAGGTCGAATCCGCCGACGCCGGCCATCGTCACGACGGCACTCGTCACCGGATCGGCTCCGATCGACATCCCCCCGACGGCGGCCGGGAGGGGGCCGTGGGCGCGGAGAAGGTCGAGGATCGCACGGCCGACGAGCATCGACCCGCGAGCGTCGAGCACAACCTGCTTGGCGTCGAGGTAAAAACTCGCTTCCCGGCCCGAGGCGAGGCGAAATGTCCCGCGTCGGAGGGCCTTGGAAGTGATCAGGGGAACCAGTTCGGCGATGATTTGCGAGCGGGTTGTGTCCATCGCGGAAGTATAAGCGGGGCCCGGGATCGGGGGGGGCTCAACTCGGTTTTTTTGACACCTTGGCCCGGCTCCATAGAATTCGTCATTTGTTGCCCCCCGGTACCACCGAGGACGGTCATGCCATTCAACGCCGCGGTCCCCAGCGCAGCGGGATCAGGGTCAGCCCCGGCTTTGTCGCCGACACGGCGTCGGCGGATGGCCCGGGATGCCGTTGGGATTCTAGCGCTGCTGGCAGCGTCTCTCACCGCGCTGGCATGGGGCCCGGCGACCGGTGTCGCCGCGGCGGCTGATCCGCCCGCCGCTCCGGCGTTGGCCGCGGAGGGAGTGGTCGCACCGCGGGAGGTCCCGGTCGTGGTCGTGCCGCTGCGACTGCCGATCACGGGCAACCGCGACACGCAGGTCGAGGGGACGGTGCTCCGCAATCTCGACCGGCTCCTCTCCCGCCCCGGCGAGCGCGGTGTGCTCGTGCTCCGCTTCGATGGGGCCGACGAGCCCGGCGCGGGGACGAGCGACTTTGGCCGTTCGCTCGCCCTCGCTCGGTTCCTCGCCGACCCCCGGCTCTCCGGCGTGAAGACGGTAGCTTGGCTCCCCGGGGGCGCGCGGGGCCATGCGGTGCTCGTGGCCCTGGGGTGCGAGGAGATCGTGCTCGCCCCCGATGCCGTCCTCGGGCCGGCCAACGTCGACGAACCGCTGGTTGATGACGCGATGCGCGCCGTCTATGGCCAGGTTGCCGCCCGGAGGAAGACCGTGCCGCCGGCGCTCGCCCAGGCCCTCCTCGATCCGCAGGCGCGCGTGGTGCGCGTGGCGACCGATGACGGCGACCAGATCGTGACCGCCGCCGAGGTGGCCGGCCTCCGCCAGCGCGCGGCGGTGCTCGACGAGGAGGAGATCGGTCCGGTGCCCCTGGCGCTGACGGGGAGGCGGGCACGCGAATTGGGTGTGGCGCGGGGCTTGGCGCGGACGCCCGCCGAGGCCGCCCGGATCCTCGGCCTGGGCGAAGCGGCCCTCGTCGCCGATCCGACCCTCGAGGGGGGATGGAGGGGAGTGCAGGTCGTGCTCTCTGGCGTGATCACAGCCGACCTCGTCGCCCGTACCCGAACGCGGATCGAGGAGGCGATCGGCTCTGGGAGGAACTTCGTCTGCCTGCGGATCGACAGCCCCGGAGGGGAGCCGGAGCAGAGCCTCGTCCTGGCGGCCTATCTCGCCGGCCTCGACGCCACGCGCGTCCGCACCGTCGCCTGGGTGCCGCGCGAGGCCCGCGGGGATGCGGCGCTGATTGCCACGGCGTGTGACGAACTGGTGATGGGGGCCGACGCGGTTCTCGGTGGAGAAGGGGCCGCGGCGATCGACCAGCGCTGGTCCGAGGCGATCACCGTGGCCTGGCGGGAGGGGGTGGCAAAGAAGCGCGACCGGTCGTGGTCGCTGCCGGTGGCCCTGGTGGCTCCGGGGCTTGTTGTCCTCCAGTGCACCCGGGTCGGCGGCGGTCGGGTCGGCTATTTCTGCGCGGAGGAGCTGGAGCGTCTTGACGACCGTGATGCCTGGCAGCCGGGGGCCAATATCGGGGTCGGGCCGCTGCTCCTCAACGGCAAGGCAGCCGAATCGCTCGGCTTGGTGGCGCATGTCGTCGAGGGCTTCGAGGGGGTGGCCCGCGCCTACGGGCTGGAGGGGGATGTGGCGCTCGCCGCACCGGGGTGGGCCGACACGCTCCTCGACGCCCTCGCCAGCCCTGGGATTGCCTGGCTCCTCCTCCTCATCGGGGGCGCTGGGCTGTATATCGAGCTCCACACCCCGGGCATCGGCTTCGGCGGCTTCGTGGCGATGGTCGCGTTCATCATCTACTTCTGGAGCAACCATCTCCACGGCACCAGCGGCTGGCTGGAGGTGATGCTGTTCCTCGCCGGACTGATCTGCCTGGCGGCGGAGATCTTCGTCTTTCCCGGCTTCGGCGTCCTCGGGCTCGGCGGCGGTCTGCTCATGGTGGCGTCGCTGATCCTCGCCAGCCAGTCGTTCGTCCTCCCCACCAACGCCTACCAGTTCCGCCAGCTCCAGGGGTCGCTCCTCGGGATCCTCGGCGCCGCTGTCGGCGTCACGGTCCTCGCGATCGTCGCCCGGCGCTGGCTCCCCGAGTCGCGCCTCTTCCGGCATGTCCTCCTCGCCCCTCCTGGCGAGAATGAGGCCGACAGCCTCGGCGACCCCCTCGAGAGCCTCGTCGGCCGGGAAGGGGAGACGACATCGCGGCTCGCCCCCTCCGGAAAAGCGCGGATCGGCGGGGAGATCCACGACGTTGCCAGCGACGGACATCTGATCGAGCCGGGGATGCCGGTGGAGGTGGTGGCGGTCCGCGGCGGGCGGCTGCTGGTCCGCGCCGTCCCCTCCGGGGAGCGGGGAACCCACGGATGAGCCCGGTCGTGTGGGTCGCCGCGCTGTTCCTCGTCGGCATCGGGGTCATGATCCTCGAAGTCTTTGTCCCTTCAGGGGGCGTGCTCGCGTTCGTCAGTCTGGCGGCGATCATTGCCTCGATCGCCACCGCCTTCCTCGAGCTCGGCCCCGGTGCCGGCACCGGGATGATCGCCCTCTCGGTGGCCGTCGTGCCGACGATCATCGGATTGGCGTTTCGCTGGTTCCCAGAGACGCCTCTCGGTCGGCGTGTCCTTCCGGCTCCCCCGCAGCCGGACGACGTCGTGCCCGACGCCCCGCGGCGGCAGCGGGCCCGCGACCTCATCGGCCAAGCCGGGCGGACGACGATCGATCTCCTTCCCTGGGGAACGGTGGTCATCGGGACGGAGACCGTCGACGGGGTGAGTGAAGGGGGCCCGATCGACGCCGGCACGGAGGTGGTTGTGGTGGCGGCCCAGGGAGCGGCTGTGGTCGTGCGCCCCCTGCCGCGGGAGGAAGAAAGTCACGGTCGGCGCCAGGACGGGGGGAAACGGGCGGACGAACCGGAAAAACCGTCGTCCCCGGAAGCGCCCCGGCTCTCCCCGACCCTCGAGAACTTCACCTTCGAGGCATTCGACCTCCCCGACGCTTGACTGGGGGCTTCCCCGAAACAACGCTGGAGTCGGGGCCTTGTCGGCCGATTCCCCGGTCCCGCCGATTCCCCGATCTCGTGGTCCCTGTCTCCCGTCCGGAGCCTCTGATGCCCCCGTTCGTCCTCCCGGTTGTCCTTCTGGTCGTCCTCGTCATCGGGCTCGGCATCGTCGCCATGCTGGCCCGCTACCTGCGGCTGTGGCTCCAATCGTACGCCTCGAGCGCCGGCATCGGACTGTTTGACCTCGTCGCCATGAGCTTCAAGAAGGTCAACCCGAACGTCATCGTCCGCAGCAAGATCATGGCGGTGCAGGCCGGGCTCGGAGACTCCACCGGGATCACGCGGCAGGCGCTCGAGGAGCACTCGATGGCCGGCGGCCGCGTCCCCCTCGTGGTGCAGGCGTTGATCGCGGCCAACAAGGCGAAGATCAAGGAGCTCAACTGGAAGCTGGCAACGGCGATCGACCTGGCCGGGCGCGATGTCCGCGAGGCGGTGCAGACGAGTGTCTATCCGAAAGTCATCGATTGCCCAGGCCGCAACAGCGGGCGCGAGACGCTCGACGCGGTGGCGAAGGACGGCATCCAACTCAAGGTCCGGGCCCGGGTGACGGTGCGGACGAACCTCAACCAGCTCATCGGTGGCGCTACCGAGGAGACGATCGTCGCCCGCGTCGGCGAGGGGATCGTCTCGGCGATCGGTTCGGCGGAGCGCTATACGAACGTCCTCGAGAACCCCGATGTGATCTCGAAGACCGTGCTCGCCCGCCGCCTCGACTCCAACACCGCCTTCGAGATCGTGTCGATCGACATCGCCGACATCGACGTCGGGGCGAACATCGGCGCCCGCCTCCAGGCCGACCGGGCCGAAGCCGACACGCGTGTCGCCCGGGCCAACGCCGAGGGCCGCCGGGCGATGGCGGTTGCGAAGGAACAGGAAATGATCGCCGGGATCGAGGAGAGCCGAGCCCAGCTCGTCGAATCGGAGGCGGAGGTGCCGCGGGCGATCGCCGATTCGCTCGCCAGCGGCGGGCTGGGAATCGTCGACTACTACAAGATTCGCAATCTCCAGGCCGACACCGACATGCGGCGGGCGATCGCTGGCGTCGGCAACGGGCCGGCCACGGCGACCCATGCCGTTCCTTCCGGGCAGTGAGCCCGCGCTGATCGCGTCCCTTCTCCATTCCCCGCTGCGGAACCATCCCCGATGCTCTCTGCTCCCTTCAGCGCGTGCCTGGTCCTGCCGCTGGCCGCGAACGATTGGCTCGAGGGGCTGATCCCGTTTCTGTTTTTCTTGATCTGGATCGTGTCGCAGGTCGTGGGGGTCGTGCGGCGCGTCGGCGGAGGGGGGAAGCTCCCGGGCGGGGGTGATCCGAATGCCAGGAGGCCGGTCGGGCCGGCGCCCGGTCAGGTCCGGGAGGTGCGGCCGCCGGTCCCCCTCGCCGGCGAGCGTGATGGCCGTGCAGCCCAGGAGGATCTCCAGCGTCAGATTGAGGCCTTCCGGCGCGGGCAGGCGGAGGGGGGGATTCCCGATCCTCCACGCCGCACCCCCCAGAATCCACCGATGCTCCCCAAGGCATCCCCACGGCGCGAACCGGTAGCCGTGAGGCCCGCGTCGCAAGCTTCTCCGCGCGGCCAGGAGGGGAGCGTGCGTCTGCCGGCGGCAAACCGTTCCGCTGCCCCGCCGGCACGATCAGGGAAGCCAGCGGCAAACATCCCCCCGGCGATGCTCGGTGGCCATGCCGACGAGATTGGTCGGCATGTCGAGGGGGCGTTCGCGCACGATCTCGCCCACGCGGGAATCCGGCCCGGCGGCGGTGACCAGTCTGCGGTCGCGCCGCAGACGGTGCCGACGGTCGCGCATGAGCTTGTGGCGATGTTCCGCGATCCCAAGACCATCCGCCAGGTGGTCCTCCTCCGCGAAGTGCTCGACCGACCGATCGATCGCTGGTGAGAGGGGCGTTGTCGGCAGGCGGGGGCACGGTCGCTCTCCACCGACGAAGGGACGAGTCACGAGGAGACAACGGTATGAACGTGACGGCGCAGTCGACGACATCGGCCGGCATGGCCGGCTCCCCCCCGGCCCTGGCGCGGCCCGGTGTCACCCGTCTCGGCTGGGTCGGCACCGGCGTGATGGGGCGGTCGATGGTCGGCCGGCTCCGCGATGCCGGCTTCGACATCCTCCTCACCACCCGCTCGCGCTCGAAAGCCGAACCGCTCCTTGAGCGTGGCTGCCGGTGGGCCGATTCGCCGGCTGCCGTCGCCGCCGAGGCCGACGTCGTGTTTGTGATGGTGGGGCATCCTGCCGACGTCCGCGCGACGATCCTCGGTGGGGAAGGCGTCCTCGCGGGAGCTAGGCCCGGCACGATCCTCGTCGACCACACCACGAGCTCGCCGGGGCTGGCCGAAGAGATCGAGGCGGCCGCCGCGGCGCGGGGCGTGTGGAGCCTCGACGCCCCGGTGTCGGGGGGCGACAAGGGCGCGCGCGAGGGAACGCTGACGGTGATGATCGGCGGAGCGGATGCCCCGCGCGAGGCGCTGGCGGCGTGCTGGGGCGCCGTGGCCGGGAACGTGGTCGCCTGTGGTGCCGCCGGGGCCGGTCAGCGGACGAAGCTCGTCAACCAGATCGCCATCGCCGGCGGCATGGTGGGGATGTGCGAGGCACTCCTTTTCGCCCACCGTGCCGGGCTCGATGTCGAGACAACACTCCGCGCCATCTCCGCCGGGGCCGCCGGGTCGTGGTCGCTCTCCCACCTCGCTCCGCGGATCGTGCGCGGGGACTTCGCCCCCGGGTTCATGGTGGAACACTTCGTCAAGGACATGCGGCTGGCGCTCGACGAGGCGCGCCGTCTGGCCCTGCCGCTGCCGGGGCTGGCGCTGGTGGAGTCGCTCTCCACGGCGCTGCTGGCCCAAGGCCGGGGGCGGCTGGGAACGCAGAGCCTCGTGCTGGCGCTGGCGCAGCTTGCAGACCACCCCTGGCCGCCGCCGCCGATCGCCCAGGTTTCCTGACCCTCCCCGCCGAGCCGCTGTCCGCTCTTGAGAGGGGGTCTTGGCCGGGGAGGAGAGGGTGAAAACGGGCCGTTTCTCCCATCCGGATGAAATCCCGAATCGCGGCTTGAGTGGCGTCCGTCGGTGGACTAAAAACCCTTCGGTGGGCCGTCTCGACGGCCTGCCCACAGCGCGTAGACGAGGTCGCCCAAGCCTCGTCTACGCGCTTGCGTTTTGGCAGGATCCGCGGCGGCTTTCCGCTCGGCAGGCGATGGATCGCCTGTGGGGATTGCCGCTGTCAAACCGGCGGGTTTCCAGGGAATGGATGCTTACGCCATGGCGATGCCTCCCCAACGTGCCGTTTTCGCACGGCCGCAGCGCCCCATGGCCACCCCAGCGCACCTCGCCCCCGCTGGCCGGGCGTCATGCCGGGTAACGGTGGCGCTGTGGGTGCTGCTGCCCCTCGCCGCCTGGCTGCTGCCGCCGGGGGCGGAGGTTCGCGGGCAGGCCCCGACGGAGCCGGTCGAGGTGTCGGTGTTGCGCGGCGCCGATCCGGCGGATCGGCCGGTGGCGGAGATCGAGGGGATGCTCCCGATGGCGGCCGAGGTCGGCGTTGATATGGCCTATCTGCGGGCCGGGCCCGGCGACGACTTCTACCCCACCGAGCGGCTCGCGCTCGGGCGGGCGCTCGAGGTGTGGGCGATCGACACCACCGGATGGTGTGCCGTTCGTCCGGTCGAGGGGAGCTTCAGTTGGGTCCGGGCCGCCGATATCGATGACGAGGCGGACCTCGACCCCGTCGCCCGTTCCCCTGCCGGTGAGGCGGGGGCCGGCGTCGGTGTGGTCGTCGCCGACGGGGCCGTGGCCCGGGTCGGGTCGCAGCTCAACGATCTGCGCCACGTTGCCCAGGTGCGTCTGGAAGCGGGGGAGCGCGTCCGCGTCCTCGATCGCGCTCGCATCGACCGCGGCCGGCATGCCGGCCTGTGGGCCCGGATCGAGCCACCGGCGGGCGAGTTTCGTTGGGTCCGCCATGCCGACCTCGCATCGTCGCCGTCCATCCGTCAGGCAGCGCTCGACGCCGGCGTCAGGCCAGCCGGTGGCAGCGGGGAGGAACGAGGTCCAGCGGCAGCGATGGTCGCACCACTCCCGCGGGCCGAGGAACCGATCACCCTGGCGGCCAACGAGGCGCCCCTGCCCCCCGTGCCCGCCCTCCCCGCGCCGCCGCAGCCGCTCGGAGCCGTGCCGCAGGCGAAGCGGATGCTCGCCGGCTGGCTGCCGCGTGGTACTGGCGTGTTCGAGGCCCCGCCGCCGGTCGCGGTCGTCGCCCCCCCCGTCTCGATGGCCGACGAAATGGCCGAGATCGATCTGGCCCTTTCGGTGGCGGTGGCAGGCCCCCCCGACACCTGGAACCTCCCCCAGCTCCGCGAGCGACTGCGGCTGGCCGCCACCCGCTCGAACTCCAATCCCGATCGGCTCCGGGCCGATGCCATCGATGCCCGGATCGCCCGCTTCGAGGCGATTGCGTCCAAACAGCAATCGTTCGCCGCCGGGCCGCCGACCGACCCGTCGCCGCTGCGGCTGGGGAGTATGTGGTCGAGTCTCGGTGGGGTCGGGACGCGCCCCATCCGTCCCGGTGTCCTTCCCGGCGGCACTCCGGCCGATGGCCGTCCCGGCTGGACCCCACCGGATGTCAGCGAGTCGACCGGCCGGCTGGCGACGGTCGTCTCGCGCCGCCCCGACGCGCCGCGCTGGGCGCTGGTTGATGGCAATAACAACGTCGTCGTCTTCGTCAATCCGCAGCCGGGGGTGAATCTGGCGCCGCTGGTGGGGCAGCAGATCTCGGTCCGCGGAGCCCGCGGCTACATGCCGGAGTACAAGCGCCCCTATCTGGTCGCAACCGAGGCCCGCCCGCGGGTCGCCCAGACGTCTCCGCCCCCCCGCGCCGATCTGACACGCTGACAAGCATCCGATGCCCGTCGGCCACGGCCGGGAAGCCCCCCGGTATCCCGGCCGTGGCGACGACGAGTGCGAAAGAGCCGTTGGCCGGCTTCAGCGGATCCGCTCCGTCTGCAGTTGACGGGCCGGAATCCAGCGTGAGGCGAGCTTCGCCGGAAGCTTCTCGGCGGCGATCGGGTCGACGGTGATGCCACCGCTCCCCGCGTTGCGGGCCAGGGCCGCGAACGTCTGCCGGTCGGCAGGTTCGATGTTCGTCAGCCGGCCGGACAACCGCGCTACGCCTTCGGGATTCTCCGCGGCGGCCGCAGAGAGCGATGCCATGAACTGGCAGATCTCTTGGAGGTTCGAGGCGCTTGAGCGGACGATCAGCGGCTGGAGCGTGCGGGTGACGATCTCGAGCCCCACGCCATCGGCATCGAGGAAGGCATCGACCTGCATCGCGTGTCGGGCGGTGCCGTCGTCGGCGGCGCCGGTGGGACGGTAGCGCACCAGGAGGAGGCACGATCCCGACAACGGCTGCGGCGAGAGTGACCCGGAGTAGCCCCCCTGACCGAGGAGCACCATCGTCCCCCCTTCGGCCGTGCGCTCGTGGTGGAGGAGGCGGAGTGTCCCCTCCGTACCCCAGCCATCGCTCATCCGCCACTGGCCAGGCGCCGTGGGATCGAGCGCGACCTTGCTGATCCCGAGCACCCGCCAGATGTCGACGACGATCTCCGGATGGGCCAAGGAGAAGTCGAGAAGGGCCCGATTGCAGGTGAACGACTCGACGGGGAGCCGGCGGTAGAGCGTCGGGTTGCGGAGGATCTTCTCCGCCGCCCGCCGGTCAGCCTCCGCCATCCCGTCCAGAGGCATCGCCTTGCTGGCCGACTTGCGGGCATCGCGCCCCGACGAGCCGCCGTCGCCGAACATGGTGGACAGCGACGAGCCGCCGGCCACCGGTTCAACCGCCGGGACGGTACCGACCGTCCCACAGGCTGCCAGCAGCCCGATGGCCACCGACAAACCCCACATTCGCGCACGCATGAAACATTTCCCCCCGGAAACTTCCTGCCGGTGACCCGCCCCGGCCACCCTGCAGGGAGAGTTTTCGGCCTGGGCAGCCGGTACGGCACAGTCATTCCCCTTTCAATCGGGAGAGTCGACTCAGACTCCCTGAATGACCAGATTTCACGCGAATCGGGGGTTGGCCCTGCTGTGCAGAGTCCCTACTATCGCCCTCCCCCGGAGCCACCGGACGGTCCCGGAGACCTCGCCACGGAAGGTGAACCACCGCATGCGCCAGGACGATCCCACCGATCGCACTTCGGCTCCTGCCCCAGCTCCCCGGCCGACCGGGCCGGGCCACGCCCATCCAGGCCTGATCGGGCGGGCGCTCGTCGCCTGGACCCATCTCTGCCTTCGGGCCGGATGGACCATCGTTGCCGTCGCCGTCGTCACCGCGGTGTTGTCGGGGGTCTGGACGGCGCGTGGCCTGGGGTACAAGGTCAACCGCACCGATCTCCTCGATCCGAGCAGCGACTACAACAAGCTGTGGGTCGATTACGTCGCCGAGTTCGGAGAGGACGACGATGCAGTGGTCGTCGTCGAGGGGCCGACGCGGGCGGAGACGATCCGCGTCCTCGAGGAGGTGTCGGAGGAGGTGGCCCACGACGAACGGCTCTTCAGCTCCGTCTTCCACGCCGTCGATCTCTCCGGCATCCGCGCCAAGGGGCTCCATTACCTCTCCCCCGACGAGCTCGAGCAGATCGATCACTTTCTCGAGGAATCGCACCCGATCCTCGACGGCGGCTGGGCGAGGCTCAAGGTCGGCTCGATGGTCGGCGGGCTCGCCAGCCAGATGGTGCTCGGCTCGCCCCGCAACGCCCCGGCTCCGCGTGAACTGCCCGTGGCGACGCTCGAGCGCTACGCCGAGAGCCTCGTGGCGGGGCTCGAGCCGGCAGCCCGGATGGCTGCCACGGGCCAGGAGGATTTCATCTCCCCCTGGCCGGGGATGCCCGCCTCGCTCTCCACTCTCCGCGATCTCTCCAGCGACCAGCTCCTCGCCAAGGAAGGGCGGATGGGATTTGTCCTCCTGCGGCTCGCCACATCCAATGGCGGTTTCGCCGGCGCGTCGGAGGCGACCGACGAGCTGCGGCGGCTGATCCGCGGCGTGGCGGCCCGCCATCCGACCGTGACGATCGGCCTCACCGGGCTGCCGGTGATGGAGGATGACGAGATGCGGGCGAGCGCCCAATCGATGGTTTGGGCGAGCGGGCTCTCGATGGCAGCGGTGGTGATCGTGATCATCGCCGGCTTCGGGGGCGTGCGGCACGCCCTGATGGCCAACGGCGTCCTCGTCATCGGCATGGCGTGGGCCTTCGCTTGGGCCACGGCCACCGTCGGCCATCTCAACATCTTGAGCGTCACCTTCACCGTGACGATGATCGGTGTCGGCATCGATTACGGCACCTACTACGTGGGGCGCTACCTCGAGGCCCGCCGCCGCGGGCTCGAGTGTGCCGAGGCGCTGCTGGAAACCAGCGGTGCGGTCGGGCCGGGGATCCTCACCGGCGCCATCACGACGGCGGTGGCGTTCTTCTGTGCGGCCCTGACGAGCTTCGTCGGTGTTGCCGAATTGGGGCTCATCGCCGGTGGCGGCATCATGCTCTGTGCGGCGGCCGAGCTCCTCGTCCTCCCCGCGGTGATCGCCCTGGTCGATCGCGGTCCGCTCGGCCGTCACATCCCCGAACCGGTGCCGGTGCACACCTGGCTCGAGCCGGTGGTGCGCCATCCCCGCTTCGTCTCCCTGGCGGGGCTGGCGGCGACGCTGGCGATCGTGTCGGGGCTCCACGATCTCCGCTACGACCACAACCTCCTCAACATGCAGCCGGAGGGGCTGGAGAGCGTGGAGGTGGAGAAGAAACTCCTCGCCGAGTGCGACCAGAGCGTGTGGTATGCCCTCTCGATGGCCGACACGCGCGAAGAGCTCCTCGAACGGAAGAAACAGATCCTTCTCCTGCCGACGGTCGAGCGGGTCGACGAGATTGCGTCGCTGGTGCCGACAGACGAGGAACGGAAACGCCCCATCATCGAGCGGATCCGGGCCCGTCTGGCGACCCTCCCGGAGCGGCCGCCGGAGATCCCCGTCGACCGGCTCGATGCCCTCGGAGAGACGCTCGCCTGGGCGCAGGCGGAGGCCTCGAAGCGGCCCGGGGCGCTGCGGACGGCCTGGCATCTCGAGCGCGTTCGTGATTCGCTTCGGCAGATGGGCCCGGCCGACTGCTACCAGGCCCTCGCCACCTTCCAGCAGCGTTCCGCCGGTGATCTCGTCGGCCGCCTTCATGCCCTGGCGGCGGTCTCCGATCCTGATCCCCCGGCGCTCGAGGATCTCCCTGCGAGTCTCGTCGAGCGGTTTGTCGGATCGAGCGGCAAGTACCTCCTCAAGATCTACGGCCGCGGCGACATCTGGAACTTCGAGTCACTCGAGCGCTTCGTGACGGACGTCCGCAGCGTCGATCCCCGCGCCACCGGCAACCCGCTTCAGGCGTACGAGGCGTCGCTGGAGATGAAGCGGAGCTACGAGCAGGCGGCGATCTCGGCGCTCCTGGTGATCCTCGTGGTGTTGTGGTTCGACTTCCGCTCGATCCGCCATGCCCTTCTCGCCGCGCTCCCGCTGGCGATGGGGATGGGACAGACGTTCGGCCTCATGGGGCTGCTGGGGATCGACCTCAATCCCGCCAACCTCATCGGCATTCCGCTCGTGCTTGGGATCGCCGTCGACTACGGCGTTCACATCGTCCACGACTCTCTGGAGCGCCCCGGCCCCTATCGGATCAGCCCGTCGACGGCCAACTCCGTCCTCGTCGATGCGCTGACGACGATCCTCGGATTCGGCGCACTGATGGTGGCGAGCCACCGCGGCCTCGAGAGCCTCGGTCGCCTCCTCACACTCGGTGTCACCACCTGCACGGTGACGGCGCTCGTCTTCCTCCCCGCCGTGCTCCGGTTGCTCCATCGCGAGCCGGCGACGGAAGCCGCCGAAGCCGACGACGGGGCAGAGGGGGAAAGAGGCGTCGATGAGGTCATCGCGGTCGACTTCGGGGCGCGGGTCGACCGCTCCGGGAAACGCTCCGCGGCCTGATCTTCGCCCCGGGAACCGACCTTGTGCCGGCGCGATTCAGCCTGCTATCCCCCTCTCCCCGCACCCGCCCCCAACCCCCTTTCCGGTGCCTCATGACGCTGCCGCGCCCCTCTCCCGCCCACGCCTGCCTGCTCGGGTTGGTGTTCATGTTCCTGGGGATGCCGATCGTCCATGCCCAGTCTCCCGCGCCGGCTGCCCCGGCACCGGTGACGGCCGGCCCGGCCCGCGCCATTCCTGCCGCTGCCGCGCCGGCCGCGCCGACGGTGAACATCGTCATGGAGGATCAAAACCGGAAGGCGCACGACACCGGCGCTCTACGGGGTGACGTGATCGTCCTCCTTTACGCCGACCGCAACGGTGCCGAGTCGGCCCACGAAATCGGCAAGCGGCTCCACGTCCACTACCACCCCCATGCCGCCAAGGTGGAGGGACCGGAATGGGCGCGCCAGCCGGTCTCGGGGATCGCCGGCTGGCCGGCCGGGGCCCGCGTCCCGAATGTCCATGCTGTCGCCGTCGCCTGTCTCCCCGAGATTCCCAAGGCGGTTCATCCGGTCGTCCGGTCGCAGATCCGCAGGGAGTCGCCGCACGTGCCGGTGTGGCTCGACTTCAAGGGGACAATGCCCAAGACCTTCGGCATGGCCCCCGACGTTCCCAACATCCTCGTCATCGACACCTTCGGTCGCCCCCAGGGGGTGATCTCGGGGGAGCTCGACGAGACGAAGTACCAGCAACTCGTGGCGGCCATCGATCGGCTCCGCCAGCAGGCGCAACCGGTGCGGACCGCGTCGGCGACCGAGACGGTGCCGGTCGCCCGCTGACGGCGCGTCATCCGGCCCGATGGTGCCTGGCAGCCGTGGGCTTCAACGCTCCGGCGGCGAGCCCGGCGCGCCGTCGATCCGGCCGCTCCCCTCGGTGAGCTCGATGAGGCGGTCGATCGGGATGGCGGTGAAGGTTTCGCTGCCGCCACCGATCCAGCGGACCTCGATTCGGTCGATGATCGCCCGGTTGCCGAGGCCGAAGTGGAGCCGGGTGCCGAAGTGCCCCTGGTAACCGCGGCCGGCGTGAACCTCGTCGACAAACGTCTCGTCGCCGGCGTGGAGCACGACCCTTGCCCCCACCCCGTCACGGTTCCCCTGCCGGCCGCGCAAGCGCACCTGACACCAGTGGTTCGTGCCACCGCGCTCGCGGTCGAGGTTCTTCAGGAGCGTGGGGGCCTCGCGCGAGTTGAGGATCAGCAGATCGAGATCGCCGTCGTTGTCGAGGTCGTCGCAGGCGACGCCGCGGGCGGCGTGGCGCGGGATGTCGTGGAGGCCGGCGGCGGCTGAGACGTCAATGAATCTCCCCCCGACATTGCGGAGGAGGAGGTTGTGGTTGCGGTAGGTGGTTGTGTCGTCGAAGGCCTCGACGTTGTCGTTGAGGTGGCCGCAGGCGAGGAACAGGTCGCGGCGGCCGTCATTGTCGAAGTCGGCCATCGCCGTCCCCCAGGTGACGAATTGCCAGGCCCCACTCCCGGCGGCGGTGGCGGCGGTGGCGTCCTCGAACTGCCCCCGCCCGAGATTGCGGAAGAGGACGGGGAGATCGGGCTGGAAGTCGGTGACGAACAGATCGATCCGCCCGTCGCCGTCGGCATCGCCCGCCTCCGTCCCCATGCTGCCGATCTCGGCGCCGAACCGGTTCACGGCCACGCCGGCCGCCAGCGCGGTCTCGCGGAAGTGGCCCCGGCCGTCGTTCTCAAAGAGAAAGTTTCCCTCGAGGGCGTCGTTGCCGACGTAAATGTCGCTGTCGCCATCGTCGTCGTGATCGAGACAGACGACCCCCATCCCCGGGCCGGCCACCGCGGCGATTCCCGCCTCGACGCTCGCATCGACGAACCGGCCATCGCCTGAATTGCGGAAGAAGGTGTCGGGCCAGGGGGGATAGTCGCGGGGGCCGGCGTAGGCGGGAAAGCCCTTGAACGAGCGAGGGCGGTGGTCCCCGAGCGTGAAGCGGACGTAGTTGGCGGCGTAGAGATCGAGGTCGCCGTCGCCGTCGGCATCGAGGAAGGTGGCCCCTGCGCCGACCTTCTCTCCATCGGCCACGTTGGCGCTTTCCGTGGCATCGACGAACGTGCCGTCGCCGAGGTTGCGGAACAGTCGCTTGGCCCCAAACGAGGTGAGGAAGAGATCGACAAAGCCGTCCTCGTCGACATCCCCGGCGACGACCCCGAGGCCGTAGTCGCGGCAGTCGATGCCGGCGGCGAGGCTGACGTCGCGAAACACCCCCGCGCCGAGATTCCGGCAGAGGGCATGCCGGGGGGGCGACTCGGAGTCAGCGGGCTCGGCTCCCGGAAGGAGTGCCCCGTTGGGGAGATAGAGATCGATCCGGCCATCGCCGTCGTAGTCGAACGTGGCGACGCCGGCCGACAGCGGCTCGACAAGATACCGCCGACCGCTGCTCCCGTCGGTGTGGACAAAGCCGATGCCGGAAGCCTTCGTGGCGTCGACGAACCGGATCGGCGCGGCGGCGGATGGTGGCGCTGGCTCGGAGGCGACAGGCGCGATCGCTGGCGGGGACGAAGCCCGATCGGCAACGGAGGTCGTCCGCGGCGGCGCTGCCGGTGGTCTCGGCTGGCCACAGCCGAGGATCAGAACGAGGACAACGAGGCTTAGCGCGGGGCGATGCGGGGAGAAAACAACCATGTTAGCGGCCTGCTCCCGCGGCGCTGGCAGGGGGAGCGTTGGAAGAGGAGGCAGATGGATCGACCGCGGCGCCGCGGAGCCGGAGAGCCTTGGCTTCGTTGTGGTCACCGTCGAGGGCGGCGATCCGCCCGGCGGCCGCGTACCAGCCGGCGAGGAGGCGCCGCAGCCGCGCACGCTCGTCGCGGGAAAGATTTCTGGCCGCGGCCTCGGCGTCTTCGGTCTTCAGGCGGCGGAACTCCGCACGGGCCCGCTCGGCGTCGTCGGCTAGGCCAAGCCGCGCCAAGGCGGTGGCCAGTCCGTACCAGGCGCCGGTGTAGGAAGGGGCCCGGTCGATCGCCCCCTGAAACGCCCCCTGGGCCGCGATGTTTTTCCCCTGGCGGAGCCGGGCATGGCCGAGGTGGAAGAGCCGGACCGCGCCACCGCGGTCGTCGCCGATCGCCGGTTCGAGGACGATGGCGGCCTCGTCGAAGCGGTCGAGTTTGAGGAGGCAGCGCCCCAGATGCCCTTGGATGTCGGGGAGGTTCGGGTCGAGCCGACGGGCGCGCTCGAGCCACTCGGCAGCCTCGCCGTCGCGCCCCTCTTTCACGGCGTAGAGCCCAAGTCGATACCACCCCTCTGCCGCCTCCGGCTCGCGCTCGAGTTGGGCCCGCCACAGCGTCGCCGCGGTCTCCTGGTCGCCCCCCTCGGCGGCGATCGTCGCCGCCAGCGCCGTCGACTGCGGCCGCTGGGGATGACGGGCCACGATCCAGGCGGCGAGGGTCTGCGCTTCCCCTGCCAGGCCGGCGTAGCCCTCCGGTACCGCGGCTGTCGGCGCGGGAAACCGGGTGGGCCCGGCCGGCTGGGTCGTCGCGCGGCGAAGTGTGGGCGGAGAGGTGCGGGGGCGTGACGCGGCGACGATGATCGCTGCGAACGCAAGGGCGGCTCCGATCATGGCGAGCGACCGCCACGAACCGGTCCGGGATGGTGCCCTGCACTCCCCAGCGTCTTCGGAGCGCGGCGCGGCGTGCCGCGGCGGACGGTCACGGGGCCTGCGGCGGTCTGTCGGCATGAC
>CAMBFA010000037.1 GCA_945865325.1 Candidatus Kuenenia stuttgartensis
CCAGCAGGCCGGATCACTTCAGCGAGATCGTCCGTGCCAGGGGCTTCAGAATCTGCTCAACCACGCAGCTGTCGACGACCTCTTGGGCGATCTGAGCGAGCCGGTTGACGGCGTCGACATAGGACGTATGGGGATCGAGGCTGCCGTACTGCCGAGCGGTGACGTAGACGCTTAACTGCTCTTCGGTAAACTCCCCCGTCCGCACCTGGAAGGCGTTGGTCCGGGATTCGGTGCTGATCCTGACCTGCGTCCGGCAGTCCTCGTCGAAGGCCACCGTCAGGGACGGCTCGAAGTTGATCACCCGGGATCCGGGGATCTCGGCGACCCGGTCGAGCGCCGGTCCGACGCCGAGGGCCTCGGCCAGGAGGGCGTTGTGGTTGCCCCGGTAGGCGAAGTCGAAGCCGAAGAGGAGGTCGAGAGCCTCGCAGTCGAGCGGACTGACCGAGAGGAGGGCGGGGGCGAGGTCGACGATGAGCCGATGCTGGTCGAGGACCGAATCGAGGGATGACGGATTGACCTGCCCCGAGCAGAGCCGTTTCGACTCCACCGCGGCCCATCGGTAACGCCCCTGGTCCTTGTCCTCCTCGAGCACGAAATCCCGCTTGTCGCGGCAATAGAACTTCCGCATCACCGGGTACTTCTTCTGAACGCACTCGAAGAAGTGGAGAATCGTCTCGCGCTGCGAGGGAAGCTCCATCTCCGTCGCCAGGTTCATGTTGACGTAGAAATCATCAGCCAACGACGCGTAGGGCGTCATGCACGTGTGCTCCCGGGCGGAAAATCAAACATCTGGTTATACGGCTCGCGGGAAGCTGCTGTCAAAAGCCCTCGATTCCCCCTTTCGCGGTGCCTCCCGGCTGGTTTTTCCAGGCTTGGGGGGGCATAATCGGAAAAGCCTTCTAGCTCCGCCTCCGCCGCACCCCTGCGGCGGTGCAGCACCGCCAGCAGCCTGCGCGATCCTGCGGTGTTTCACGCACCCGGCTCCCAACCGAGGCACCGTTCCATGACGCCCCCCGCGGAGCCTTCGCCGATCCCCGAGAGTCATGTCCGCATCGAGCAGCGGAGCGACGGGGCTGTCGTTGTTCGCGTCCGCTCTGCGGGTGAAGGGGAGGCCCGGCTCCCCGACGCCGTGTTCTCTTTTCGCTGTGGCGACCCACAATACGCCTACTGGCTGGCCCGGCTGCAGGAGGCCGGCGACCGCCAACCCTGACGATTTTCGGTGGCCCGGCCCGGGCCTTGTCACTCGCGGGAACTGGCAATCAGCGAGATGAACTCGCGATTGCTCTTGAACTTCGCCAGCTGCTTCGTGAGCTGCTCCATGGCATCGACATGGTGCATGCTCGAGAGCGTCCGCCGCAGCATCGTCACGGCATGGAGCGTATCGGGATCGAGGAGCTTCTCTTCACGGCGGGTACCCGACTGGGAGATGTCCATCGCCGGCCAGACGCGCCGATCGGAGAGCTTCCGGTCGAGCACGAGCTCCATGTTCCCGGTGCCCTTGAACTCCTGGAAAATCAGCTCGTCCATGCGACTCCCGGTGTCGATCAGCGCCGTGGCGACGATCGTCAACGAGCCCCCCTCCTCGAACACGCGGGCCGTCGCGAACAGCTTCTTCGGGATGTCGAGCGCCTTGATGTCGACGCCGCCGCTCATCGTCCGGCCCGTGTTTCCGACCCACTTGTTGAAGGCGCGTGCCATGCGCGTGATTGAGTCCATGAGCAGGAAGACGTCCTTGCCGGCCTCCGCCATCCGCTTGCAGCGCTCGATCACCAACTGCGAGAGCCGGACATGGCTCTCGACATCGCAGTCAAGGCTACTGGCGATCACGTCCCCCTTCACCGTCCGCCGCATGTCGGTGACCTCCTCTGGACGTTCGTCAACGAGGAGCATAATGAGCGACAATTCGGGGTGGTTGGTCGACACCGCCTGCGACACCTGCTGGAGAAGCACGGTCTTGCCCGTCCGCGGCGGGGCAACGATGAGCGCCCGCTGCCCCTTCCCCAACGGCGTCAGCAGATCCATGATCCGGGTGGTGAGCGGTTGCTGGCCGGTCTCGAGACGGAGCCAATGCTCCGGATTGATCGGGGTCAGCTGATCGAAGGTCTTCACCTTCGGGTAGTCGTCCGGCGCCATCCCCTCGACCTCGACGATCTCCTTGACGCGCGGCCCCTGCTGCCGCCGCCCTGGCTGGACCATCGCCTTGATAGACACCCCCTCGCGGAGGCGGTAGCGTTCGATCATCGTGCCGGGAACGAACGGGTCGGTCCGCTCACGGGTGTAGTTTGTCTCGACGCTCCGGAGGAATCCGTAGCCGTTGGGGTGCATCTCCAGCACGCCGTTGCCGGCCTCGAGCGGAATCGGTTCGCCGTTCTCACCGATCTCCGACTCCATCTCGGGCGGCCGCATCCCCTCGCCATCCATGCCGACAGCCCCGGCCCCGGCGATGCTCCCGGCGACGTTCCCGCCGCCCCCGCCGCCGCCGCTGCTGCCGCGCCGAAAGCGACCGCGCCCGCGGCGTCCGCCATAGCCTCCTTGGCCCCCTTGCCCCCCCTGGCCTCCCTGCTGGCCGCCGCCGTGCTGCTGACCGCCCGGCTGCCCCTGACCGAACCCGCCCCCTTGGCGGCCGTTCGACCTTGATCTCCTGCGCTTCGACATAGACGCGACCAAACCCTTCAGAGGAACCTTCGCAGCCTCCACCCACGGCGGAGGACCAGACCACCAACAGCCACCCCGGCCCGATCACCGACTCCGGAGATCCAGACCACCGACTCCGGAGGCCAGGACCGAAAGCGGCCCCGCCACAGGCCCCTTCCCCGGAGGAAATCCCCGGGCCGACAGGCCATTAACGCCAACAGCCGAACCCGACCAAGGCCGAAGACAAGCCACCACTGCGCACCGGCGGGTTCACCGCCCGTACGGGATTCGAGGGGACTTTCCCCGACTTGGAGTGTTCAGCAAGAACCCAGAATCGAGCGGTGGCGACGCCAACGCGTGCCATCCGGGCCAACGGAGCCCTCCAACGGCGAACGCACCGAGCGGCGACCATTCCCCGGAAACCCACCCGAACCACGGAGCCGAACCGGATCACCTCCAGCGGAGGTCGACGCGAGACTCGTCGCGACCGACCGTCGTCGAAGGCAGACCGTCCGGGGTGGTCGTCGAGGGAGCCGAGGCTCAACCCACGCCCCTGATGGGACCGACGTCCCAGTACGGAACACAGTTCCTATACGGAAAAAAAGCGGGAAACCGGAACAGCCGGAACTCCCTCAAGAATACGGGAGGAAACGGGAGGAAACGGGAAAAAACGGAAAGAAACGGACCGAAAGGCTGGCCGTAGCCACCTCCGAGCCACCCCCTCCTGATCCCGCGGGACCCGCCCGACAGGGATCATCCCTGCGACCCTGTCTCCCGTTCCCCGAAGAATCTCGCGGAACGGGGGAAACCGGGATCGCAACCGACGCGGCAAAGTATCAGGACCCCGGCCGAAGATGTCAAGCCACCATCCATTGCCCCCCCTCCGGCGCCTCCTTTGGCGCCGATTTGAGGATTGCTCGCCCAGCCGAGGGGCCACCCGCGGAAACGGGGCGGTCTGGGGGGCCCGCTGCGGTCATACCGGTGCCGTCCGGAAAATCGACACCATTTCTCTGACCGGAATGACCGATACCCCAACGTGGTCAAGGCGCCGCATCGCCGGTTGCAATCCGCTCCGGTCGGGAGCAACCCGCGAGGGCTTCAGCCGTCAACCAGGTGGACGGAGGGCAGCGAAGGCCCTCTCCACGGCATGTGCGAGACGACGATTGGCACCGAACTCCGCTCGGTGTCACTCCGCTAGGTGTCACTCCGCTCCGAGGCAGCGTCCCATGGCATCCCCCATCGACCGAGGGTTTCTCGCCCGGCTCCACGCCGTCATCCGGGCCTGCGCCGTGATCGCGATGGTGTGCCTGCCAACGGCCGCCTCCGCCGCGGTCCCCTGGCACGCCGATCTCACGCAGGCGAAGACCGCCTCGCAGATCAGCCGCCGTCCTGTGTTCGTCCTGTTCGTCGCCAGTTGGTTCGAACCGAGCATCAATCACGACAAGACGTTCCTCGCCTCCGACGAGGCTGTCGCCCTCCTGACGGCCTGCTTTGAACCGGTGCGGATCGACGTCGATGCCGACCCGGACACGATGAAGCGGCTCCAGGTCACCCTTCACCTCCCCTGTGCGTGCGTCATTGACGCCGAGGAGCGGGTGCTTGCCCGATTCGACTGCCCCCCCTCCTCTGCCGCCTTCGTGGCCGCCGCCGGACGGGCCGCGCAGGAAGCCGCGGTCGCCTGCGCCGGGCCGCTGCCCAGAGCCCCGGTGCCCCAGCAGGCGGCCGTCGCGGATCCGGCCGCGCCCCCTCTCGCCGGCCCATCGGCAGCAGCGGCCATCGTGGCCCCTCCTCCGACCGATCCGACCGCCTCGGCCCCGACCCTCACGGCGACGCCTCCCCAATGGCCTGCCGAAATCGCCCCGGCCCCACTGGGGTCGACCGGGCCTCCCGCGGCGACGCCCCCGGTGGCCATGCCCCCAGCGACGACGATCGAGCCGGCGGCCCCGCCCGCGCTCCCGCCCGCCGCTCCGCCTTCCGGCCTCGCCGCGGCGCTTCCCAGCTGGTTGAACCCGAAGCCGGCCGACCCCATCCCCCCCACCACCGCGCCCGCAGACCCGGTTGAGAAGAAGGCCACAGGCTTCTGGGCCACGGTCCAAAAGCCATTCACGAGCCTCATCGGCAAGCCACCGAAGGCGGCCGCCGAAACGGCGATCCCCGCGGAGATACCCTCGACCGGCATCCCGGGAAGCGAACCGGGGGGATCGATGCCGGTCGGGCTCGAGGGATACTGTGCGGTGAGCCTCGTCGACAAACGGATCTGGGTCGAGGGCCGGGCCAAGTGGGGGGTGAGGCACCGCGGACGGACGTATCTGTTCGCCGGCCCGGAGGAACAGAAGGCCTTCCTCGCCAATCCCGACCGCTATGCCCCAGGACTTTCCGGCGACGATCCGGTGCTCGCCATCGATCTCGGCCGGAAGGTGACCGGCCAGCGCCAGTACGGCGTCTCCTACCGCTCGAAGATTTACCTCTTCTCCTCGCCCGACACGAAGGCGGCCTTCGAGGCCGATCCGCAGAAATACGCGCAGCGGGTCCAGCTGGCCGAGCAACCGACCGGCACGAGCCTCCGCTGACCGAGGGCCGACCGGGGCTTGCCCGTGCGCGGCGGGGGGCGATCGGTCACCCGCGCGGCACGGCCCACTGCCGCGACCGGCCAACGGCGTCATCCCAGGCCGACACCATCCGCCGCCGGGTCGCTCCGTCGATCTGCGGGAGGAAGCGGCGCTCCACTCGGGTCGCCGCCGGGACCGCATCGAGTGCCGGGTAGACCCCCACCGACAGCCCGGCCAGGAGCGCAGCCCCGAGGGCAGTGGTCTCGACGACGACCGGGCGTTCCACCGGACGGTCGAGGACGTCGGCCTGGGTCTGGAGGAGGAGGTTGTTGACGCTGGCACCGCCGTCGACGCGAAGACCACGCAGCGTCACCCCGGCGTCGCGCTCGATCGCCCGCAGAACGTCCGCCACCGACAGCGCCACCGCCTCGAGGGCAGCCCGCGCGATGTGGGCCCGCGTCGTGCCCCGAGTGAGACCGATGATCAGCCCTCGCGCGCACGGATCCCAGTGCGGCGTGCCGAGACCGGTGAGCGCCGGCACGAGGACCACGCCACCGGAATCGGGCACGCTCGCGGCGAGCGCCTCGACCTCGGCGGAGTGAGCGATGATCCCCAGGCCGTCGCGGAGCCAGCCGACGATGGCGCCGGCGATGAACACCGATCCCTCGAGGGCCCACGTGACGCTCCCCGGCGTAGCGCCGCAGGCCACGGTCGCCAGCAGCCCGTCGGCCGGTTGCACCCGTTGCCCGCCGGTCGAGAAGAGGAGGAAGGCGCCGGTGCCGTAGGTGTTTTTGGCCGCGCCGGGCTCCACACACCCCTGCGCGAAGGCGGCCGCCTGCTGGTCGCCGGCACACCCCGCGATCCGCACTCTGCCCCCCAGCAGCGACTCATCGGTGGTGCCGAAATCCCCGCTCGACGGCCGGACTTCCGGGAGAATCTGCGGCGGGATGGCGAACATCTCGCACAGCTCGTCGCTCCAGGCGAGGCGGTCGATGTCGTAGAGGAGAGTCCGGCTGGCATTCGTGGGGTCGGTGGCATGGACGCGCCCCCCGGTCAACCGCCAGATGAGGAAGCTGTCGACCGTCCCGAACAACACCTCCCCCCGCTCGCACGCGGCGCGGAGGCCCGGCACCGTCTCGAGAAGGTGAACAATCTTCGTCGCCGAGAAGTATGGATCGAGGAGGAGACCGGTCCGGCGACGGATCTCCGGCTCCAGCCCCGCGTCCCGGAGGCGTTGGCAGATCGGTGCCGAAACCCGACTCTGCCAGACGATGGCCGGCGCGACCGGCCGACCGGTCGACCGTTCCCAGAGGATCGTCGTCTCCCGCTGGTTGGTGATCCCGATCGCTGCGACCCCTGCTCCACCGGCGCGGGCCAGCGCTTCCCGGGCGCAGCCCAGCGTCGTCCGCCACAGGTCCTCGGGGTCATGTTCGACGATCGCCAGATCGACCTCCGCCCCTCCGCCCCCGCGCAGATGCTGGGGAAACTCCTCCTGAGCGGTCGCCACTGGGAGGCCGTCGCCGTCGAAAACCACCGCCCGACTCGACGTCGTCCCCTGATCGAGTGCCAGAATCCGTTCCCCGGGCCGTGAATCGGTTGCCATCGTCGCGCGCTCCTGGTGGGTCTGGTGCTTGTGGTCGGTCAGGCTCAATCGACGAGCCGTTTGCCGTAGCGATCGGCCATGAGCGCCACCAGCGCCGCAATCTCGCCGTCGACCGATTCCGCCCCGAGCCGCCCCTCCGTCACGAGCTCCGCGGCAATCGCCCGCAGCGTCGTCACCGTGAGGTCGGGATCGAAGACGAGGAGGAGCCGCCGCTCGACCAGATCGGCGAGCGTTTCCCCCCACTCCTCGTCGCAACAGTATCGCACGATCCCCCGCGGCAGCCGACTGCCGGCGAGGAGGGCGAACGCGTCGGCCGCCGACGCCCCGGCTCCCCCCTCCAGGGCCCGTTCCGCCTGGGCACCGAACAGGCCGACCACGCTCCGGGCCAGCCCCTCGGCTACGGGCCCCGGCAGCCCGGCCGCGACGGCGCGAGCGGACAAGCGTCCGACCAGCTCCTCGGCCTCCCGCGCCGAACACGCCCCGGGCAGGGGGCGCGACCGCGACGTCGCCGTCACCGGCCTGCCGAGCACCGCGAGGATCTCGGCGGCCGCTCCCTCGGCGAGGCTCCGGCAGGTCGTCAGCTTCCCCCCCACGATCGACCACAGCGGCAGGGGGGCCTGGGGGTGGCGGATGAGCAGATGGCGGCGCGTGATCCCCGCCGGAGAGCGGCCGTCGGCGCGCCGTGCCGGGAGCGGGCGAACGCCGCAGTAGTGCTGGACCACCGCCCCCCGGGACAGGGCCGCGCCCGGGAACAGCCGCCGCACCGCGGCCAAGAGATAGTCGATTTCTTCTCCGTCGGTGCGAGCCGCCGCCGGATCGCCGTGAAACGGGATGTCGGTCGTGCCGACGAGCACGAGACGATCGCCGAAGGGCAGCACGAAAACCGGCCGGCCATCCTCTGCCTCGGCATACACCCCGTGCACCCCCAGCCCCGCGCGGAGCGCTGCATGATCGACGAGGAGATGGCTCCCCTTCGTCCCTCCGATCAACGGCGCGCCGTCAGCCCCCAGACGCACCGGGAGGAGCGCTTCGAGCGTCCGATCGACCCAGGCACCGGTAGCGTTGACGATAGCCCGGGGGGTGAGATGGAGCACGCCAGCAGCGCTGGACACCCCTCCTGGGGCGGCCAGCGGCGCGACCCGCAGTCGGCCGTCCGCTTCGAGGTGGGCCGTGTGCCGGCTGCGGACCTCGAAGGGGAGGCTCCGCCCCGCGGCGATCGTCCGGGCGTCGACGAGGAGCTCGACGGTGAAGCGTTCCGGGAAGCGCATCTGGGCGTCGTCATACACCCCGGCAAGGGGAAAGCGGTCGGCGTCGACCGCCGGCATCCCCGCCGCTGTCGTGGGCACCAGGCACCGCCGAGGCCAGAGGGCGCCGGTCGAGAGGAGGTCGTAGAGCCAGAGCCCGCAGGCGACGGTGATCCCTCCCCGACCGCGCTTCCCCGCCCAGCGCCGGGCGAGCGACTCGCAGCCGAGGATCCGAGCCGCGGCGGCACGGAGCCCGCCGAACCAGCCGGACACCGGGACGACAAACCCGAGGGGGCGGACGAGGTGGGGCGCGAGTTGAAGGAGGCGGTTGCGCTCGGCCAGACTTTCGCGCACCAGCCCCAGTTCGCCGTATTCGAGGTAGCGCAGTCCCCCATGGACGAGCCTGGTCGACCACCGGGTCGTCCCCGCAGCGATGTCGTCGTCGTCGACGACGACGACGGAGCAGCCGTTGAGAACGAGCTCCCTGGCCAGCGCCGCCCCGTTGATCCCTGCCCCGAGGATGACGACATCAACGGCGGTCGGGAACTCCTCCCCGCCAGAGGCCGAGTCGATGCTCATCGATCGATCTCCCTGTGGCATCCTGCCGGGCGTTCCCCGCCCTCCGGTCCGCGGAGACGTTGCCCTCGTCCGGCAGCGGTTCGCAGAGTCGGCATTATACTGGCGTTGTCGGCGCGATCGTCCGATTCCGTTGCCGATTCCGTTGCCGATCCTCACGGTGCCACCGCGATGCCCCTCCCCCTTTCTGAGAGCGGCGGACTGGTGCCCCGCGGCCACAGCCGGAGGGAGGCAAACTGGCTGTGGGTCGTGGCGCTGGCCCTCGTCCTCGGCCGCATCCCCGCGGCGGCGCAGGAGTCGCAACGGAAGCCGAGCGACCGGCCCGCGACCGTGACAGCGACCTGGCGCGGCGTGCCGGCCCGGTCGGTCTGTCGGCGGCTGACCGAGCTCACCGGACGGCCGGTGATCCTCGACCGCCGCCTCGATCCCGACACACCGATCACGATCGCGGCCGAAGATACCCCCCTTGTCGATCTCCTTGGGGAACTTGCGGCCTCGCTCGGGGGACGCTGCGCGATCCTCCCGGCGTCGATCCGGATCGTCCCCGGCCACGCCGCGGCGCTGGTCGCCGCCGACACAGAGCGGACGCGGACGCTGGCCTCACTCCCGCCGGCGCTGCGCCGTCTCGCGGCTCGGCGCGCGCCATGGGCCTGGGGCGACGGAGCGCGGCCCCGCGACCTGCTCGCGGAAATCGCTCTCCGTGCCAGCATCGACCTCGCCGGACTCGACGACCTCCCCCACGATCATCTCGCCGCCGCCGACCTCCCGGCCTTGCCGCTGGCGGAGCGTCTCGATCTCCTCCTCGCCCAGTTCGACCGCCGGATCGATTGGCGCGGAGCGCAAACCGATGCCGATCGGGTCGGGCTGACCATCGTGCCGCTGCCGTCCCCCCCTGGAGACGATGGCGCCCTCGTCGTCGCCCCCGCCGGGCTGCCCCTCAACACGGCCGTCAAGCCGCCGCGCCCCGCCGTGGCTCCGCGCCCCCCAGCCCCCGGGATGGCGACCTGGACGCTCGAAGTCGCTGCGCCGCTGGATCAGCTCCTGGCGACGGTCGCGATCCGGCTCGACCTCGAGCTCGCGCTCGACCGGGAGGGGTTACGGGCGAAGGGGATCGCCCCAGCGGAGATCGTCCGCCTGTCGGTCAAGGAGGTCGACCGGGCGACCCTCCTCGATCGGATCGTCGAGCCGCTCAACCTGGAGTGGACGATCGACGGCCACACGCTCCGGGTCGGACCGAAGGGGGACTGACGACCGCGCGTCTCAACCGGTGCCGGCGGGGCGGGAAGGCAACTGGCGCCCGGCCGGGACAAGCTCGGCCGGCGCCACCCGCAAGCCCCGACTGTCGAGCCGGCCCCCGGCCTCACGGCCGCGACGCGTCTTGGGGTTGCCGCGGCCGCGGAGCGCCTCGAGGTTGCGGCGGGCGCCCTCCATCTTCGGATCGAGGCGGAGCGACTCGCCGTACGACGCGGCGGCGTCGGCATATTCCTCCTGCCTGGCCTGCGCGACGCCCCGGTTGAACCAGGCCCGCGCGTCGCGCGGATCGTGGCGGATCGCCTGGTCGAAGTCGAACTCGGCCTTCGCTGGTTCGTTGGTGACCAGATACGCCAGGCCCCGATTGAGGTGGGCCAGGTCATAGGTCCGATCGCGGCGGATCGCCGACGAATACGCGCTGATCGCCTCGAGAGGCTTGTCGAGCTCCATGAGTGTCAGCCCGCGCCACAGCTCCGGCCGCGGATCGTCGTAGGCGATCCCGGCGGCGTCTTCGAAGTCCTCCAGCGCGATGCCGTGACGCCCCAGATGGAACCAGGCGATCCCGCGCCGCAGATAGAGCTCCGCATTCATCGGATCGAGGCGGAGGCCGGCGGAACAGGCCTCGAGCGATCCCTCGAAGTCCCCTAGGTGCCGGGTGACGATACTCAAGGCGAGCCAGGCCACGGGAAGCTTCGGATCGGCCTCGATCGCTTCGAGAACGATCTTCTTGGCCTCGTCATACTTCCCCTTCCGGTCGAGCTTGTCGGCCTTGACGAGGAGCTTCTGGGCTGGGGAATCCTCCTCCGGCGGGGGCATGTCGACATCGGGAAAGGGGAGGAGATCGGCGGGCACCAGCGGCTTCGCCATCGGCCGGGGGCGGACGATCGGGGGCTCATCGTCGGGCTCGAGGGGGACGCGGTCAGGAGCCTTCCCCCGCGGGGCCGGCTTGCGGGGTGCCGGTTCGGTAAGCTGCTCGTCGGGATCCTGATTGTCGACGTTTTCCCGATTCTTCTCCGCAGGCTTCTTTGTTCCGGTGGCACGGGGAGTTTGGCCGGTGCGCGGCTTCGGCTTCTCCTCGCGCGGGAACGGATTCAGTTCCTCGGCGAAGGGATCATCGGCCGGCGGACGCTGGTTTTGGGCCATTGCTGCCGGGGCGTCGCCCGGGAGCGCCAGCCAAGGCAGCGACGGGCCGCCGCCGGACTGGAGCGCCGCGGCGACCAGCACGATCCGGAAACGGAGGCCCACAGGGGCCAGCGCCGACCACAGGCCCCGGGGGCCCGGGCCGACCGCCCCCGCGGGGGCCGCCGTCTGGAGAGGCAGGCTCGAATCGATCATGCTTGTTCCACCAACGGCGCCGTCAAACTCACGTCTTTTTTCCATCGGCAGACGCTCCACCGATCCCCTCTCCTCTCACCCGCTCCGACCCCAACCGCTACGACCGCTGCTACCGGCCGCAGCGGCCCGCCACCGAGCCGTCAGCCGACCAGCCCCCCGAGCCGTTCCTGGATCCCCTCCCGGATCCGCCCGCTGAACAGCGCTGCGGCCCCCGGCAGTTGGAGCGTGACGAGGAGCTCCTCAATGCAGATCTCGAGCGATCCGTCGAACTTCATCCCCGCCACGGCCAGATTGAATCGCATCTTCTCCTCCCCATCCCATTGCGCGGTGATCTCGCCGACGGAGTCGGCATAGTCCGACCGGGCACGGACGAGCGCCTCGTCGAGACGGCGTTTGATCTCGTCCTGATTGAGCGCGTGGGGAACCCGGACTTCGAGCGTTTTGGCCATCGTGGGGGCAATCCTCGGGGGGAAGCAGCCAGACTGGTCGACCCGGGCGGAGGGACCCGGCACGGGACGCCCAGTCGAGAATATCCCCGATCTGTCCCCTCTGCCACCGGGGCCGATCGATCCTCACCCCTCCTCACCCCCGGACGCTGCCTGGAACCGTTCGACCGCCCGCCGGACCCGATCCCGCTCCACGATCCCGAGCCGATCCCCTTCCCCGCAGCCCAGCCCCCCTGCCCTGCAGGCAACCGACCGCACCCCGACGACGTCGGCCCCGAGGGAGGCCGCCAGGGCGACGTCATCGAGCGACAATTTTCCCGCCAAGCCCAGCGGCAGACCGACGGCGCGGGCATGGGCCACCCAGCGCCGGATGGTCGCCCGGTCGACGAGGCGGAACAACCCCGGGCCCGCCTTGTCGAACGTGTCGACGAGGAGCCCGCGGCAGCCCGCGCCGGCCGCCGCGCTAAACACTCTCTCGGGCTCCGGCGCCCCGCACCCCTGCCAATCGGCATAGGCGACCGCGACCAGACCGATCCGGCGGGGCAGCGCCGGCGCTACCCGCCCCAACGTCTCGCACCAGGGGGTATTGAGGCCCGCAGAGAGCCCGATTTTGACCGCCGCCGGCGCGGGGAGCGAATCGAGCGCCGCGAGAACGTCGTCGATGAAGCGGAGGAGCCGAGCGCCTCCCGCCCGGGCATCGGCGCCGCGATCGAGGAGCTCGCCACCGGCGAGGGTCCAGGGAACGGCGCTGCCGACGCGCCGGGCGATCGCGGCGACCGTCGCGGGCGCCGCGGCACCGAGCGGACCGGCGAGCGGGTCCTTGACGTCGACAATCGCGCAGCCGCCGGCCAGCGCCTCCGTCGCTTCGTCGGCATTGCGGACGCTCACGAGCAGCCCCGTCCAACTCACGTCCCCCCCCTGGCCGCCGCCGCGCGTTTGGCTGTCGTGAGGTCGCGGTTCAGCCGCCGCACCAGGTCGATCGAGAGCGGCTCACACCACCGGCCGTCGAAGGTCACCGAACCCTCCTGCCACGCGCCCCACAGCGGCAACGTCGGCCGCTCGGCATGCTCGACGGCCCGTTCGGCGATCCGCATCACGAGCGTCCGCACCCGGTCCCCCCCCGTGCGAACGTCCCCGGGGTGGGGTGGCTCGAGCCGACTGCCGAGGAAAAAACACTCGACGATCTCGAGCGGGACGACCTCAACCCTGGCCGGGGCGAGGTGGACGCGCAGCCCCTGCCCAGCCAGGACGATCCGGGGGCGCGACGAGAGGATCAGACCAGCGGCGCCGGCGACGCCCAAACCGCCCCCGAGAAGCCAGGGCACCAGACCGACCGGACGGCTCCAGGGGCGCGACGCGAGGAGCACCACGAGGAGGAGGGCAGCGGCCATGCCCGCGATCCCGATCCCCGGCCGGTGGTTGGATCGCAGCCACACCACGGCCCCCCGGCCGGTCGCTGGCGGCGCGGCTTCGGCGCACGCCCCGGGGGCGCCACCGTGGGGGGCTTCGACAGGCGGGGGATCGCGGTGCATCGCCGGGGTGGGGTTCAAGGCTCGTCGCGGCGAAGCGATCCCTGCGGGACCGCTTCCGCGGAAACCCGACCTGTTCTACCATCACCTTCCAGTCCTCCCGCAGCCCGCCCCCGTCTAGCCCGCCCCCATGCACGAGTCCAGCGCTACCCTATCTGCTCCCCACGCCCCGTCGCCGGCAGGCGGCGCGACGGTGATCGGCCTCCTCCTCGGGCTCCTGGCGGTCTACGGCTTGGCCTGTCTCGTCGGCTGGCCCCAGGGGGGGCGCGACCAGATCGTCGCAACGCAGCGGGCCGAAGCGCTCCATGACCAGGCTGCCAACCTCGTCCACCAGCGGGACGAGGCGATGCGCAACTTCCAGGGCGGGGACGCGGCAGCGGTCCCCCCGGCCGCGGCCGACGACCATCCCCCCGACCCCGCCGCGCCGCCGCCGGCCACGACACTCCCCTTCGCCATTCTCTTAGCGGCGATCGCCATCTTCCCGCTCACTCCCGGGATCTCCCACTGGTGGGAGCACAACCGCAACAAGCTCCTCGTCGCTGGCTTCCTCGCCGCGATCACCCTCGGCTACTACACCTTTCTCCACCACCAGCCGGTCGATCTCCACTTCCCGGCCCATGCCCTGATCCATCCGGCGGCGGCCGGCCCCTCCTGGCCGACGGCGGGGGCGGTGCTGACCAACGCCCTGGGCGCCGAATACATCCCCTTCATCGCCCTCCTCTTCGCCCTCTATGTCGTCACCGGCGGCGTGCGGATCGAGGGGGATCTCGTCGCCTCGCCGACAACCAACGCCACCTTCCTCGCCCTCGGGGCAGCGATGGCGAGCTTCATCGGCACGACCGGCGCCGCGATGCTCCTAGTCCGTCCGCTCCTGGAGACCAACAAGGAACGCAAGCATGTCGCCCACACGCTCGTGTTCTTCATCTTCATCGTCTGCAACTGCGGCGGCCTGCTCCTCCCGATCGGCGACCCGCCCCTGTTTCTCGGCTACCTCGAAGGGGTCGACTTTCTCTGGACCCTGAATCTGTGGAAGCCGTGGCTGTTCACCAATGCAGTCCTGCTGGCGGTCTATTGGGTCTGGGACACCCTCTTCGCCCACCCGCGCGAGGCCCCGCGCGACATCGCCCGCGACGAACGCCAAACGACGCCGCTGCAGATCCGCGGCCTGTGGCCCAACGCCCCGATCATGGCAGCGGTGATCGCCGCGGTCGCCCTCCTCGACCCGGCCAAGCCATTCCCAGGCACCGACTGGCATCCCTGGGTGTTCCTCCGTGAGGCCGTCCTCGTTGGGCTCGTCCTCCTCTCGCTCCTCGGCGGCGACGGCAAGGTCCGCGCGGCCAACGGCTTCACCTACGGCGCCATCCTCGAGGTGGCCGCGCTGTTCCTGGGGATCTTCATCTGCATGCAGCCAGCCCTGGCGATCCTCCACGAACGGGGGGCGAGCCTCGGGCTCGACAGCCCGCGCTCGTTTTTCTGGGCGTCGGGGGCCCTGTCGAGCGTCCTCGACAACGCCCCGACCTACCTCGTGTTCTTCAATGCCGCCCAGGCCCTGCCGGCCACCGGGGCGACGATGGCCGGGGTCGACGTGGGTCGACTGGCTGGAGTGAGCCTGGGGGCGGTATTCTTGGGAGCGATGACCTACATCGGGAATGGCCCGAACTTCATGGTCAAGGCGATCGCCGAACAGTCCGGCGTGCGGATGCCGAGTTTCTTTGGCTATCTCCTTTACAGCTTCGGAATTCTCCTCCCCGTCTTCGTCCTCGTTTCGATCCTGTTCCTGTAGTCGCCTCCCCCGCTCCCGTCGCCGAGACCTCCAGGAACCCCTCAGGGCGTGCCAAACTCCAAGCAGTCCGATGGTTTCGAGCATGTCGTCACCGATTCCGAGGTGTGCGATCTGGTCGACCGTCTGGCCCAACACCCATTCGTCGCCTTTGATACCGAGTTCGTCTCGGAGCACACCTACCGCAGCCAGTTGTGCCTGGTGCAGGTGGCAGCGCCCGGCATCCTGGCGGTGATCGACACGCTCAAAGCCCGCGAGCTCGGGCCGTTTTGGCGCCTCCTCGCCGAACCTGGCCGGACGACCGTCGTTCATGCCGGCCGCGAGGAGATGGGATTCATCCTCCATGCGATCCAGACGCGGCCGTCGAAGCTCTTCGACATCCAGGTGGGGGCCGGGCTGGTCGACCACGATTTCCCTGCCGGCTACGCTTCGATCGTCCGCCGCTTTCTGAACCTCCCCACGAACAAAGGGGAGACGCGCACCGACTGGCGGCTGCGTCCCCTCTCGCAAGCCCAACTCGACTACGCCCTCGACGACGTCCGCCACCTCGAGCGGATCTGGCGGAAGATCGAGGCGCAGCTGGAATCCCTCGGCCGGACCTCCTGGATGGAGGAGGAGATGGCCACCTGGCAGGACGAGGTCGAGGAGTCATTCATCCGCAAGCGCTGGCGGCGTGTGTCGGGGCTATCGGGATTGTCGCGGCGCGAGCTGGCTGTTGCCCGGGAGCTGTGGCACTGGCGCGATTCGGTCGCCGAGTCGCGCGACATGCCGCCGAAGCGCGTGCTGCGCGACGATCTCCTCGTCGAGCTGTGCAAGCGGAAGAGCGCCGATCCCCACGAGATTTCGGCGATCCGCGGCATGCAGCGATCCGATCTGCGGCACATCCTCGGCGGCCTCTCCGAGGCGATCGCCCGCGGCCTGGCCCTCCCGGAGGACGAATGCCCCGGTGGGGAGAAGTTCCGGGCGCCCCCCTCCCAGCTGGCGGTGCTCGGGCAGTTCATGGCAACGGCGCTGGCTGGCGCGTGCCGGCAGATGAACCTCGCCCCGGCGCTGGTCGGCACCGCCTCCGACCTGCGCGACCTCCTCGCCTGGAAGCTCGGCTATCACCACGGCGACCGCGAGCCGGTGCTCGCCTCCGGCTGGCGGGCCGCCGTCGTCGGACCGATCGTCGACGATCTCCTCTCCGGCCGGGCAGCGCTGCGGATCGGCGATCTGAATTCAAACGACCCGCTCGTCATCGAACGCTTCGACGGGCCGGGGCGAAACCCGCCGCCGTCGCCGGACAACACCGACCGCTGAAAGAACCCTTCTCGCCTTGATCGCGATTCTCCCTGGAGCAGCTCGACCCATGACCAACGTTCGACCCTTTGTCGTCGCCGCCCTGCTGGCCACGAGCCTCGTTCTCGCCCCCCTGCCCGCCAGCGCCCAGGCGCCGGCCTGGAAGGAGCTCTTCAAGGACGGCTCGCTCGACGGCTTCCAGATCGTCAGCGGCAGCGCCAGCTACAAGGTGGTCGACGGCGTCCTCGTCGGGACGACGACGGAGGGGAGCCCGAACACATTCCTCGCCACCAACGCCCCCCTCAAGGACTTCGAGCTTGAGTTTCAGGTCAAGGTCGACGATGAGCTCAACTCCGGCGTCCAGATTCGCAGCCATTTGGCGAAGGAGGGGGAGAAGCCGGAGGGCGCGGGAGGGCCGCTGCCGGCCGGGCGACTCTACGGGCCGCAGTGCGAGATCTCGATCGACGGCCATGCCGGCAATTTCTACGACGAGGCCCGCCGCGGCGTGTGGTGGAGCGGGCTGACCAACACCGATGCGATCCGCACCGAGGCCGCAAAGGGGGCCTTCAAGAAGGGGGAGTGGAACAGCTACCGGATCGCGGTCGCCGGTGACCACTACCGCAGCTGGATCAACGGCGTGCCGACGGCCGACTTCCGCCAGCCGCACGATCCCGAGGGGCACATCGGCTTCCAGGTCCATGGCATCGCCAAGGGAACGGGGCCCTATTCCGTCCGCTGGCGGAACGTCCGCCTCAAAAACCTCGACTGACGCCTTCCCCCGACGCACGAGACGCCATGGCCCGACAACCACCACGGACCGCGGCTGGGAAGCGTTCGGTTGGCAAGGGTCCGCGCCCCGACGGGGCCACCGCCGCCGGGCTCGCGGTCGGCCCCGGCCCGACCCACCGCACCGTCCGCGACGGGCGCGGCCGGGTGATCCCTGCTCCCGACGATTGGGTGCTCCTCGAGCCGGGGGATGCGGCGCTGACGCGCCGCGTGAAGGCGGCCGGGGAGCACTGGGTGATGAGCGAGAAGCAGGGGCGGCGGACGTTCTCCCGCGGCGTTTGGGCCCCCGAGGCAACGGTGGAGCGGATCCGCCACGAGCTCGTCGCCGAACGCTCGACCGAGGCCTGGGCCAAGAAGCAGGCCCAGGCGCTCAAGCGCCGCGAGAACGACCAGGCGGAGTATGTCGAAGACTTCCTCTCGGCGGTGCTCGCGTTCCTCGCCTTCGCCCCCTCCTCCGCCGACCGGGCGCTGAAGCTCGCCCGGGCTGTCACCATCCATGCCACGCCGGTCGGCAGCGGCACGGTGGCGCGCACCGAGCGGATCCCGATCGAGCGTCGCGCGGAGGCGGCCGTGATCGCCTGGCTGCGGCATCAGACGACCGGCTACGACCAGATGAAGATCGCGCGGGTGAAGGGGAAGCGGCGCGAGGTGCGGCGGATGCTCGCCGAGCGGTCGCGCGACCTCCTCCGCCGCTACCGCGACGGCACGTCGATCCCGCCGGGGTGCCCGTTGGCCAAGGCGCTCGATGCCCTCGCTGGATGAGGCCCCTCGGTGCACCCCGCCAGACTCGCGCCCGACATTCTCCTCCACGACTGCACCGAGACGCGCACGAAGCGGAGCGGCCCGGGGGGACAGCATCGCAACAAGGTGGAGACGGCGGTGATCCTCCACCACCGGCCGACCGGCATCATGGCCGAGGCCTCTGAACGCCGCAGCCAGGCCGACAACCGGCGCGTGGCCCTGTTCCGGTTGCGGCTCAGGCTCGCGCTGGTTCACCGCGAGCCTCCCGCTCTCGAACCTTCGCCGCTGTGGCGGTCGCGCGTCCACAACGGCCGGCTGGCCGTCGCCGGCAGCCACGACGACTATCCGGCGCTGGTGGCGGAGGCCCTCGATTGTGTCGTCGCCGCAACGCTCGACATGCCGACGGCGGCCGCCACGCTTGGCGTCTCCCCGTCGCAGCTGGTAAGTCTTTTGGAAAAGGAGCCGGCGGCTCTCGGGGCGCTCAATCGCCTCCGGGGGACCGCCGGGTTGAAGCCGCTGCGGTGAATCGTCTCTCGGGCATCGCTTCAAAAAGTCCCGGGCGTCCCCTCAAAAAGTCCCGGGCGTCGCCTCATGGCCCGGGCGTCCCCTCAACCGCCGGGCCCGGAGAGACGTTCTCCGGCTGCCAGTGGCCATGCATTGCGGCTCGCCCCGCCGGCAGATGGGTCAGTTGGACCTCGCGGCCGTCGGCGCGGGCTCGGGCGAAGAGATTCCGCGCTTTGCCGCCGCCGGGAGCGTCGCGGTGCGAGCCATACAGGAGCCAGGCACCGTCGGGGGAGGGCCGCGGATGGGAGTGGAGCGTGCCGGGGCGAGACGTCGTCAACCGCGCGGGCGTCTCCCCTTCCTCGAGCCCCACGTCGAACAGCTCGACGGTGGCGGCAGCGCCATCGATCCCCGCGACCCGCGCCGTGAAGACCACCTTCTGGCCGTCGTGCGACCAGACCGGCACGTCGCTCGAGCCGCCATGAAAATCAGGGACGTCGAGAAACTCCATCACGCCACGATAGCCGTTGCGGTCGCCGATCTTCCGCAGCCCCGTGCCGTCGGCCCGGACGACGTGCGGATGGCAGTCGTAATGCTCCCCCGACACAAACAACAGCCATTGGCCGTCGGGGGACCAGGTCGGCGCAAAGACGAACGGGTGGCCGGTATCGATCTTCTGGCGCTGGCCACCGTCGGCATCGGCGAGCCACACCTGGTAGTTCTCGTGGTAGGCGATCCGCCGGCCGTCGGGTGAGCCGGAGAAGCCGTAGGCAAAGCCGGTGGAGTCACGGGCGAGATCGGTTTTATTCGTACCGTCTCGATCCATCGCAAACGGCTTCGAGATCCCGTCGATGAGCGCCGTGAACCCCAGCCGGCCGGGATTGCCCGGCCAGGGAAAGACGCCGGTGTTGTAAAAGCTGACGCGTTCGACGGCGGTGACATTCTCGGCCTGGCCGGTGGCGAGATCGACCAAATGCGTGTCGTAGAGCCAGTCGCCGGCGCGGAAGCGGAAGGTCTTGTGTTCCTCCTCGTAGCGCGCGTTGGCCTCGCTCTCCCAGGCCCGGCCGATGATCGCCGTCTTGCCGTCGGGGAACCAGCCGACGAATTGCGTCCAACTCCCCGGCTCGGCGGCGAGGTCGGCGGCCAGCGGCCGCGGCGCTCCTCCCGGCACGAGGAGCATCGCCCGGCCGGTGACAACATTGGCCCACCGCCCTCCGGGGAGCGCCGTGGCGTGCTCGGTGTAACCGATCGCCCGGTCAGGGAGCGCCCCCGGCGGGGGATCCGCCGCACGGACGGGCAGCGCCGCGACAAGGAGCACAAAAAGCATCGCGGCGAATCGGCGCATCGGTTTTCCGCCCCCGCTATTAATTCTTCCGGGCCGTCGCTCCCCGCGGCCGGCTGCCATCGCCCTCTGGGCCCATGATAGATGAAACACCGGCCTTGTCCTGCTCGATCGGCACGACGGAGCAGATCCTCAACGCCAACACGGAGGTACGGGAGCGTCGCGACCAGCTCCGGCATCCGACGCACGCCAAGTAGCCTCAAGAACCGCGGCTCACCATTCCACCGACGATCGCTGTCGCCGATGCTGGGCTCGGCTTCGGGGCCGCTCTGCGGGAGGCCTACCCGACGACACGTGAGCAACGCTGCTCGAGTCCACAAGACCGCCAACGTCATCAACTCCCTGCCCAAGGCGATCCAACCAAAAGCGAAGTTCGACCTCCACCAGATCTGGCTCGCCGAAACCAGGGAGACGGCCAACAAGGCCTTCGATCACTTCCTGGCGAAATACGGCGTTAAGTACGAGGCGTCATACGCCGCCCTGGCGAAGGATCGCGACGTGCTCCTTACCTTCTACAAAGTCTCAGCGGAGCACTGGAGCCACCTGCGCACCACCAACAGAATTGAGAGCATCTTCGCGACGATCCGACTGCGGCATCGCCGCACGAAGGGAAGCGGCTCGAGGAAAGCCAGCCTCGCGATGATGGTCAAGCTCGCCGAGAAAGCGGCACGTCGCTGGCGTCGCCTCAACGCAAGCCAGCAACTCACGCTCGTCATCCAAGGAAGAATCTTCACCGCCGGAGTCCTGCAGAACGCCGCCTGATTCACGCCTCACGAACACAACATTTGACGAGAGCTCCCTCGTCGCCTGGCCCTCATCGCCCGCGACGAGCCCTTTCCCGCGGCTGCCACGCGGATACGAGCACTTCCGCCGCCCATTAAAATCCCACCTCGAACCGATTCCTTGACGGAAATGAAAGCTTGTCCTACCGTGGAATCCAAAAGGGGGGATGTGCCCTCGCCTGAGAGGTCTTCCGAGGAGACGTCCAGTGAGTCGGCGAAACACCACGAAACGCCCCCCTCCCCGTACGCACGCTCCTCTGCTCGCAGTGATTGAGCGCCTCGAAACCCGGGCGATGCTCGCTGGCGTTGGGCCCGAATCGTGGAGCGCGCAAGGACTTGCTCCCGCCCCCCTCGGCACCGAGGCGCTTTGCTCCAGCGGAGTCATTCTCACCTGCTCAAGCCCCGCACCGGGCTCATGCGGCACCGCCTCGCCTCCTGCCCCAGCCGCAGGCTCTGGCGGCACGACGTCCGGCGGCGATCTGTGGCTCTCCTTCAGCGCTGGATCTGGGGCTGGAGGCTCGACGTCCGGCTCCGACGGTGGCCTGAGCACGAATGGCCCAGCGCTGTCGTCGCAATACAACGGCGGATCGGGCGTTGGTGGACAGGGCAATGGCACCGTTGGCCCCCTGACGAACGCCGAACTCTGGCGTTTGTATTGGTCAGGTGCTGGGGACGGTTCCTCGTCGTCCAGCTCTAATGAAGGCTCTCTCGCCGACGACCCGACCATTTCGGCTCGGTACACCGGCGGATTGGGGTATCGGCCGCATCACGCCATTGGTTTACAACCCCGAGAGCGACGGCCCGCCCGTCTTTGACTCGGGCGTGTGGACGGAGAATGCGGCTGGAGTGCAATTTGCCCAGGCGGCGGATACCGGGAGCGGACAGAGCGGCGGAAATCCTCGCGCCGAGCGGCCGACGTGGAATAATGATGATGCACAGGATTACTACTTTGGTCCGCGTTGGCTGTTCGAGTTTGAAGCTGGCATGGGCATGTACGATCCGCCGAACGAACTTCCGAAGCCGCGCGATGAACTCGCCGGAGTGATCCCAACAGACCCCAACGGCACGTACCAAGCGGGACGCAAGCAGGAATTCGACACACTTCCGGCCCAAGTGGCAGAGAAGGGGAAAGAATTTGCCTGGTTTATGGGGGAATGGTATGCAGATCGAGCCTTGGGCGCCGCCGCCAATGGCGGGGTAAAGCTACTTAACGTAGCAGGAGCCAGCTTGCCGTTGTGGTTCGTTACTCGATGCGGCACGGTGATCGAGCGAGGTTCAGTAGCGTTGGGCTTAGGCAATCGCCTCGACAACTTCGCGACTGCAATCGGCGCGCAGACTTGGAAGCAGCTTGTGCCAGATTCACCTGAGTTGTGGCAGAGAAAATTTCGGGAGTTGTTGAATGACGGTACAACCCGGTTTACCTTCAACCTCGATGGCGTCGATGTTTAACGCGGAGTAACGCGTGCCGCCCGGGGGGATAAAGAATGTTTTATGACTGACTGGGAACTCCTTCAACTGAAAATGGCCGAGGAGGCCTGGAACCGAATCACCTGGATCAAGGACGGTAGAGTTGTTCCGTGCCCCTTCGAATAGGAGAGTGTCGTCTATGTACAAGTCGGACAGGGATTTCAAACTTTGGGACTACCGCGTCAGCCATGGTCAATTACTCCTGCGGAGTCCAATGTCCCCAGATCATCACACTAATGTCGATATTCAGTTTTTTGGTGTCGAATTGATTTGCTTGCCAACCTTCATGCACGGGATTCGCCTCCGATTATTCAACGGCGACGAGAGACACAGTGACGCTCGCCGCCACGCTCATGAATACGTCGGAAAGGTGTTTTCATGTAATGACAATGGCGACGCACTCGTGATCGCGGCCGGGTGCAGGGTTCTTGAGAACACCATGGACATCTTCGAGTCGAGCCTTTTCTCCATTCACTACAGTGAAGACCGCCCTCTCGGGACCGTGCTCGCGCGATCAGAGAAATAGATTGAGCGATGGCTCTTGTGGTAGTCGCGATCCTGAGAGGATAACGCAACCCTTTTCGATAAGTCGCGGTTTTCAGAGGCGGGTCAGCTTGCTTCCATTGTCAGACAGGCGCGCTTGGTTTCCAAGTCGTAACCGATCTCAGAGAGAACTGCAGAAGCGGAGCTATGACCGAAAGTCGTGTTCGTTGAGCGCATGAAAAAAGGGGGCGTATCCTGCTGGGGCTTCTATCCCACCAGCCGCCCCTCGTTGGGGCGAAAGGATACGCCACCGTGCGAAGGTTTACGGTTCGCGGTTCGGAAAGTCCAGGATCGAAAGCAAGCGTCGTGCGGTCTTCCCGCGAGGGCGCGGAGCCCGCTCGACGAGATCGTGGAGAGCGGGCGGAGCCCGCTCGATTCGATCGTCCGTGATGGAGCGAGGCGGATGCTGCAGGCAGCTTTGGAGAGCGAGGTGGATGCCTTCCTCGAGGAGCATGCGGTGCTGCTCGCCGAGTGTCGCCGCCGTCGCGTCGTTCGCAACGGCACCCTGCCGACCCGGGAGATCGCGACCGGCGCGGGCATCCTCGAGGTGAGCCAGCCACGAGTCCGCGACAAGGCATCGATCGGCGACGAGCGGATCGTGTTCTCGTCGAAGATCCTTCCCCCGTACCTGCGGAAGAGCCGATCGATGGAGGAGCTCATTCCCTGGCTCTCCCTCAAGGGTGTCTCGACCGGCGACTGCGGGGAGGCGCTCGAATCCCTCATCGGGCCGTCGGCGAAGGGCTTCAGTCCAAACGTGATCGTTCGGCTCAAGCAACTCCCGCTCGTCATCCAAGGAAGAATCTTCACCGACGGAGTCCTGCAGAACGCCGCCTGATTCACGCCTTCACGAACACAACATTTGACAAGAGCTCTTCAACGGTATCACCGGTCCTGCACTCCCACCTCAGTCAGGGCCAGTGACCGTAGTCATTCTTTCTGTTTCTGCCGCATGTAATACCGCTGCACGCGGGCCACGCATGGGCGGCCGTCGGGGCTCTTCGTCGCGCAGGCGGCATCGGGCTGGCCCGCCTTCTGCACCACCGCCCGCACCCGCGCGGGCACTGGCTCCGCCAGATCGGCATCGACATCGTCCACCGTAAGGCCATGGCAGCAGCAAAGCGGTCCGGCCGGATCCTTCGGCCAGTAGAGACCGTGGGCGGCGTCCGCATCGACGCTCCGCTCGAAGAGGTCGAAGTAGGCGACGGGGCAGGCTTCGGTCGCGCACCAATAGGCCGGCTCGCCGAGCGACTCGACCGCGTCCGAGGCCAGGTGGGCCCGGAGCGTTTCAGGGCCGACGGGCAGGCCATCCGCGCCGCACCGCGGGCACTGCGGCGGCAGGCTCGAGTCGGGTTCCTTGAAAGAGGCCTTGTACATGATCACTCCGACTTGAAGGTCACTCTGGGTCGAGGCACCTATTTCCCACTCACTCGATTCTACCCGCCGCTTATCCCGGGAATACCTACGACGACATCCGTATCGGCACGCTCGCTCCCGCGCACGGCCGCCCGACAGACGCGATCCGGCAGTTGTTTCCGCACGGATCCCTCTGTGCCCATGATAGGTGCGACACCGGCCTTGTCCTGCTCGATCGGCACGATGGAGCAGATCCTCAACGCCAACACGGAGGTCCGGGAGCGTCGCGACCAGCTCCCGAGCGAAACTCATTTCGTCACGCAGGTGTCTCAAAGTCATTGACACGTGACACCCAGGCAAAACCTTAAAAAACCAAGCCGAGTGAGCTTCCCAACCAATCCTCGACGAACAGAAAGCAATCCATGACCGTCGACATTCCCGCCGATCTTGAACCATTCGTCCAGCGATTGATCGCTGAGCGTCGTTTTCTCACGGAGAGTGATGTTCTGTCCGAAGGACTCCGTCTCCTGCAGGCTCAGGAATCGTTGCGTGGCGCCGTGCGCCAAGGATTCGCTCAACTCAATGAGGGCAGCGTTTTGCCTGCCGAAATGGTCTTCGCCAAGGCCGAGGAACGCATCGCGGCAGTCGAGCGGGCCCAACGGGCATGAGCGAGGCGACGTTTTCACAGGACGCCGAAGCAGACCTCCTGAAGTACGCCACGATGATGAAATGACCCAATCGGGAGATCGATGCTGGCACCCTGGCAGATTGGATTCGTGCGCGGTTGGTGCCTGCACGATGACGCCATGGGCACGAGCCGGGAGGGATTGCCGTTTTTCTCGGCCCGAGGAGCTGCGGGAATGCGATAAGCTGCGAGTCCCCCGAAGGAATGGTTCGGAACCGGCCCTGCAGCCAGCCAGGAAGGCCGGCAGCGAGCCCTGTTCCCAAGCACGCTATGGAAGGCCCCCGTGGCACGCCGCAAGACCCCATCAGACCCCCAGCCGTCGCTCTTTGCCGACGATCCACCGGCGGATCGCAGCCCCGCCAGCACCCCCGGCCCCGCCGCCACTTGCCACCGGCACTGGCTCGATCCCCGCTGTGGGATTCTCGCTTCGGCGGCCGATTGGTTGCTGGCGGAGGCCCGCAGCGCCGAGCTTGACGGCCGCGGCCCAGAGGGGACCGGCGGAGGCGCCGCCGTGGTCGACCTGTCGGCGTTCACCGTCGTCGTGCCGGGCCGGGCGGCGGGGCACCGGCTGATCGAAATCCTCATCGACAAGACCGCCCCCCCACGGAGCCCACATGGCGGCGGGCCCGGCGGCCGGATCATCCCGCCGCGGACGGTCACGCTCGGCACACTCCCGGAGGCGCTCTACGAACCGGCCAAGCCGCTGGCCGACACAGCCACCGAGACGCTCTGCTGGGTTGTGGCGCTCTCCGCTGCCAGCCACCGCGACCGGCATCTGATCGCCCCGCTCCCCGAGGCCGAGGGAAACGTCGACGAAGCGACTGACCAACCCGATCGACACGCCCCCGGGGCCCTCCCGCCGACCGGCGCCCTCCCGTCGACCGGGGCGGATCACAACGCCGCCATCGCCACCGGTGCCCTCGACGCGGCCCGGATGCTTGTCTCGATGCACCGCGAACTGGCCGCCCACCGGCTCTCGTTTGCCAATCTCGCCGATGCCGCCGACGAGGTCCTGCCGGGATTCGGCGACCATACCCGCTGGCAGGCGCTGGCCCGGCTGGAGCAGGACTATCTCGCCGAGATTGATCGCCTCGGATTCTGGGATCGGCAGACCGCCCGGCGCGTCGCCGTCGAGAACGGCGAGGTGGCCTTTGAGGGACGGATCGTGCTCCTCGCCACCGTTGATGTCGATCCGCTCCAGCGGACCCTCCTGGCCGGTGTCCGCGGACGGATCGACGCGCTGATCCCCCTCCCCCAGGGCATCGGCCCCGATCCCGAGCAGGGCTTCGACGACTTCGGTTGCCTCGTCCCCGAAGCGTGGCAGGATCGCCCGCTCCCGGTGCCGCTGGAGCGGATCGCGGTTGTCGATGACGGAGAGAGCCAGGCCGCGGCGGTGGTCGACTGGATTCGGGGCCTCGCGGCGACCCGTTCGGCCGACGAGATCACCGTTGCTGTCCCCGACCCGGCCATCGTCCCCGCCCTCGAGCAGCGGCTCGCCGCGGCCGGGCTGGCGGGGCGGTACGCCGCCGGCCGAACCGTCGAGCGCTCCAGCCCGTGGCAGTTTGTCCATGCGATCTTCGCTTGGCTGCGACGGCGCGAGTTTGCGGCCCTGGCCAACCTCCTCCGCTGCCCCGATTGCATCGCGCTGCTGCGCCGGCGCGGCGGCGAAGTGATTCCCGCCGCCATCGCCGACGCCATCGCCCTCCGCCACCTCCCCTGGGAGGTCGATCGCGAGCATCTCACCCGGGCGGCATCCCATCCGGCGGAGCGGGCCGAGAACGAGGCCTTCGTGAGGATCCTCGATGCGATCGACGAGTGGCTCGCACCACTCCGGAGCGCTGCCGCCGCGCTCGAGGCCGCCCAGCGCTTGACCCTGCGGCCGAGTGCGTCGACCCGCCCCCCGCGGCCGCGGCGGGCCAAGCCAGCGGGCGCTGCGGCTCCGGCCGGCACGCTTGCGGCCGACTGGGTGCGGGGGGTGCGCGGCATCTGCAGCGCGGCCGTGGAGGGGATCGAGATCGACCGTGACGACCCGGCGACCCGGATTTTCTCCCGGTCGCTTGCCGCCCTCGGGGAGGCACTGGCCGACCTCGAAGCGCTCCCCGACCGGCTCGCCGCCGCGGCGGGGTCGGCGGGCCTGGAACGGCTCCTTCTCTCGACCTGGGGGCGCGGCCAGCTCCCCCCGCCACAGCAGCCGGAGGCGATCGAGCTCGTCGGTTGGCTCGAGGTGGCGCTCGACGACGCCCCGGCGCTGGCGATCACCAGCTGCGTGGAGGGATGCCTGCCGGGGAGTGCCGGTCGTGATCCGCTCCTCCCCGAGCCGCTGCGTCAGGCGCTCGGCCTCGACAACGCAACGCGGACGGCGGCCCGGGATGCGTGGATGCTCGCCGTCGCCGCCGCCCGTGACGATCTCCTCGTCGTCGTCCCCCGCCGCGCTGCCGACGGTTCGCCGGCAGTCCCCAGCAGGCTCCTGTTCCGCCGCTCCCCCGACGAGGTCGTGGCCGCGGCGAAGCGTCTGTTTGCCCCCCCACGGGCTGCGGCCACGGCCGGCCCTCCGACGGTTGTCCCCTCCCGGCTGGTCGTCCCCGCACCGAGCTTGGTGGTGATGCCATCCCCGGCTGAGTTCCCGCCAATGCGGGTCACCGAGTTCCGCGACTACCTCGCTTGTCCCTACCGCTACTGGCTCAAGCACCGCCTCGAGCTCTCGACCTCCGGTGACGAGGCGCTCGAATTGGGGCCCGGCGACTTCGGAACGCTGATCCACGAGTGCCTCGACCGCTTCGGCAAGAACGAAGCGATTGCCGCGAGCGCCGATCCCCGAGAGATCAGCGACTGGCTCTCGGCCGCGCTCGATCGCTTCATCGACGAGCGCTACGGCCCCGGGGCGGCGCCGGCGGTGTTCGTGCAGGCGGAGCTGGCGCGGCGACGGCTCCGCGAGTTTGCCCGCGTCCAAGCCGACCGCACCGGCGAGGGCTGGGTGATCCATGCCACCGAGCAGATCGTCCGCTCGTCGGCCTTCGTCGTCGATGGGGTGCCGGTGCGGCTATCGGGAAAGATCGACCGCATCGACCACCACCCCGACGAGGGCCGCTGGGAAGTGCTCGATTACAAAACGTCGGCCCGGGGAAAAACCCCTGATCGCACCCATCGCGATGCCCGCGGTTGGATCGACCTCCAGTTGCCGCTCTACCGGCATCTCCTCGTCGAGGTCGAGGGGATGCCCGAGCTCGATCTGGCCAATCCGCTCCGGGTGGGCGTCGGCTACTTCAATGTCCCCGCCCGCGTCGAGGAAATCCGCATCGAGACCGCCTCCTGGACGATGCCGGAGTACGACTCGGCGGACGAAGCCGCCCGCGAGGTCGTCCGCGCCGTTCGGGAGGGGCGATTCTGGCCCCGCAACGACGATGCTGCAGGATCCTTTCCAGAGTTCGACGCGATCTGCCAGACCCACACCATCCGCGATGATGAAGACGAGGGAGACTCCGCATGACACCGACCCCGCGCGACTCTCGCCGTCGCCCCACGAAGCCGGACAAGGCAGCCGACGGAAACGTCTCTTCAGCCCCCGCTGGCCCGCCGACACACGCATCGACGCCGGAGCCTGCGAACCGCCCGCTCGAACCGATCGTCCGGGTGCTCGCCAGCGCCGGCACCGGCAAGACCCACGCCCTGTCGACACGGCTGATCCGCCTCCTCGCCGACGGGGCCGAGATCGACGACATCTTTGCCGCAACCTTCGCCCGCAAGGCGGCCGGCGAGATCCTCGCCCGGGTCCTCCAGCGGCTCGCCGCAGCCGCCGATCCCTCCACACCGGCGGA
>CAMBFA010000038.1 GCA_945865325.1 Candidatus Kuenenia stuttgartensis
GGGCAGGCGTCGCCGCCGACCGCCGAGCAGCTCCAACAATTCCTCGACAGCCGGGAGGTGCGCCAAACGCTCCAGATGGCCGAGCGCGCCGAGCGTCTCCAGACGCAGTCAAGCCGGCGGGCCGCCGAGCAGATAGCGCTCTCGAAGCAGGGGGGATCGCAGCAGCAGGCCGCCTCCGACAAGCAGGGGGAAGGGGAGGGACAGCCGGGGGCGACCCCGACCGGCGAACCGACGCAGACGCTCACCGACGGCGGCGCCCAAGTTGGCAAGGCCGAGGTCAAGGGGGCCGACCTGCGGGGCATTGATGCCGCCCGGCGGGCGGCGATCCAGAAGCTCCCGCCACGGGTCCGTGATCCGCTCCTCGAAGGGATGCGGGAGCGCGGGCCGGCGGCCTATCAGGAGGTGATCGACACCTACTTCCGTAACCTCGGCCGGGACATCCCCCAATGAACGACCTCCTCGCCCGCCTGGCGCGGGCCGCCGGGGTTGGCCATGAACTGGCCTCCCGGATCGACGCGGTCGAATGGCACTGGGCCCGTCCGTGGGTCTGGTGGGGGGGGCTTTTGCTCCTCGTCCCGCTGGGGTGGTGGATCAGCCGGCGCCACGAGCAGCGGCTTCCCTGGCTCGCGCCGCGGTTGCGGCGCGCCCTCGATCTCTGTCGGATCGGTGTCCTCGGGCTGCTCGTGTTCGTGCTCGCCGGGCCGTTTCTGCGGCTCGACGAGCGGATCGTGCAAAAGCCGGTCGTGGCGCTGGTGGTCGATGAATCCGACAGCATGGACCTCGCGGTGGGGCGGCTGGCGACCACCGGCATCGGTGCGGTCGCCGGGGCTGTTGGCCTCGGTGGCCAGGCCGAAGGAGAGGAGGCTGCTGCAGCCCTCGTGGAATCGATCGGCCGCCTCTCGCGCCGCGAGTTTGCCGAGCAGTTGCTCGCCACGCAAACCGACGGCATTCTCGGTGAGATCGGCTCGGCGTTCGAGATCCGCCGCTATGCCGTCGCCCGTCGCGCCGCCCGCCGCGACGCCGCGCCGGCAGCCCCGTCAAAACCCGGCAGCAGCGATTCGCCGGCGGAAAATGCCACGGGCGGCGGGGCCGACACGGCTCTCGGGGAGGGGATCGCGATGGCCCTCGACGACGCCTCCGACCGTGTCCTTGGCGGGATCATCCTCGTCACCGACGGCCGTTCGACCGTCGGCATCGATCCGCTCGATGCGGTCCGCCGCGCGGTCGAGGCCTCCGGCGGGCAGCCGCGGGCGCCGGTGATCTCGATCCCGATCGGTTCGCCGGAGCCCCCGGCCGACATCGCCGTCACCGACGTCCTCGCCGCCCCTGAAGTGGCCCTCGACGACACCGTCTCGATCGTCGCCACCGTCCAATCGAGCGGCCTGGCCCGCCGCAGCGTGAAGGTGGAGCTCGTCGACAACGACGCCGTGGCTGCCACCGTCGAGCTCGTTCTCCGGGACGGCCGCCAGCAGGCGGTCTTCCCCTGGCATGCGACGAAGGAGGGAACGAGCCTCCTTTCGATCCGCGTCGCCCCGGAGCCGGAGGAGGGGACGCCGGAAAACAACACCCTCGAGTTCCCGGTCGATGTGACGTCGCGGAAGGCAAAGATCCTCGTCGTCGATGCCGCGCCGCGCTGGGATCTGCGGTTCCTCGATGCCAGTATCCGCCGCGACACCGGCTTCGAACCGACGCTCGTCATCGCCGGCGCGATGCAGTCCTCGGCAGCCGGCGGCAGTGTTACCCCCGAAGGATTCGCCGGGATGCCCGACGACGTCGAGGCGTGGGCCCGCTACGACATCGTCTTCCTCGGCGATGTGGCGCTCGCCGATCTTCCCCGCGCCCGGCAGGAGGCGCTCGTCGAAGCGGTCCTCGACCGTGGCGTGGGGCTCGTCTTCCAGCCCGGTGGAGAGCACCTTCCCAAGGAGTATGCCGGGGAGCCGCTCGAGGAGCTTTTCCCGGTCGAAATCGACCGCTCCGCCGGCGGGAGCAACGCCGCCATCGAGGCGGCCGACTTCCGTCCCTTCAAGATGCGCGTCACGGCCCGCGGGGCGATGCATCCGGCCTTTGCCGTGTCGGGGGATGCCGGCCGCAACCGCACGACCTGGAGTGGCATGCCGCCGTTCTTCCGCGTGGCGGCGGCGCGTGGGGCGAAGCTGGCGGCGACGGTGCTGGCGGATGTCGAGCGGCCGGGGGGCATGGCCGGCGGCGATGGGCCGGTGCCGCTGGTGGTGGAGATGCCCGCCGGCCGCGGCCGCGTCGCTTGGATCGGCACCGAGGAGACCTTCCGCTGGCGCCGAAATGTCGGCGATGCCCTCTTTTGGCGCTTCTGGGGGCAGGCGCTGCGCAGCGTCGCCCGGCGCGACGACCGGCCGTGGGATGCCACCTGGCTCGTCGTCACCCCCAATCGCTGCGAACCGGGGAGCCCGGTGTTTGTCGAACTGAATCTCGTCGACGCCGACCGCAAGCCGATCGCCGTGGCTGGTCAGACGCTCTCCATCGACAGCCCCGATGGTGCCGGCGGCACGATCCAGCTCCGCGGGGCGAGCCGGCCGGGGCTCTATCACGGTTCGTTCGTCCCGACCGTCGCCGGCCGGCACGGCGTGACCCTCGACCGGGGCGCTGCCGGCGGGCTGTCGACCGAATTGATCGTGGCGGAGCCGACGCGTGAGCGCGCCCATCCCGGCGTCGACCGGGAGATGCTGCGGACGCTTGCCGATCTGACGGCCGGCGCGGTCGTCGAGGCTGGCGACGTGGCGACGATCCCCGGCCGGTTGGCGACCGGCTCGATCGAGACCCGCCGCCAGGTCGACGACGACATCTGGGACACCTGGCCGGTGCTCAGCCTGTTGGTTGGCCTGTACTGCGCCGACATCGCGATCCGTCGGCTCTCCGGATTGAGCTGAATGCCCCCAGGGACCGACCCCCATGACCCCCATGACCACCTTGAGCCCCATGTTGCCCACGCCGTCGATCCGCATCGTCACGCTGGCCGCCGCCGCGATCGTGGCGCTGGTTGTTTTCGTCGGCGGCGCGTCGGCCCAGTCGACCGAAGCCGCCCGGGGCCCCGGGGCGGAATCGGAAGCCCGCGAGCTGCTGCGGATTGAGGCGGCGGTCGACCGGGGGCTTGAATACCTGGCGACGAAGCAGGATGCCACCGGTTCCTGGCAGCACGGGATGGCGCAGCAGCCCAACACCGGCATCAATGCCCTCTGCCTCCTCGCCTTCATGGGGCGCGGCCATGTCCCCGGCCGTGGCCCCTACAAAGAGACGGTGGGGCGGGCGCTCGACGCGATGATCGCCGCCCAGCAGCCCGACGGCCTTGTTGTCCGCAACGGCGGCAATTCTCACGGACCGATGTATGAGCACGGCCTGGCGACGCTCGCTCTCATCGAGGCCTCCGGCTGGCGCACCGACGATGCGATGCGCGACACCTGCCGCCGCGCCGTCGCCGTGATCGTCGGGGCCCAGAACAACGAAGGGGGCTGGCGCTACCAGCCGCGCCCCGCCGATGCGGACTTGAGCGTGACGGTGATGCAGGTGGTGGCGCTGCGGGCCGCGCAGAGCGCCCGATATGACGTTCCGCAGAAGACGCTCGATGCAGCGGCGGCTTACATCAAGCGCTGCGCGAAACCGGAGGGGGGCTTCGCCTACCAGCCGGGCCAAGGGGTGAAGAACGCCCAGTCGGCAGCCGGCGCGCTCTCGCTCCAACTCCTCGGCCTGTACGACGATCCCGATGTCGCCAAGGCGCTCGAATCGCTCCAGAAGCGCGACTACCGGCCGCAGATGGACGAGTATTTCCACTACATGAACTACTACGCCATGCAGGCCCACTTCCAGGCCGGCGAGGGGCCGTGGGCCCTGTGGAGCCCGCGCGTCCGAACGATCCTCCTCGAGAGCCAGAACGCCGACGGCAGCTGGCCCGGCTGGGGGGAGGAGCGGATCAACGGCCCGGCGAAGAACTACTCCACCGCGATGGGGGCGATCACGCTCGAGGTCTACATGCACTACCTCCCCGCGTATCAGCGGTGAGTCGGGCCCGAGTGTCGCTTCGGGGTCGCCCGTGCCCCGTCGCCGGACGCTCGCGGCGTGCTGCTCTTGTCTACGCGCAGGCGAGGCGGGGATCGGCGAACGCTTGAGGAGTGACGAGGGTCCTCCCGAGAAACGACGAAACTTTTGCCGGCCCCGCCGATGGATCACCCACAGGTACGAGATCGTGAGGGCTTCTCCGGTAAGGGCTCAAACGTTGCTTCGGGGTCGCCCGTGCCCCGTCGCCGGACGCTCGCGGCGGCCATCCATGGCCGCCGCTCTCTCCGCGCCGCTTGCGCTTTCGCCCTCCGGGCTGCGCTGACCGGCGAGGCCGTCTCCCGGAGCACGGGCGACCCCTCGCCAGCGAGCGTTTGGGGCGGCGGCGGTGGCGGTCGCTCGGTCCCGCGGGTCGTTTGGGTATGGGAAAAGCGACAATGCACCTTCTTAAGAGGGGGTTCTGGCTGAAACTTGTGTGGACGATTCATGTTGAGACGACTATCATGTCGATATGACGAAGGTGAAGCCCTCCATACGCCGCCGCGCCGGGGACAGGGAAGCCGAACAGCCGCACCGGTTTGAGTCCCTCGAGCAAGAGGCCTACCTCAACCTGTGGCGCACCTACGATCGTCTCAGGGCGATCGAGGAAGGTGTGTTTGCCGAGTTCGACCTCTCGGCCCAGCAGTACAACGCGCTGCGGCTCCTGCGGGATGCAGCCCCGGAAGCGCTCCCTACGCTCGTTCTCGCTTCCCGGCTGGTCTCCCGGGCCCCTGACATCACGCGCCTGGTCGACCGGCTCGAGGCCCGGTCGCTCGTCCGCCGCGAGCGCCTTGCCCACAACCGGCGCGTCGTGCGGATCGCAATCACGGCCGAAGGCGACGCCCTCCTCGAGCAAATGGCCGAACGTGTTGTTGATTGCGGCATAAAACAGCTCGGTCATCTCCCCGCCACCGATCTTGGCACCCTCATCGAACTGCTCAAGGCTGCCCGCCGGCCACACGAAGCGGCCGATGCGGGGGCTGCGACCATCGACTCCCCTGCCTAGCCTCTGCCGGCACCGTCTTCCATCCCCCGGGTCACGCTCTCCCCCATCAGGAACCCCACGATGGTCTCCCTCAACGGCAATCAGGCCACGACCCGCTCCCACGTTGTCGTCATTGGTGGTGGGCCCGCCGGCGCCACGACGTCGACGCTTCTGGCCAAGCAGGGGCACCGGGTGACGCTCTTCGAGCGCGAGACCTTCCCCCGCTACCACATCGGCGAGTCGCTCATCCCCGAGACGTTCTGGGTGCTCGAGCGGCTCGGTGTTCTCCCCTGGCTGCGGGAGAGCCGGTTTGTCCGCAAGGAGAGCGTCCAGTTCGTCACCGGCACCGGCAAGCTCTCCGAGCCTTTTTATTTCCCCGATAACAAGCCGCACGAGTCGTCGCGTACTTGGCAGGTGCTGCGGAGCGAGTTCGACTCGATGATGCTCGACAACGCCCGCAACTGTGGCGTCGAGGTCCACGAGGGGGCCCGCGTCCTCGAGGTCGTGTTCGACGGCGGCCGGGCGGTGGGGGTGAATCTGGCCGAAGGGGAAGGAAAGCGTTTCGTGGCGGCCGATGTCGTCGTCGATGCGGCTGGTCAGGGAGGGCTGATCCAGGATCGGCTCGGACTGCGGCAGTGGGATCCCGACCTCAAGAAGGCGGCGCTGTCGACCTATTGGAAAGGGGCGAAGCGCGACGCCGGCCGCGACGAGGGGGCGACGCTCGTCATGCAACTCGACAACAAACTCGGCTGGTTTTGGTATATCCCCCTCCAAGACGACGTTGTCAGCGTCGGCGTCGTGGGTCCCTTCGACTATCTCTTCAAGAACCGCGAATCGAAGGACCACGAGACGATCTACGCCGAGGAGGTGGCCCGCTGCCCCGGCGTGATCCCGCGGATCGCTGCCGCCGAGCGCGTCGCCCCCTTCCGGGCGGCGAAGGAATATTCCTACCGCTCCCGGGAGGTCGCCGGCGACGGCTGGGTGCTTGTCGGCGACGCCTACGGATTCCTCGACCCGCTCTATTCCTCGGGGATCCTTCTCGCCCTCCAGTCCGGAGCGCTCGCCGCCGATGCGATCCACGAGGGGCTCGTCGCCGGTGACACCTCCGCCGCCCGCCTCGGCACTTGGGGGCCGGCTTTCAACGAGGGAATGGACCGGATGCGCCGGCTCGTCTGCGAGTTTTACGACGGCTTCAATTTCGGGAAGTTCGTTCGCAAGCATCCCGATCTCAAGGGCCACATCACCGACATGCTCATCGGCGATCTGTTCAACGACCGCGTCGACGCCATCGTCGCCCCGATGGACGCGATGCGAGCCGAAGTGGCGGCGATGATGACCGCGGCACCGGAGTGAACTGAAACCCTCGCCGGCCTCCGGCCGGGGCAGGCAAGGGTATCCGATGGAACGCTCTGTTCCGGTCTCTGGTGGGAAGCGTCAGTGCAGCGGGCAGACCGCGCCGGCTGGATGATCCGACGCCGAGGGGGCCTGCCCGGGGCGTGGTCGACCATTCCAGATCGGTTTCTGGTTGCGGTAGGCCGGCTTCAGGGAGACATCCCGGAAGCCCTCCTGATAAAGCACCGATGTCGACGAGGAGACGGGGGGGACCAGCCACATCCATCGGCCGTGCGGTTCTCGGCCGGCCTGCTGCTCGGCGCGACAAAACTCCAGAAACTCCCGACCGATCTGATGGTGATCGGCCATCTTCACCCCCGCCCGGTCGAAGGACTGCAGCAAGGCCTCGTTGAGCATCACGAGGCTCTTGTCCCGCCACAGGTTTCTGTCGTCGAGGATGTCGAGCCCCATCCGCTCGGCAATCCTGGGAAGCAGGTTGTAGCGGTTGGTGTCGGTGAGATTGCGGGCGGCGATCTCCGTGTTGAGATACCAGCCGTTGAAGGGGGCGAAACGGTAGAACATGCCGCCGGCATCGAGGGCCATGTCGCTGACAGCCGGGACGGCGTGCCACTTCAACTCCATTGTCGCCAGCCAGGGGTGCGTGCCGTGGCTGATCGGCACCTCCTGCCGGCAATCGGCCGGCAACTCATAGAGCCGCGGCCCGTGGTCGATTGTCTCGATGACCAGCGGCAGCAACTCGAAGTCGTCCCCCTGGGGCTCCCATCCGAGGGCGCGGATGCGATCGGTGAGCTCGTTGTTGGACGAGTCGCCGATCTGTTTTCCGCTGCGGAGACGAACGCCGGCGTAGCGGAGGAGTTGCGAGTTCCAGATCCTGGGGCCGGGCCTGTCGTTGGTGCCCGGGTCAAACACCGTGATCGCCGGGCGCAACTCGCCGCCGTTGAAGGCGAACCGCAGATGCTCCAACAGCGCCGCGGCCATGGTGTCGGGGCAGCGGAGATCCCGGCAGTCGTGGAGATGGAGCCCCTGCCAATAGAGTCGGCCCACACACCGCGCGGCATTGCGCCACGCCAAGCGAGCGGCAAACCCCAATTCCTCCGGGGTCTTCCTCCAGGCTCCGGCGTCGCGGAGTTGCTCGACTGCTGCTGCGATCCGTTCCGAGGGGTCGGCGTCGGGATGGCATTCGGCATGGTACTCGCGGAGAAACTGGGCCGCCTGTTCCTCCGGAGGGAGTGTCGAGCCAATCGGGAGCGGCTCTCCGACCGGGTGTCGGGGCTTGAACCCGCGAACCCGCCACTGCCCCGGATTGAGACGGGATCCCTCGCCACGGTTGGGATGATGAAAACTCTCCGCGTGCAACTCGACACCGGGGAGGCGGCGGAGCGCATCGAGCATGGTGGTGTTGAACGCCGCCGGGCCGCAGACGATCACGTCGCAGGGCCCGACAGCCGTAAGCTGGGCTGCCACATCGGCCGGATCGAGCCGACCGGACGTCGCGGTGTCGTGCTCGATCAACTCGATGAGGGGATCTACAGCGGCGTCGCGCAGTTCCTGGAGAAAGGGGGCGGCGGCGGCAGATCGATAGCTGTAGATCACCCGGAGGTTGCGCTGGCCGCGGCAGCCGCGGACCCCCGCCACGGCGGGCGTCACGCCGATGCCCGCTACCACATAAATAAGCGGCTTCGCATCGGTTGGCGACGGGCAGATTGTCCCTTCCGGCCGAGAGACCCGCACGACGGTCCCGGGCGGCGCCTGGCTGATCCAATTCGAGAACAGTCCGTCGGTCTCGATCTTGACTCCCAACTCCCAGCGCTGCTCGGCGGCGGAGATCAACGTGTAGGGCCGGCCGACCCATCGCCCGTCGATGAGCGCCTCGATGCGGGCGTGCTGCCCGGGCCGTCCTTTCGGTAGGCCAGCATCGCCCGCCGGGGTGAGCGTTGCCAGGAGGCTGCCGACCGCCAATGGCGCGGTCTGGAGGCGACAGAGTTGCCCCTCGCTCTGCTCAATGATCGCCTTCAATCGGCCCCGACAGCCGCCGCACACCGTGCCGGCGCCGGTGCGCCGCATGAGGTCTTCGACGGTTGAAGCGCCCTGGGCGGCAGCGCGAAGGGTGGCGGACGTGGTGTTGGTGCATCCGCACACCACTTCCGCGCCGGCCGAGACGCGGATCGTGGCGTCTTCGACGAGAAACTCGCCGGTGGCCTGGAAGGCATCGATCTGCAACGGGGTCAGCGATTGGCCGCGGAACAACAGGCCCATCGCCTCAGGCAGCTGGCTCCAGTCTTGCGGTGCGGCCACCCCGAGCAGCTGGCCCGACTTCTCCTCGAGCACGAGGACCGATCTCCCATCGGGCGAGGTGATCGTGGCGTTGGCTTCGGTCATCGAGTCGACAGAGCCGGCGATCGTCAGCTGTTGTTGCGGATACTGCCGCACCCGGACGCTGGCGCCGCGCTCGAGTTGGTGCTGGGAAACAATGCAGGGCGTACCGCCGCTTGTCTCCAGATGACGCTTCACCGAGCCGATCCTGGGCATGTCCTCCATGATCGACAGGGACACGAGCATCTGATCGATCGCGGTTGAATTGGCCCGGCAGATCCGCAGGGCCTCGGCATCGAGCTCGAGCAGCTCGGTCGCCACTCTGGCGACCGCGTTTACCTGATGACATTTCCGATCCAGCAGCGTGCGTTCCCCGACGAGCATCCCAGCGCCTGCTGATTCGTGGGGCATCGGGCAACCAGGATGGAAGAACTGCAGGTCGCCGGAAAGGATGAAGAAGGCGCTCTTCACCTGGTCGCCGGCGCTGTACGCCTGCTCGCCCGCTTCGAGGTGGCGAACGCGGGGTTGGCCGCCGCTGTGGCCGTCGGCGAAGCTGGAAAGCTCAGCGGCCAGGATCCTCAACTTGTTGGCCGTCATCGTCCGTGCACCGGCTGCCAGCCGCTGGCGGGTATCGGGGGCCCCGGAGAGCAATTCTCGCAACGGCTCGGCGTCGAGAATGCCGATCACTCCGGGCACGAGGGTGACGATCGTGGCATTGCGAAGGCCACTGCCACTGAGTAGCGACTGTTCACCGACGACGTCCGCTACGGTATCGATCGTGGTCATGAGTTGGATCGCCCCCAGCGCGTTCCGCGCATACACGCCGTAGCGCCCCGAGCAGACGACGAACACATCCTCTCCCTGGTCACCCTCCGCGACCACGACCTCGCCCTCCCCGAGGGTGCGCCAGCGGACGGATTGTTCGGCGGGCGCCAGCTGCTCGTGTGACGCCGTGGGGAAAAGCCGGCGGAGGGCCAGCCTGACGGTCTCTGCATGCAGGTCCATGGCGACTCCAGTTCTGTGGGAAACGATGTTCGCGATGGTGACGTCTGCGGCGGAGCTGTCGACAGCTGCTCCCCATCGGCAGGGTCGCTGCAATGTGGGTTGCAGATTATGTCAGCAGGAATGCGTTCTTGGAAACGTCCTCGGATGGGTGGGCGAGGGTGCAGAAGGAGGCATCCGGGCCACGGCTCCCTGCCATCATTCCAACTCCGCGACGACGATCGCGTGAACGTCGAGCCGTGGGACCGTGACCGCCGGCCCGGCGCCATTCGCGTCGATCTCGAGTGGAAGGCCCCCCGGCTCGAGGTGAGCGCGCTTGACGGACGTGCCGGGGCGGAACGTTACCCGGATCCCGTGGATCGGCAGCGTTTCCTCGCGGAGGGGAACATCGTCGACCGGTAGGGCATGGCCGCCGGTGGTGTTGATGTCGTTGAAGAGATGGACAATGAGCCGGTTGGCATGGGCTTGGCGGCGGACGGTGGCGTGGACGCACATCGGCGCCTCGACCTCCACTGGCGGCGCCGTCTCCCCCGCCGCCCAGCGGATGGCGCTGGCGATCACGAGGCGCTCGTAGGGATAGGGATACTGCCAGCAGGCGGCATCGACGCCGGCCGCGAGATAGACGACGCGCCCCTTCCCATGCTGGCGCGCCGTGACGGCCGGTAGCGGTGTGGCCGCCCCCTCGGGGAGGATCGTGGCGAGGATCTCGGTCCCTTCCCGCGGCGCCACGCGCACCGCCGGCCCCTTGAACGTCACCGGATCGGTGCCGACCCAGGCGGCGATTTTTGCATCGTCGAGGAAAAACGATCCCGGCGCAAACCGCCACTGGAAGACGCCGCGGCGCTTCTCGTGCCAATCGGCCGGGAGCGACTTGGCGAAATTGACGTCGAGCGCGGCGGCGGCGTCTCCGGCGGCCGACGTGGCCGGCCCGCGGTGATCGACCCCGAGAAGCTCAAGGAGCGCAAAGTTGCCGCGGGAGTCGCCGGTGGCGTCGCATAGCGAAGCATCCAGGCTGGCAACGAGCCCCCCCCCTGCGCGCACCCAGGCGTCGATCGCCGCCACCTGGGCGTCGTTGAGGCAGGCGGTGTTGGGGAGGATGAGGACGGCCTCACGGGCGAGCGCTTCCGGCGTCAGCTGCCAGTCCTCGATGACGGTGACGGGGAGGTGGGATTCGGTGACCGCCCGAAATGTGCCGACGACGTTGGCGAGGTAACGCTCCTCGACGAGCCCCGCCGAGCGGCCGTAAAACGCCTTCGTGGCATCGCTCATGACGAGAGCCCCCCACGGCTCCGGCTCGGCACGGATCAGCCACTCGCGCCGGTCGCGAACGGCATCGAGCGCAGTGAAAAGCTCTTGCTGCATCCGCGGCGGCTGGGAAACGGCCACGCTCGCCCCGCAGCCGTGCGTCAGGCAGAGCATCATCCGGCGGAGAATCTCGTGGCCGGGGAAGCTGTCCTTGCCGTACGGATTGCCGTGGCTCATCAGATAGGGCTCGCTGAAGGCAACGCGATGGTTCGTCGTCGCCCACGCATAAGCGACACCGAAGGCGGGGAGGATGGTGTTGCCCCGGTTCGTCTCGTCGAGCCACAGCTCCTGATCGGGGGCATCAAACTGGAGATTCATCCGCGCCGGCATGTTCCGCGGTAGCGAAAGAAAATGGCCAAAGCGGCCGCCATTGGTGGTCCAGGTGACCAGCGCCACCTCCGGCTTGATGCGCTTCAGCCGCTGCTGCGCCCGAACGACGAGATCCTCCATCCGCGCATCGGCCCAGACCTGATAGCGCCGAAAGGCGGGATCGTCAAGATTGGCCGGGGGGATCTCAGCCCCCGTCTCGGCCCGGTAGTTCTCCCGGCAGTGGGCACACCAGCAGCCGCCGCCATGGTGGAGGCCATCGAAGCTGAAGGCGTCGACGTCCGGATGCTTGGTGAGAATCTCTTCGAGGACAGAAATGAAAAACTCCCCATATGGCCCCAGCGGGCAGAGCATCCCCCCGTGGCCGAACTTCTCCATGTCGATGGTGGGGATCTCTCGGGTGTCGGTGGCGATCCGCCGCCAATCGGGATGGGACTCATACACTTCTCCTTGGAGCGTGGGAGGATAGACCGCGAGGATCCGCACCCCGAGCCGCTTGTACTCGGCGATCTCCTCCACGATCTTCCCCAGCGCCACATGGGGGCTGCGCTTGTGGAGGAGCTGGCTGTCGTAGTACGGATAAAACGGATCGACGAAGTTCATCTCGCTGATCGTCACGCCGTGCCGCACCGCCTCCTCGCGCTGCTCTCGACTCATCCCCGAGAGCGTGTAGCCGACGCCGGTCGTCTCCCACACCCAGGCCGGGATCTCGACCGGCTGCGGTGCCGGTACCGGCTCGGCGCCCCGCAGCGGCCAGGGCCCGAGGCATCCGCACAGGGCGATTGCGGCAAGGATGCAAAGCTGGCGGGGCATGGTGGGATCTCGGGGCGCTTACGGGGAGAGGATCGACCGCGACCATCATCCCCTTCCGGGGGAGCGGCGTCGATGGTTGCCCGCCCCGGCCCGGGGCCGGTATCCTGCTCGGGGCGACCCGCAGAGCATGGTGGGCGCTTGAGTCACCCCCGTTCACCGAGGAACCTTCGATGGGCATGACACCCAGATCGATTCCCGCGTCGGTCGCCACGGCCGTGATCGCGGCGGCGCTTGTCACCGGCTGTGAGCCCTCGAAGCCAAAGCCCATCTCGTCGACCACCCCGCCGATCGAGACCCGCAAGACGATCGGGAAGACGACGCAAAACATCCTGCCGTTGGCCGACGCGCTCAAGCAAGGTGGCCAGCTCGCCGAAATGTCGATCACCGGCGGCGGCCTCGACGCGATGACTTCTGAAGCCTACCGGACGAGCGTCGGCAAGATTGGCGTCATGGCCGTCGAGCACCAGATGCAGCTGGTCGAGGCGGAGCATGGCCCGAAGCCGATGGACTATGACGAGTTCATGACCCGGGTCATCGGCAAGGGGAAGCCCGACGGCATGCAACTCCCGATGCTTCCCTACTACCAGGAATGGGCCTACGACCCGGAGACGAAGAAGCTCGTCGTCGTCGATTTCCCCCTCAAGAAGGAACAGCGGCAGCAGGAGACGACCGGGGCTTCGGGGCTCTGATCGCGCTGGCGTGGTTTGTTTGGTAGGGGGCTGACTGGGCGTTGTGATCCCCAAATAACAAAGCGGCGGTGGCCTTCGCGAGGAGGGCCACCGCCGCTGTTGGTCACTGCGAGAGTCGTCGATCAGACGCGGGCGATCTCAAAACCCTTCCGCGGCGTCCGGGCGGCAAACGTGGCGGCCTGTTCGTCGCCGACGATCTTCTCCGCGGCCGGATCCCACGTGATCTTTCGGCCGAGGCGGCCGGCGATGCTCGCCAGATGGCAGGTGTTCATCGCCATGATGTGGCTGTAGACGTCGGAGACAGGCAGGCCTCCTTCGCGGATGCAGCGGTAGAAGTTCTGCTTGTGCCCCTCGAAGGGCTTCCCCTTGTAGAGCTTCTGAACGTCGGCATCGGTGAACTGGTCCTTGTCCCAGTTTTCCTCGATCGGCTTGCCGGTGCACTTCTCGCGGTTGACGAACATCCGACCCTTCTCCCCCTCGAAGAGGATCCCGTTGTCGGAGCGGCTGTCGATCACCATCTCGACGCCCGAGGGAAACTTACAGACCACGGCGAAGTCATGGGCCGTGTTGTAGGAATCGTCGACGGTCGCGTAGCCGTCCTTGTAGGGGACCGGGTGCTTGACGTCGGTGCCGTCGATGCTCGTCGGCCCCTTCCCCTTCGAGTCTTCCTGGAGGGCCCACTGGGCGATGTCGACATGGTGGGCACCCCAGTCGGTGAACTTGCCGCCGGAATACTCATACCACCAGCGGAACTCATAGTGGCAGCGCTTCTCGCGGAAGGGAACCGCGGTCGCCTGCCCCTGCCACATCTCCCAGTCGAGCTCCTTCGGCACCTCGGCGACCGGGAAGGGCCCGCCGGTCGGGGCGCCGTTGATGCCGACGGTGACCTTTTTGATCGGCCCGAGGAGCCCCTTGTGGACCATGTTCACGGCGCGGAGAAATTGATCCTTCTGGCTCCGCTGCTGGGTGCCGATGAAGAACACCTGCTTGGGGAACTTCTCGGCGGCGTTGCGGCAGAGCTGGTTTTCTTCGAGCGTCAGCGACAACGGCTTCTGGCAGAAGACGTGCTTGCCGGCCTGAAGGGCCTCGATGGCGATCTTCACATGCCAGTGATCGGTGGTGACGATGCTGACGACGTCGATGTCCTTGCGGTCGAGCACCTTCCGGTAGTCGCGGTAGGCATCGGCCTTCCCCTTGCCGATCATGCCATCTTCGCGGGCCCGTGAGGAGTGGCGATCGTCGACGTCGCAGACGGCAAGGATGTCGCCGAAGCCGGCATGCTGGTGGGCGTCGCCGGTGCCCATGGAGCCGGTGCCGATGCAGCCGATCCGCGGCCGGTCGTTGGCAGCCGCGTTGGCAAACGCCTTCGAAGTCCAGGCAAAAGCGGGCACAAAACCCCCGGCGAGGGCTGCGGCGCCTACGCCAGACGAACCGAGAAACTGACGGCGCGAGGCGCCTGCTTGGCCAGACATGGAAACGAGTCTCCCCTGGAGCTATGGAAGGATTGAGGAAAAAACCGGTGCTTCCCCCGGGGCAGGAGTCTACCGCCGAGCCCGACGGGCCGCCAATTCCAGTCCGGCTCCCGTTTGGGCAACGATTCCAACGATGGCCGCCCGTCGTGCGATGGTCGCCCACCTCGCGAGGGACGCGCTGACGGCCCGTCTGTCGCCCCTCTATGCTGGAGTACGCCTAGCAGGCGTTCATGGATGGAGGAAGCGGTGAAGCCCGGCTCGATGAAGGCTGCGACCGGCATCAAAACGAGGCGGCGGAGGCCGTAATCGCGATGGAACCAGGGAAGGCAATCCGAGCGATCCGGGGGCACCTGCCCGATGGCACGGCCGACTACGTGGCGGAGTTGCTCCGGGGCGAGCATTTCGTCGGCGCGGCAGTCGAGGTGCGCTCGGTGCGGGCGCGGCGCTCCAAGCTCGGTGATCATCGGGCGCCGGTCCGGGGCCGCACGATCCACCAGATCACCGTTAACAACGATCTCAATCCGTATGCCTTCCTGACGACGCTCCTCCACGAGATCGCCCATGCGGTCACCTGGGAGAAGCATGTTCGCCCGCGAAAGCCGTTCTCGCGTCGCGTCCGTCCCCATGGGGCCCAGTGGAAGAGCGAGTTTGGCCAGATCCTCGCGCCGGTCGTGGAGCGGGGGGCGCTGCCGGAGGATGTCTCGGGGGCGCTGGCCCGCTATCTGCAGGATCCGGCGGCGGCCACCTGCAGCGATCGTGGCTTGCTCGTCGCCCTGGCCCGCTACGACGCCCCCGATCCGGGCCGGAAGCTCGTCGAAGAGGTGGCCGTCGGGGCCGCCTTCCGCGTCGAGGGGGGAAGGATGTTTTTGAAGGGGCCGAAGCTCCGCAGTCGCTTCCGCTGCTACGACGCCAAGACCGGCGTCGAATACCGCATCCACCCGCTCTGCCGGGTAACGCTCTGCGGGGATTAAAGGATTAAAGGTGCCAGCCACCAAATCTGGGTAAGACTCCAGCTTCTCCAATTTTGGTGGCTGGCACCTTTTCGGGTCCCTTTTGGTGTTCATCCCCGGGGAGCGACGTCGAGCATGAGCTCGGCCCGGTCGGCCCAGCGGCGGACGATGGCGAGCTCCTCAGGCCTTGCGGCACGGTTGCGCTTGCCGCGCACCTGGCCTATCCGCCGGCTCCCGAGATGGACTTCGATCGTCACGCAGGGTGTCGTCGTGCCGTCGGCGGTGCGCTCCATGGTCCAGATGCTCGCCCGCTTCTCCGCGCACGAGGCGGCGTAGCTGGCCACGCAGTGCTCCATCCGCGCTCCTTCGCGCACCAGGCCGTCGCCGGAAGTGATCTCGCGGATCCGCCAGATCTGGCTGTGCTGGGAATCGGCGCCGGCAACGAAGTCGAATGGTTCGATGCCACTGGGGGCCCACGAGGCTGCCGCCGTGGCGGCCGTCATACGGCCGAGTCGCCGATGCCAGGCCTCTACCTCGCGGAGCGTCGCCGCGACCGTCCGGCCATGCATGGAGAGGGCGGGTCGCGGCGGCAGGGCGCCCGGTTCGGGGAGGACCGCTCCCGGAGCGATCTCCGGCTCATGACGCTGCGCCTGGAGCCAGTCGACGATCGGCCCGACCTGGGCCCGGTCGAGAAGCGGATTGGCGACGAAGAATCGGATCACGCTCGTCCAGAATGGGCCGTTTGAGAAGTCGTGGCCGAGGCGGGTTCGGCGGACCGCGTCGGCGAGCGCTCCATCGCCCCCCAGGTCGAGCACCTGGGCGTGGCGAAAGGCGGCCTCGACCGGGCAGTCGTCGGGGGTCTGGAGAAACCAGTGGCTGATCGCCCGCGTCACCGGGAGGGGCAGATCGGGCGCGGTCCGCAGGCTTTTTCCTGCGCCGAGATGGATAAACCATGCCTGCTCGCGCGGGCCCCCCTCCGTCCACACCCGGTCGAGGAAGTGGGGGAGATCGTGGGAGGCGAACAGATGCCGGGCGAGCGCTGCAAACTGACGCTCGGCGTTGTGCGTGGCAGAGCGCCAATCGGCGAGGTCGCGGATCCGCTGGGCCTCGTGGGAGAGGAGGGCGACGAGCCCGGCGGCCAATTGCGGCTCCTCTTCGATCGTCGTCGCTGCGGCGATGTCCACGAGCTCGGCAACGAGCCGGTGGGCAGCTGCCGGGCTGCGGGCGGCCAGGGTCGCCCGGAGGGCCGTCTCCCATCGGCTCGCGGCGGGAGTGTCTGTCGGTTCCCGGCAGCGCCGCACGAGCGCAGCGAAAGGCTTGGGCTTCCGTTCCGCGAGGGTCTTGTCGGCGGCGGCGATCGCCGCGGGGGAAAAGAGGGGGCCGCGGACCGGCGCGCGGTGCCAGCGGGCGTCGTCGGCCGGAGGCGGCATCGCGGGCCTGGAAATCCCCTCGGCGGCAGCCCGGAAGGCATGGCAATGGACGACGAAGGGATGCTCGTCGGCCGGAAGGGGCGCGGCGAGGCGTCGCTTGCCGAAGCGGCGGTCAAATCGGGCGAAGCCGCGGAGGAAGACCGTCGGGCTCGTGACGAGCGCTGCAAAGGGCATCTCGAGGGAGCGGTGGAGGAGATCGCCGATCGTCGCGATCCGTCCGTCGTGGCAAAGGACACTCTGCGGATCGTGCGGGGCGAACTGGCCGCGGTCGATCGGATCGACCCGTTGCCACGTCATGTATTCCGGGAGGGTAAGGATGTCGCGGCCATCGAGCGCCAGCCAGGCCCGATCGAGGCTCGATGCCCCGTAGCTGGCCATGTGGACATCGACCCGCTTGGCCACCGCCGCCGCCAGTCGCTCCCGCACGAGGCTCCGTAACCGGCTCCATTGCATCGCCGCACCGCTCCCCCGTTGCCTGGAGATGACCTGGAGAGATTATGATCTCCGGCATGATGCCATCCACCCTTTGCCTCCGTTCCTTCCCTGTTGCCGCAGCCTGGCTGGCGGTGGGGCTTTTGCTCGTCGGTTCGACTGGCCCGCGGGCCGACGCGCCGACGGGCGCTCCCGGCACGCCGCGCGACTGGCCCGGACTCCGGGGGGAGGGCGCGGCGGGGCAGGGGGGAGCGCGGCGCTTTCCGAAGAGTTGGGCGGCTACCGACTGGGCCTGGTCGGTCGATCTCCCCGGCACGGGCCATGCGTCGCCGGTCGTCTGGCAGGGGCAGGTCTATACGGCGTCGGCGCTGGTCGATCCTGCCGATGCCACGCAGTGTGTGCGGACGCTCACCTGCCACGAAGCCGCCACCGGCAAGCTTCTCTGGCAGAAGAAACTCCTCGGACCGGTCGAAGCGTTCAACGCCCAGAATAGCCTCGCCTCGTCGACGCCGGTCGCCGACGCCGCCGGCGTCATCTGGCTGTGGGGGACTCGCGACAATCTGTGCGCCGAGGCCTTCACGCACTCCGGCGAGCAGCGCTGGCATGCTGACCTCGGCCCCTTCAATACCGAACATGGCTTCGCCGGCTCGCCCGCCCTGTGGCGCGATCTCCTCGTCGTGCCGATGGAGCAGGATGGGCCGAGCAAGATTGTGGCCCTCGACACCGCCACCGGGAAGACACGCTGGACGCTCGAGCGCGAGAAAGCGCGGACGGCCTACTCGCCGCCGCTGGTCCTCGAGGGGAAGGAGGGCACGCCCCAACCGCCTCAGATCGTCCTCGGGAGCATGGCCCATGGGCTGACGGGGATCGATCCCGCCACTGGCCGCGTCCTCTGGGAGCGAAAGTGCCTGCCGAAGCGGTCGGTCTCCTGCCCGGTGGTCGTCGCGCAGGCGCCCGGAGGAGAGGGGGAGCGCATCATCGTCGGCACCTGCGGCGATGGCGGGGGCGACAACACGCTCGTTGCCGTCCGTGCCCCGGCGGTGGGCAGCGTCGGGGGGGAGACGATCGAGCCGGAGGTGGTCTACCAGCTCGATCGGAGTGCCGCACCGTATGTCCCCTCGCCGCTGGCGGTTGGGGAGAAGCTTTATCTGTGGGGCGACCGGGGCGTCGTCACGTGTGTCAACGCGGCGACCGGAGAGGTGATATACCGCGGCCGAGTTGGGGGGACGTTTTCCGGTTCTCCCGTGGCCGTTGGCGGAGCGATTTTGAATGTCTCAGCTGACGGCGAGGTGGTCGTCATCGCCGACAGCGATGCGTTCGAAATCCTCGGCCGGACAGCCCTCGGTGAGGAGGTGCGGTCGTCGCCGGCAGTGGCCGACGGCCGGCTCTTCATCCGCTCGGCTGGCCGGCTGTTTTGTCTGGCGGGCTTGCCGGAGTGACGGCAGCCAGGCGTGCCGACAGCGCTAATTCGGTGCAGTGGCCACAGCCAGTTTCTATAGTGAATGAGTTCCGCCCTCGTCGGCAGCAGAGTGTTTGCCCTGTTGCCCCCCTGCTGGAGAATCGATTGATGCCGAAGCGTTCCCGGTTTTTCTGTCGGCACTTCATCCTGCCGAGCGTTTCATTCCTCTTCGGGTGTGGCTTCGTTGCCATCGGCAGCCTGTCGGCCGAGGGGCAGGAATCGGTGCTCAAGCCGACTGCACAGGGCGTGACCGCGGCTAACGACGGCGGGGGGCTGTGGGGCGCTCTCGACGCAGCGACGCGCGGGTATGTCGAGGCCGCCAACGCCCGCCGGCTCGAGGTCCTCGCTGACCAGTGGACGGAAGGAGCCGAGCTTTCCGAGGGGGGAGGGCTGATCGTGGGGCGCGAAGCGATCGTCGCCTCGATCGGCGGTTGGCTCGAGGCAAACCCCGAGGCCCGGCTTGCCATCCGCCTCACCGGTGTCAAAGCGCTGGGGACGAGCGCGGCGCGGGTTCGTGGCGTGATGAGCTTTACGAGCAAGCCCGGCGCCAAGCCGATTGAGACCCGCTTCGAGAGTCTGCGGGTTCTCGAAGGAGCCACGTGGCGGCTGGCGGAATCGACCGTCGAGCCGAGCCAGGTCGATGCCCTTGAGTCACTCGGGTGGATGGTGGGCACCTGGAGAGCGACCGACCCCGACAGCGGCGCCACGATCGATGCCAGCTACCAGCGCGTGGCCGGCGGCCACGTGATCCTCGGCGGGATCCGCCATCGGGCGCCGCCCCGCGACGGCCTCCCCGCCGCCGAGATCGATGTGGTCGAGCTTGTCCATCCCGACAAGGCGACCGGGAGTGTCCGCTCGTGGGTCTTCGATTCCACCGGCGCTCGAGCCGAGGGGGTTTTTGAGACCGACGGCACGTCGTTCAACCGCCGCTTTGTCGGCACGACGGCCGATGGCGCTGCAGGTGACGTGGCCAGGTGGGTGCAGGTGATCGTTCCCACCGGCGACTCCACCTGCACGATGCAGTCGATCGAGCGTTCCCTCGACGGTGCGCCCCTCCCCGACAAGGCACCGCTCCACTTCAAGCGACAGAAATAATCGACGCCGGTATCGGACCGACGTCGGCAGCGTCCCGACGACCGGCGACTGTCCATCTTCCCCGCCCCGTTCACGTCCCTCGAGAACCCTCCCGATGAAGCGTCATCACTCCGCGTCGCGGCCGATCGGCTGCCTCGATCTTTTCGATGCGTGCACCCGCGGCATGCTTGTCTTCGGTCTCCTCGTCGCCGGCGCGCTTCCTTCGCCGGTCGCCCTCGGTCATGGGGGCGGCGGCGGCCACGGCGGTGGCGGTGGCGGTGGCGGTGGCGGAGCTCGGATGGGGGGCGGTGGTGGGGGTGCCCATTTCGGCGGCTACGACGGCGGCGGTGGCGGCCGCCCCGGTGGCTTTGACGGCGGCGGAGCGCGTGGCGGCTTTGATGGTGGCGGCCGCCCCGGTGGCTTTGACGGCGGCGGCCGCCCCGGGGGCCTTGATGGCGGTGGCATGCGTGGCGGTGGCTTCGCCGATGGTGGAGCACGGGATGGAGGCTTTCGCGACGGCGGCGCGGTGAGGGATGGCGGAGCAGTTCGGGATGGCGGGGTCCGCGACGGCGGCGCGGTGCGCGATGGCGCGATCCGCGATGGCGCGATCGGTCGCGATGTTGGCCCGGGGCACTTTGCCGGGGAGGGGGCGTTGTCGCGCTCGCAGCTCGACAATCTCCGCGGCCTCGGCGATCGCGGTTTGGCTGATCGGGGAATCGGCGACCGTGGCATTCGCCCTTACTCGATCAACACGCTCGAAAATCGTGGCTCAACGATCCGCAACAATTTTTATCACGGCGGCTGGTACGGCGGCCGGGGCTGGTATGGCAATCACTTCGGCCCCTGGTGGCCCGGCGCCTGGGGCGGGGGCTTCGGGCTCGGCGTCGGTGTGGGGATGCTCGCCGGCTGGGGGGGAATGGGCTGGGGCACCGGAATCGGCTACGCACCGCTGTGCAGCTGGGGGGGCTATAGCCAGGCGCCGGTTGTTTACAACTATGGGAGCACGATCTGTTACCAAGACGACGGCGTGTATGTGTCGGGGGAGCGGGTCGCCTCGGCACCCGAGTATGCCCAGCAGGCGGCGACGCTCGCCAACCAGGGGAACGCCGACGTCAAGATCGCCGCTGACGACCAGTGGCGGCCACTGGGGGTGTTTGCGCTGGCGCGCCAGGAAGAGACCACACCGAGCACGTTCTTGAGCCTGGCGATCGATGAGGCGGGGATTCTCCGGGGAACGTATTACGACGCCGTCTCCGACACCCAGCAGAACATCACCGGCAAGGTCGACAAGAAGACCCAGCGCGCCGCTTGGACGATCGGCGACAAGAAGACGCCGATCTACGAAACGGGCCTTTCGAACCTCACGCAGCAGCAGACGACCGTCCTCGTTCACCGCGATGCCGGCGCTTCCGGAGGCACCGGCAAGGTGGAGCAGATGCTCCTGGTGCGCGTGCCCGATGAGGGGAAGGAACCGACCGGCAAGGATGGCGCGGCGGCTGCCACGAAGCCCCCCCGCCCCACGATCGGCGGCCCGGCGCCTGCCCCTGCCGAAGAGACGCTCTCCGTGCCCCGCGCCGACGGCGGCGATGGCAACTGACCGTCGGTGGGGCGCTCGGAACAAGAAAGGGAGAACCATGATGCGGCGGCAGTGGGTCGAGGGGCTCGTGATGGCCGCGGGGCTCTTCGGAGCTGGTACCCGGGGCGGCGCCGCGGAGACCTGGATCGACCTCACGCACCCTTTCAACGCCGACACGATCTTCTGGCCGACTGAAACGGGTTTTCAGTTCGACCCGGGGAACAACGGACCGACTCCCAAGGGCTATTACTACGCCGCCAATCGTTTCACGACCGCTGAGCATGGGGGGACGCATCTCGATGCCCCGCGGCATTTTTCCGCGACGGGGCAGACCACCGACGAGATCCCGGTCGATCGGTTCGTCGGCGACGCCGTCGTCGTCGACGTGACGGCAAAGTGTGCCGCGAACCCCGTCTACGAGATCACGCCCGATGATCTCGTCGCCTGGGAAGGGGAGCATCAGCGGCAGTTCGTCGATGTGATCGTCCTCCTCAAAACCGGCTGGGCGTCGCGCTGGCCCGATCGGAAGGCCTACCTCGGCACGGAGTTGAAGGGGGCCGAAGGGGTGGCAAATCTTAAGTTCCCGGGGCTTGGCCCCGAGGCGGCGAACTGGCTCGCCCAGCAGCGACGCGTGAAGGCGATCGGGATCGACACGGCGAGTATCGACCATGGCCCGTCGACCCATTTCCTCTCGCATCAAGTGCTCTGTGGGGCGAACATCCCGGTGATCGAGAACGTGGCAGCGCTCGATGCTGTCCCAGCCACCGGCGCTTTCGTCGTCGCCCTGCCGATGAAGATCGCGGGGGGGAGCGGCGGCCCGGTGCGGATCATCGCCCGGGTCACTGATTGAGCAGACTGGAGAAGAAACGCGCCGTCAGCTCGCCTGGAGGGTCTCGACGCTGTTGATGTGCACCAGGGAGCAGGTCACGCTCCGGTCGTCATCGGGGTAGTAGACGACCATCCTCGTCTTCATCAGCAGGGCGCACTCGGGATGGCGGATCTCGTGGATCTCGCCGTTGGACATCCGGATGACGAACGGTTCGAAAGGCTTGCGACGCAGGTATTCGCGGATCGTTTCGGCATTCATGGCGATCTCCGGTTTCTGGTGGAGGACTGAACGCCCGAACATTATCAGCGGTCACCGATGGGCCTGCAAGAGAAGTCAATTCGCTGACCGGTGCGATCAATGCCGAAGCGTCACGGTTGGGGAACCTGCCTGCTTGTCTCCTTCGGCCCCGGTTGCAAAAGCACGCTCGACGACCACAATGCACCCCTCCGGGTGGCTTTCGGGGAGTCTGGGGCGTCGTCGTTTTATCGACAGGAGCGCCGTCCCGATAGGGACGCTCGGCGTGATCGTCGTTCCTCGTTTCGCTTCGTACCGGCCGGAGCGTTTCGGCCGCTCGTGCAGCCGCCCGGCACACCACAGGAAACTCGAGCAATGGCGCGGAAGAGGATCGTGATGCGGACGGGCGAGGCGCTCGTCGAGGGCGACGAGGCGTGGAGCGCAGCGGAGCCGGAGGTGGTGATCGGCGAGCTCGACGGGCCGGTGGGGTATGCGATCGCCAATCTCATCGGCGATCAGGTGAAGGGGCACACGCGCGTCTGGGCGATCCTCAACAGCGACGTGCAGGTCCGCCCTGCCACGCTCATGGTGAGCAAGTACACGGCGCCCAACGCCCGCTACACGAACATCCTCATGGGGACAGTCCAGGCGGCGGTGGCCAACGCCGTCCTCGATTCCGTCCGGGCCGGTGACATCCCCAAGGGGGCCGTCAACGACATCGGGATCATCGTGGCGGTGTGGCTCGATCCCTCGGTCGCTGATCCGAAGGTGAAGATCGATCACGAGGTGCTCTTCGAGACGCATCGGGCGGCGACCGTCAAGGCGATCCACAAGGCGATGAACAACGAGCCGACGATCGACTGGCTGCTGAAAAACCAAAAAAAGGTCGGCCATTACTTCCACGAGCTCGGTGTGAAGGGGGAGCTGTGAGCCACTCAACAAGCCTGCCGGTCCACGGACTCCTCTCTGGCCCTGCCCGTCACCCCGTCCCACGCCACTCCCCGAGATCTGTTTATGCCCCGCGCTTCCCGAGCTCCCGCCAAGACGACGTCGAAACAGGTCGATGCCGCTTGGAAGCTTGCCCGGGAGCGGTATGCCGCCCTGGGGGTTGACGTCGAGAAGGCACTGAAGCGATTGAAGTCGATTCCCATCTCGCTCCACTGTTGGCAGGGGGACGACGTGGGGGGATTCGAGCAGCACGCGGGTGCGATCGGCGGTGGCCTGGCCGTGACGGGGAATTATCCGGGGCGGGCGCGGACGCCCGACGAACTGCGGGCCGATCTCGATCAGGCGCTGGCGCTCATTCCGGGGAGCCATCGGCTCAATCTCCATGCGTTCTACGGGGAGTTTGGTGGGAAAAAGGTCGACCGCGACGGTATCGAGCCGGCCCACTTCAAGGGCTGGATCGCCTGGGCCAAGGAGCGCGGCGTGGGGCTCGATTTCAACCCCACCTGCTTCGCCCACCCGAAGGCCGCCGACGGGTTCACGCTCGCCAGTGCCGACAAGAGCATCCGGAAGTTCTGGATCGAGCATTGCCGACGGAGCCGGGAGATCGGTGCCGCGATGGGGAAGGCGCTCGGAAGCCCTTGCGTGACGAATGTCTGGGTGCCCGACGGCTTCAAGGACACCCCCGCCGATCGGATGGGGGCCCGGGCCAGGCTTGCCGATTCGCTCGATGCGGTCTTCGAGAAGAGCCTCCCCGCCAAGCATCTCCTCGATGCGGTCGAGCCGAAGCTCTTCGGCATCGGGGCCGAGGCCTGCACGGTCGGGTCGGCGGAGTTTTACCTCGGGTATGCGATCACCCGGAAGAAGCTCCTTTGCCTCGACGCCGGCCATTTCCATCCCACCGAGACGATCGCCGACAAGATCTCGAGCGTCCTCCTCTATCTCCCGGAGATCCTCCTCCACGTCAGCCGCGGCGTTCGCTGGGACAGCGACCATGTCGTGACCTTCAACGACGATCTCCAGGCGATCGCGCGCGAGATCGTCGCCTGTGGCGATCCCTCCCGGGTGCATGTCGGGCTCGACTACTTCGACGCCAGCATCAACCGGATTGCCGCCTGGACGATCGGCACGCGGAACATGCTGAAGGCCCTGTTGATCGCGCTCCTCGAGCCGCCGGGAATTGGGGCCGCGGAAGAGGCGGGAGACACGACGACACGGCTCGCCCTGCAGGAGGAGGCCAAGGGGCTTCCGTTCGGGGCGGTGTGGGACTACCACTGCGAGGTCGAGGGGGTGCCGGTGGGGGAGGCGTGGCTCGCCGCCATCCGCCGTTACGAGGACCAGGTCACGGGGAAACGGACATGACGACGCAGGATCACGAACACGCCGGGCAGGGGATGGTCGACGAGGTTGAGTCGCCGGCTGTCGGCTCGGAATACGAGCGCGAGCGCGTTCCGGAGGGCGCCCTCAAGGGCCCGAGTTCGTTCTGGGGGATGTATGCCGGCGAGCACACGGCCGGCACCGAGTTCATGATCGGCCCGCTGTTTGTGAAGTGGGGGGCCGATGCCTTTAGCCTGATCGTCGGCCTGCTGATTGGCAATCTCCTCGCCGTGCTCACCTGGCGCTATCTGACGGCGCCGATCGCCTGCAGCGAGCGGCTCACGCTCTACTCCAAGATGGAGAAGATTGCCGGCCGCGGGCTGGTGACGGTTTACAACCTCGCCAACGGTCTCCTCTTCTGCTTCCTCGCCGGGTCGATGATCACGGTCTCGGCGACGGCTGTCGGGCCGTTCTTCCCCGAGGGGACGATCGCCATGCCGACGTTCTCCTCGACGATGCCCACCGGCCCCGCCTGGATCGCCGCCTGCATCGTCATCGGGGCGGCGATGACGTTTGTGGCGCTGAAAGGCTATGACGTCGTGGCACTCGTTGGCCACTACTCCGCCCCGTGGATGTTTTTGATCTTTCTTGCCTGCGCGATCGTCACGCTCGGGAAACTGGGGACGACCGACGTCTGGGCTCTCCTCACGCCGCCGCCAGGAACGGAGCGGTCGATCTCGTTTGTGGGAATCGTCCTCTTCGCCTGGTTCTGCAATGCCGCCATGCACATCGGCATGGCCGATCTCTCCGTCCTTCGGTTCGCAAAGTCGCCGAGCGCGGGATGGGCGAGCGCGGCAGGGATGTTCCTCGGCCACTATGTCGCCTGGATCTGTGCGGCGCTGCTCCTCATTTATTGGGTGAAGGAGAAGGGGGTGAATCCGCAGGAGGGAAAGGATCCCGGCACGATGGTCAATGATGCCGTCGGCTGGGCCGGCCTTGTCTGCATCATCATCGCCGGCTGGACGACGGCGAATCCGACGATCTACCGGGCGGGGCTGGCCTTCCAGGGAGTGCTCCCCGGCCTCTCCCGCACCGGGGCCACGCTCCTGGCGGGTGCCGTCTGCATCGCGGCGGGGATCTTTCCGGCCTTCGCCATGCGGCTCCTCGACTTTGTCGGTGTCTATGGCACGATCCTGGCGCCAGTCGGCGGGCTGATCGTCGTCGATCACTTCCTCGCTGACGTCGTCGGGATCGACCGGGATCCGGCCGCGAAAAGCGGCGCGTCGGTCAATATGGCTGTCCTCATCGCCTGGCTCGTACCGGTGCTCATCGGCTTGTCGATGACCGCCGTGTCACCGGTCAACCCGTGGGGCTTCGAGGTGCCCCCCTGGTATCTCCCGCTCCCCTGCACGATGGCCTGTGGCATTCTCTACATCCTCCTCTCGAAGTTCGCCAGCGGCCGGGCCGCGGCGGCCGCCTGATCCCGGGAGCCCGAAGCGATGACGACCTCTGAAAAATCCCCTTACCACACGCCGGCCAAGGTTGTCGGGCTGGCCGCCCTTGCCGGCACGATCCTCCCGCCGGTGGCGTTTCTGTGCGGGGCGATGCCGCTGGATACCGTGAAGGGGATCATGCTTGTCTCTACGATCCTCTGGTTCGTGGCGGCGCCATGGTGGATGAAGGTCGACTGAGGGCGGGATCGACGAACGCGTGCCGCCGGGAAAGAAAGACATCCTCGACGATCATTCCGGCCCGCGTTGCCCGCGGGACCGTCGTTGACTCAATGAATAGACGTCTGTACACTCATCCGCGGAGGGTGCGACCGCTCCCCCATCGGAGTTCATCCCTTCGTGAATACCTACCGCATCTACGAGGATCTACGGCTGACGCTCGGCGAGGAGGCTGCGAAGTCACTCGCCCACACCCTCGGGCCGATGTTCGAGGAGGCCAGCAACGCGGTCACGAAGGCCGAGTTCCACGAGCTCTGCGCGGCGATCGAAGCCCGCAACGCCGTCGTTGACGCGGGCTTTGCCCGGCTCGCCGACGCCCAGTCGCGGACAGAAGCGAAAGTGTCGGAATTGGCCGAAGGGCAAGCCCGGCTCACCGACGCCCAGTCGCGGACAGAAGCGAAAGTGTCGGAGTTGGCCGAAGGGCAAGCCCGGCTCGCCGACGCCCAGTCGCGGACAGAAGCGAAAGTGTCGGAGTTGGCCGAAGGGCAAGCCCGGCTCACCGTAGCCCAGTCGCGGACAGAAGCGAAAGTGTCGGACCTAGCCGTGGCGCTCGGCTCACTGACGAACACCGTCGAGCGGCTGTCGATTCGCACCGATACGGTCATCGGGCGGACGTTTGAGCTCCAATTCCGGGATCGGCTGTCGTCGTATCTCGGCCGGTTCCTTCGGCGCAGCAAGCTCCTTCGCAACGACGAAGTCCTCGACGCCATAGAGTCGGTGCTCGAGAGCGAGGAATGCGATGAGGTCCTGCGGGTTGACGCGATCGCGTCTGGGCTCGTCGATGGGGTGCCGAGTCATGTGGTCGTGGAGGTCTCCTCGACCGGCGACACCGACGACGTCGTCAGGGCCGAACGGCGAGCGGCGATTCTGCGGAAGGCCGGAATGGCGGCGATCCCGGTCGTGGCGTGTGAGGCGATCTCGCGCGAGACGGCACTCTTTGCCCAGGCCAGAGGCGTGCGCGTGTGGTGCAACGGCACGATGCTCGGCGCCGCCGGGTAGGTGTTGCCGTACGGGGCAACACAGGCCCGGAAAGCGACGGTGCCCGTTGCATCGGCCCGGCCGCTGCCGTCCTGCGGGTCATCGGCTGGCGACGTCGTGCCAGGTGAGCCCGAAGCGGGCGAGGTATTTGCGGAGCCGGTCGGCGTCGTTGGGGCTTGCCTTGGCCTGCCGCGACACCGCGAACAGTTCGCGCCCGGCGGCGGAGAGCGACTTCGATCGTCGGCAAACGTCGACGATCGCGCCGAGCTGGAGCCGATCGAAGAGGTCGAGGGTGGCAAGTCGCTCTCGGGGCAGCAGGGCTGGGAGGGGATCGTCGGCCGGCCCGCCGTTCCCATCGTTCCCCCACGCTACCCGCAGCCGGCCGATCTCCTCGTCGACGTCGGTCGGGCCGATCCGACCCGCGGGGGCGAGCGTCGCCATCCGGGTGACGGCGGCGGAGAGATCACGAAAATTGCCCGGCCAGGGGGCATCGGGGCCCTCGGCGAAGGCGAGGAATCGCTCCCGGGCCTCGCGGTTGATCGTCACCCGCCGACCGCTCCTCGCGGCGAATCGCTCGAGCTCGTAGTCGAGATTCGGGGCGATATCCTCGCGGCGGGCGGCGAGGCCGGGAAGACTGAAGGTCCACAGATCGATGCGGGCGAGGAGATCGGCGCGAAATCGGCCGGCGTTCACCGCTGCCGAAAGATCGGCATTCGTGCCGGCCAAGAGCTGGAAATCGCTTTCCACCTCGGTGTCGGAGCCGACCGGGAGGAAGCGCCGCTCCTCGATCGCGCGGAGGAGCATCGCCTGTTCGTCGAGCCCGAGCTCACCGATCTCGTCGAGGAACAGGATGCCCCCGTCGGCCGCGCGGAGGAGACCTGCCCGGGCCGCCGCGGCACCGGTGAAGGCACCGCGCGCATGGCCAAACAGCGCCGACATCGCCTGAT
>CAMBFA010000039.1 GCA_945865325.1 Candidatus Kuenenia stuttgartensis
CTCGATCGCCCGAAGCAACGGCGGTTCGTGGTCACCGGCTCCAATGCCCATCTCCTCTCGGGAGAGCTCGGCTCGTCGCTGACCGGCCGGCATCATGCGATCGAACTGTTTCCGTTCGACCTTGGCGAGTTTCGTGTCCTCAGACCCAAGGCCACGCTGGAAGACTATCTCGATGCGGGCGGATTTCCAGCGACCATCGGCGCTTCAGATCACGACCGTCTCCTCCGCGGCTATTTTCAGGACATCGTCGAACGCGACATGCGTGAACGCGTGGGCGCCCGATCGAGCACCCCGCTGCGGCAACTCGTGCAGATGCTTTTCGAGTCAGCCGGCTCGGAGACGAGCATCCGCCGCTTGGCGGCGGCGCTGGGCATCTCCGTCGACACCACGTCGCTCTACATCGATGCGGCGGAAAGCGCTTACCTCGCGATCGGCTGTCCGTTTTTCTCCCGGTCGGAGCGGCAGCGAATCGTCCGCAATCGGAAGTACTACCCCATCGACACCGGCCTGCGGCGGGTGTCGGTGACCCCCACTGGGCACGACCGAGGCAAGCAGCTCGAGTGTGCGGTTTTCCTGCTGCTGTGGCGACGCTTTCGGCAGGTCCATTACTGGCGTGGCACCGGAGAGATCGATTTCGTCGTCGATCACCGGGGAAAACCGACGCCCGTGCAGGTGAGCTGGGATGCCACCAAGGAGCGGACCCGCCGCGCCGTGGACGAATTCCACGCAGCCCATCCGACCGCCGCGGAAGCGGTGTTGGTCACCGCGGAGTCGTTCGAGGCGGGCGTCCCGGAGCTTGCCCCGGCCGATGACGATGGGGCGTGACGACCAACGCCACGCCATCGTTCGACAGCCCCCTACCAGGCTTTCAGCATCGCTTCCGCGTCACGCAGTTTCGCGACGATCCGCTCCGGCTAGGGCTTCTTGCGTCGTTTGGATGTCATCCCCGAGGGGGGATTTGGCCTTCATACCGCCTGGATCAGGATTTCCAAGGCAGGCCACGGTCACCAAAAGACACCGGGCCTGAGCACCTCGCGATGCCCGGCCCGATTGTGAATCTGTGATCAAGAGGCCCACTCGATCAAGCCGCGAGCGTGGCACGCCGCCTTCGCTGCTCGATCATCGCGAGCACGCCGGCGACGAGCGAGAGGGCGCCACCGCCAGTGGCAGGGTCGATTTCGGGGACGGCGCTGCTCGTAAACGAAAGCTGGCCGGTCAGCTCGCTGAAGGTGAGCTGCTGGTTCCCGAACAGGGCCGTCCACACGCCTCCCACACCCGAGAAGGTAAGCCCCGTGTAGCTCCCGCTCCCGGTGCTGGCGACGCGGTTGAAGTGTTCGCGCGTCGAGCCGCTGAAGCCAAACAGGTCGAACGTCGTGCCGTCGGCAAAGGCCGCCGAGTTGGCGAAGTCGAGATCGAGCAGACCGCCATAGCCCAGGCCTCCGACGGTGGTGACAACGACCTTGTCATAGTCGCTGCCAGCGGTGCCGGCGCTACTCCCTGCCCCGACGACCTGCATGAGTGTCGTGCTCCCTGCGAGGAGATCGAGCGACGCGACGGTGAGCAGTCCCGGGCTATTGCCCGGGGTCAGCGTGCCCCCGGATTGCACGGTGACGAGGCTGCCAATCGTGCCGTCCCCCCCAATCGCGCCGCCATTGCCGACGGTGACAGGCGAATTAGCAAGGCTGCCATTGATGATGAGCGTCCCGGCCGACACCGTCGTGCCGCCGAAGTAGGTGTTTGATCCAGCGAGCGAGAACGTGCCGGCGCCCTGCTTCATGAGGGCCCCCGAGCCACTCAAGGTACCCGAATAGGTCGTGCTCGTGTTGTCGTTGCCGGTTGTGAGCGTGGCGGAGCCGAGGCCGACGTTGAATCCACCGGTGAGCGAGCCAACGGATTCGCTGCCACCGAGGCTGAGGCTTGCGCCCGTTGAACCGGTGAGAGCGACAACGCTGCTCGTGAACCGGCCAGCAGCGCCGAGAGCCAGCGTGCCGGTATTCAAGCTCACCGAGGTGACGTCGGCCGTGCCGTTCAAGCTCGAATCGCCAGTCACGGTCATCGAGCCTGCGCCGAGGTCGCCGGTGACGGTGCCGCCGCCAAGAGCATAGGTCGCGGCGGTGATCTTGCCTGAGCCAAGCAGCGAGCCGCTGGTGATCGTGAAGCTGGCGACGGTGTGGGTGGAGCTGCCGAGGTCGAGGCTACCGCCGGAAACCGTCACCTTGGAGGTTCCTAAGGCCGTACTGCTGTTGGCACGCAGGATTCCCGCACTGACGGTCGCCAGGCCCGAGAAATTGCTGTTGTTGCCATTGAGGATCGTCGTGCCACTTCCAAGCTGATTGATCACGCCATTGCCATGATCGCTGATGGTCGCTGCGATTGTGACGGCGTTAACTTGGTTGAGGTTGATGGTGCCAGTTCCTACTCCCAAGTCGATGGTCGGGGCGGTGATCGTGCCGGCCGTGTCAGTTCCCGCGAAAGTGCCGATGTTCAGCGTGCCAACGGAACCGGCCTGCGAGGCGATCGTGACGCCCCCTGAGGCCACAACAAGGGCTCCATCTGCCACAGTCAAGGATCCGCTGCCCGCAGAACCGATCGAGAGTGCCCCAATGGTGTTCAACGTCGAGCAGAACCCGCTCGAGCCAGTCACAAGCACAGCGTTATCGGAAGAGGTACTTGTGGAGCTGATGTAGAAGTTGGAACTCACCACCCCTCCTCCATTTGCAACAATCAGGCTATTGCTTGATCCACCATTGCCAAGGATCACATCCCCGTCATTCGTCCACAATGATCCCGATCCGGAAACAGTCACCGAATTCCCAAAAGAACTCGTGGTGTTTCCGATGGTTGCCGAGCCGCTCGCCACGATACCACCGTTGGTTACTCGCAGCGTATTGGCGGAGGAGTCACGACTTTGGCTGTAGGTTCCAACGATCAGAGATCCACTGCTTGAGAGCGACGACCCAGTACCATCGACGGTGACACTGTTGTTTGATCCAGAGATGCCGACGTTCGTGGAGAGTGCTGAAGAGACAGTCGCGCCGTTGCTAATCATGAGACTGTTGCCACTGCTCACATTGCCCACCTGAAGATCCCCCGCAATGAGTTTGCTTCCGGGATCGGTGATGAGAGCCCAATTATCCGAGGACGTGGTCAGGGCATCGGTGTCCTTCTGAAGATCCGTTCCTATGATCGTAACGAAGGAATGCAACTCTCCCCCGTTCTTCACCACGAGGGAGATGTCGCTGTTCTTGTTTCCGACGGTGACGGTCCGAGGACCTCCCAGCTCGCTGGGCGAGATGGCGTCGATGAGGTAAATATCGAGGATTCCTCCGTCGATCATCAACTGACCACCGTCGACACGGTAACCCAAGCCCGTGTGACTGATCCCCGTCAGGATCGTCGTGCCGCTGCCGTACTGCTGGATCATGGCATAGGAACTTGTGGCCGTCGCCCCTTCGATTGAGCCAGAGATCGTCAGCGTATCGGACTGGTTGAGCCCAAGACTCCCCGTTCCTTCGCCGAAGGTTATGAGAGGAACATTGAGGGTCATGCCGGAATCGGATCCTCCCTTGAGCCCCACTTCCACCGTGCCGACCGAGTCGGTGGCTCCAGAGATGATGAGACCTGCAGCACTCAGCGTCCCTCCCGAAGTGATCGTCAACGTCCCCGTCCCTACAAGACCTGGCCAAGAAAGAGGGGAAGCTCCCACCCAGATCGACCCGCTGTTTGTTAAGGCTGATCCCGTGTCTGAAATCTGTACCGAATTATTGGTTCCTCCGAACGAACTGATGTAGGTGTTGGAAGCAAGCACCTCGGCGCCGCTCGTAATCAGGAGGCTGTTGTCGCTTCCGCCATAACCCACGTAGAGGTCTGCGCTGTTCTGCCAGACCGAGTTACTCCCCGTCACCTGAATCGAGTTGTTCGAGGATGCTGAGTCGTATCCGACAAACCCGGATCGGTCGGCGACCACGGCCCCATTGGCAATCGTCATGGTGTTGCCCGACCCAAGATTTCCTACCGTGAGATTTTGGGAGTTTGCCAGCACGGTATCTTCATTCGTGACGGTTAGGGAGCTATTGGAATCATTGGCGGTATTGCCGACGTAGGTATAGGCGTAACTGCTTGTGCCGCTCGCAAGGGAGAGTGAAGTTCCGCTCGTGACAGAAAGGATGGCGGTAGGTCCAGGAATAACCTCGGCGGTGGCAGTTGGGGGGCCAGCAACGACGCCATGTGTGGTGTAGGCACGTAACGACATGGAGCCACTCGAATCAGTGCCGGTAATGGTGCCGAAGAGACTTGTCGTCACGCCGCTTCCATTATCAATAAGACCTAGAATGAGGTTTCCCTCGGGCGTCGCGGATCCAATCAGCGTAAAGGCGCTGCTTGCACTTGTGCCTGAACCATAAAAGTAACCGCTGTTGTAATTGCTGACAGAGAACAGGCCGCTTCCATTCGACCCAAACAGAGCAGCGTCGTTTAATGTCCACGAAGTCCCCTGCATCCATTCCCAAGTTGTGGACAAGAGGGCGGGGTCGGTCGGAGTGTACGGAGGGTAATCCGAGCCTAAATAGGGAGCCATGTAGGCCCAATGCGTGACGTTTTCACCGGTAGAGACTTGGGAAAACATTTGCATCTCGATCAGATCAGACCCGCTCACGTTTCGATAGTTGCCGAGCGCTATCGTGAGATCGCCGTTCGTCTCGGTGAAATTGATCAGAACCTGTCCGGCGCTATTGATGACGCCGCTCATGACCGTGCCGGTTGCCGCTTGGGGTGTTCCCCCAGACATGGGGACCGTCAGTGATTGCGAAGAGGTTCCGGTGAAAACTCCATCCACGCAATTGGTGATGGACCAGAGTGTTTGATCTCCGGCTTGAACAGCCTGGGTCAAATCCGCTGAGACAGTCATGTAGGCCAACATATTCTGAGTCGGCACATACCACTGGGAGCCGGTCAGCATGCTGTCCCATGTCGTATCAGTTGTTTGGGAATAAGCTCTTCCGGAGAGAGCCAGCAGCAGACCGGTAAGCAGAAGCGGCAAGACTTTATGAATCATGATGATTGAATCGGGATTGCCCAGAGGATCGAACGCCGAAACGCTATGTCCGCCCGCGTGAAGCGTTGCCGATCAGGCCGCTTTCAGCCGCCGACGCTCAAGGAAACCCAGCGACCCCAGCAGGAGGGCAAGAGCACTCCCGATGCAACTCGGGTCGATTTCGGGCACGCTCGTGATGTACGATCGGGCCCCGTCGCCGACGCTATAGATCCCGATCACCCTGTCATCGATGACGGTGTCGCCGGTGGCAGAAGTGCCGTTGATCGTATTGACAACCGCTGTCCATGTAGCCTGTCCGTAGACGTACGAACCCACCGTGCCCGTGTAGGGAATAAAGGCATAAGCCGGCGAAGAGAACCCCCCTGAGACGGCGTTTGCCGCGATGGAGAAGCCCCCGTTGTAGGCGCTGATGCCCTCGAAGTGGGTGGCGATGTCGACGTCATCGGCGAAGCTGTAGAGTGCCACTCCGGTCACTCCTTGACTGATCGCGTCATACGAGGCGATGAAACCCTGGCTCTTCGACGACGCCGGCTGGACCAGTCCGCCGATAATCGTGTAGGACGTGCTCAACTCACCGCCGTTCTGCCATATTCCATAGATCGTGGCGGCTTCGGCGTTGTTGATGGTGAGGCGGGTGTACGACGGCGAGTCGATGTCGTAGACAAAGGGTTGGCCTTCCGAAACCGACGTGAGTAGGTTGTAGTTTCCAACGACGAGATTCCCCATCGTGCTGTGTGGGATCGTAGCCGCGATGTCCGCGCCCGGGACCTGGAGGCTCGTCCAGGCACCGGTGCCATCCAAAGGCCCGTCGTAAATCATCCCCTTCTGGAAATCATCCGGGCCATTTTCCAGATAGGTACCGACGGCGCGGACGTTTCCATCGGGGATCGCTGTCGGATTGAAACGGTGGGTGTTCGGTCCGTAGAACATCGCGCCATACACGGCATTGCCGCCGAACGTGGGCCTGAAAAGATGGAGGGTCGGATTGGAGATCGTTGTCACCGAGGTCACGGCATCGAGAGGGCCTTTGTAGATGAAAGCTGGCGGGCCTTGGCGCAGGTTCGGCGGGCCGATCCCGCCGGTGATCACCACGTTGTTCCCGGCGTCTGCACGGATGCCGGTCACGCCGTAATCGAAGGGCATCATCATTTCAATACTCAACGTCTCGGCCTTGCATACGCCAGCACAAACAAGTGCGGTGGCGCTGACGGTGACGGAGCAAATGGTGCGCAAAGTCGTGAGCGTAAAAGCGGTTCGCAGCATCGGGAGTCTTTCTTGTCCTGGGTAGCGGAATTCGAAACTCTCAAGACACCCGATCAGCCAAACACAGACGACCACCGCAGATGTGCAAGTGGTGAACCCCTCAGCAGGAGGAGTGGCAAGGCTCGACGGTCTTGCTTCGAGAGACCGGGATTCTCGGGATGACGAACCCCGGAAACACACCGCGGCCGATGCCCCACTGGGAACTATGTCGGGCTTGCGGTGAATCCGTCAACAGCAGAGGGCTGCGTTTTGCTCGGGCTTGGCGATTGGCCCGTGGTGAGCATGGGATTCTGGCATTTTGTCGCTAGCGTCACAGATTGGGTTCCCTTCCAGATGAGTAGGAATTGGCAGGAAATCCCTGATCGACAGGGTTTCTGCGCAAATCCCGTGCCGATCAGGGAGGGGCCATTTGGGAAAGGTTCGACAGCGATCCTGCCCTGAGCCCTCTCACTCCGCCCCGTTCCACCCGCGCATGAGCCACTCGAGGCTCTCCGGGAGGATCGCGCCGCCGTGCTTGCCGTTGTGGCCGCCGATGCCACCGACGAGCTTGTGGTCGTAGCCGGCGAAAGCGAGGGCCTTCTCCATACTCAGGTTCGAGAGCCACCAGTGGCCATGGCGATTGTCGAGATCGTGCTCGCCGGCCTGCAGGTACACGCGGATCGGCTTCGGGCTCTCCTTCGTCTGCCGCACCAGCGACGGATAATGGTCGCCGCCGCGGATGTCGGTGAAGCTGCCGACATGCGAGAGCACCCTGCGGAACAGATCGGGCCGCTCGAAGGCGACGGTGAAGGCACAGATTCCCCCCGACGAGATGCCGCAGATTCCACGCATCGTCGGATCGTTCGTGAGCCGGAGGCCGGCGGCCTTCAGTCGCTCGTCTTTCGCCGCCAGGGGGAGGATCTCGCACTCGAGAAACTCGGCGTAGAGCGCCGAGACGGTGTCGTACTCAACGCTGCGGTTGTTCGCCGCCGGCTGCCAGCCGGGCTTCTCTCCGGGCAGCTCGGTCGCCGTGTGGCCGGGATCGATGAAGATCGCCGCCAGCGGGGGGATCTTCCCGGCATGGACGAGATTGTCGAGGACGATCGGAGCTCGAAACTGCCCCTGCTCGTCGACGTAGGCGTGGCCATCCTGGAACACCATCACCGCCAGCCCCTCGTCGCCGACACGCTTCAGGATCGACTCGGCCGGAAGGTGGATCCAGACACGGCGGACGGTGCCGGGGAAGGTGCCGGTGCTCTTGTGGACGAGCAGCCGCGTCGAACCGGCGGCGACCCCTTCGGCCCGGGCCGTGCTCGTGGCGGAGAGGACGTAGTCCTTGTCCCAGTCGGGATCCTGCCAGGCGATAGCCGGGCGGGGGGCCAGAAGCGTAAGCAGGCCGAGGACGAGGGCCGGGAGCGGAAGACGCACGGGAAAAACCTCCGGAAGGAGCGGGCGTTGAGCGGGAAGCGAGGAGCCGCGGCCGACGGAAAGGCTCACTGCTGCTGACGATCGGCGCCGGTCTCGAGGACCGCCATGAAGGCCTTTTGGGGGATGTCGACCGAGCCGATGCTCTTCATCCGCTTCTTCCCTTCCTTCTGCTTTGCCCACAGCTTCTTCTTGCGGGAGATGTCGCCGCCGTAGCACTTCGCCGTGACGTTCTTCCGCATTGCGGAGATCGTTTCGCGGGCGATGACCTTTGTGCCGATGGCGGCCTGGATGGCGATCTCGAACATGTGGCGGTCGATCTCGCCGCGGAGCTTCTTCACGATCGACCGGCCGCGGCGGTCGGAATCGCGCCGGTCGCAGATGATCGAGAGGGCGTCAACCTGCTTGCCACCGACGAGGATGTCGAGGCGGACCAGATCCGCAGGGAAGTAGCCGATCAGTTCGTAGTCCATCGTGCCGTAGCCGCGAGTCACGCTTTTGAGCCTGTCGTGGAGATCGTAGATCACCTCCGCGAGCGGCAGATCGAACGTCAGCATCGCCCGGGTCGGCGAGAGGTATTCGGTCTTGAGGTAGATACCGCGGCGGTCGGTGCACACCTGCATGATCGGGCCGATGTGCTCGACCGGCGTGAGGAAGTTCGTCCGCACGATCGGCTGCCGGAATTCCTCGATCTGCCCCGTCTCGGGGACATCCTGCGGGTTGGTGATCTCGATCGTCGTGCCGTCGGATTTGAGAATCTGGTAGGTGACGTTCGGCGCTGTCTGGACGAGGTCGAGATCGTCTTCCTTCTCGAGCCGCTGCTGGATGATCTCCATGTGGAGGAGGCCGAGAAAGCCGCAGCGGAAGCCGAAACCGAGCGCCTCGCTCGATTCGGGCGAGAACTCGAACGAGGGATCGTTGATCGACAGTTTCTCGAGGGCGTCGCGCAGTTCTTCGAAGTTTTCCCCCTCGGAAGGATAGAGGCCGCAATAGACCATCCGCTGCGGCGGCTTGTAGCCCGGCATCGCCTTGGCGCCGTCCTCGCCCGGGATCGTCACCGTGTCGCCGATGTGGACCTGCTTGACATCCTTGATGTTGCAGACGAGATAGCCCACCTGACCGGCGGCGAGCGCCTCGCAGGCGCGGCGCTGCGGCACGAACTGGCCGATTTCGAGGACTTCGTGGGTCGAGGCGGTCTCGAGGAAGCGGATCTTCTGCCCCTTCTTGATCGTGCCGTCGACGATCCGCACATAGGTGATGGCGCCACGGTAGCTGTCGTAGTGGCTGTCGAAGATCATCGCGCGGAGGACCGCGGTGGGATCCCCAGCCGGCGGAGGGACCCGCTCGACGATCGCCCCGAGCAGCTCATCGATGCCGATGCCCGCCTTGGCACTCGCCTTGATGACCTCGGTCGGGTCGATCGCTAGGCTTTGCTCCATCTCGGCGAGGACGTCATCGACGCGGGCGTGGACGAGATCGACCTTGTTGATCACCGGCACGATCGCGAGATTTTGGTTGGTCGCGGCGTAGGCATTGGCCACCGTCTGCGCTTCCACCCCCTGGAAGGCATCGACCAAGAGCACGGCTCCTTCGCAGCAGGCCAAGCTCCGCGAGACCTCGTAGTGGAAGTCGACGTGGCCGGGGGTGTCGATGAGGTTGAGCTCGTAGAGCTCCCCCTGGTAGCGGTATTCCATGCGAACGGCACGGGCCTTGATCGTGATCCCCCGCTGCCTCTCGAGCTCCATATCGTCGAGCATTTGCTCCTTGAGCTGCCGCTTTTCGACCGTCCCGGTCCATTCGAGGAGCCGATCGGCGAGCGTGCTCTTGCCGTGGTCGATGTGGGCGATGATCGAGAAGTTGCGGATGTGCTTGCAGTCGATGGGCATGTGGAAATTGTAGCCGGGGGGATCGTCAGGCGTCGGAGGGATGGAGGCGGAGGTGCTCGGCGCGGGCCATGCCGGCAGCGCCGACATAGCCGGCGTCGCCGCCGAGGGTGGCAAAACGGATCGGCGTCCGCTCGGCAAGGAGGGGGAAGGCCCGCTCCCGGACCTCGGCGCGGATCCGCTCCAGGAAGGCGTGACCGACCCGATCGACCTCGCCACCAAAGGTCATGGCGCCACCGAGGAGAACGATCGCCGGGTCGAGGGTGTGGAGGATGGTCGTGATTCCGATGCCGAGCCAGCGGGCCACCGTGTCGATCAGCTCAAGCGACGCGGCATCACCGTTCTTGGCCATGGCCCACACGAGCTCCGGCGTCAGCTCCGCTTTCCCCGCCACAGCCTCCGCCAAGCCGGGCGCCGTGCCGGCCGCGATCCGCTCCCTCGCCATGGCCATCAAAGACTTGGCGCTCGCGTAGGCCTCGAGGTGCCCCCGCTTTCCGCACGGGCACATCCGGGCCGTCGGCGCCGGATCGACGAGGATGTGGCCGCACTCGGAGGCATGGCTGTTGGCGCCGTCAATCGTCGTCTCGCCGATCACGATCGAGCCGCCGACACCGGTGCCGAGCGTGAGGAGCACCAGGCTTTCGAGTTGCTTGGCAGCGCCAATCCAATGCTCGCCGAATCCGGCGGCGGTGGCGTCGTTGGCAAATGTCACCGGCAGCCCGGCGTGGTGCGAGACCCGGTCGCGGATGTTGAAGCCGTCGAAGGCGGGGAGGTTGCCGGCACGGATGATGAAGCCGGCCTTCAGATCCTGCGGGCCGGGGGTGCCAAGGCCTGCGCGTGAAATCGCGGAGAGGGGGATGCCAGCGAGGCCGGCGACGGTGTGCACGCTCTCGCCCATCCTCCGGCAGACATCCTCCGGCCCCCGCTCAACGAGCGTCTTCTCGGTGTGGAAGGCGACGGTGCGGCCGTCATCGTCGACGAGGCCGACTTTGATGTTCGTTCCACCCAAGTCGACGCCGGCCCAGAACGGGGCACGGGCCTGGGCAAGCGGGAGCCATCTGGATCGGTCTTTCATGGTCGGATCGGAAACGGGGGAGAGGAGTGGATGGGGGGGAGAGCGGCAAAGCCGACCACCGACGCCGCAGGGATCGGGCGGGGCGGGAGTTAGTTAGCCGCCGGGACGGCTGGGACTTCCTCCGCCGGGGGGGGCGTCGTATCCCCGGCATCGATCGCCGGGGGCCCGGCCTTGGTCGCTTTTTCTGCAGACCCCTCGTCGACGGTTGGCGGGGAGCCCTCCGATTCCCCTGCAGCCCCGGGGGCTGGCGTCTCGGAGGGAAGCACCTCGATCCGCTCCACTTCGACGATGTCGGTCTCGGGACCCAGGCTCGGCGACGAGCATCCGGCGCAGGCCCAGCAGGCCAGCCCGAGGAGCGAGACAAGCCCGATCCGCGCTGGGGCGGGACGGCGTCGGAAGGGCTCGGGGCAAGGACACCACATGGGCCGATTCCTCGGGAAAGGGGGGAAACCCGACCGATTCTACCACCCGCCGCTGGAAGCCCTGCCGGCACTTTTTCCCCCGGCCCGGCTCCCTCGTTTCTGGGTCGCCGTGGCCTTCCAGGCGTTAGCTTTCCAGCAGTGCGGCGGTAGCCAGCCATTCGAGCTCGCCCGGATGGCCGATGCCGTCGTCGAGCCGGATCGATGCCACGGCCCCCTTTGGCATCCGGATCGCGGCACTGCCGTCGCCGATGGTGAGCGCGGCGAGTCGACCGACACAGGGGGCATGCCCGACCCAGGCCACGCGCGCGGCATCCTGGCTGATTGTCCATTCGACGAGCGACTGCCAGTCCGAACCCGGCGCGAGGGCATCGACGATCGCGATCGGCGTTCCCGCGCCGAGCTCGGCCGCGAGGGTCTCGGCGGTCTCCCGGCAGCGGATCAGTGGGCTGGTGGCGATCAGGTCGAACCCCAGCCCCACCTTCTTCAGACGGCGGACAAACTTCTCGAACCGCTTCCGCCCCGGCTTCGTCAGGCGGCGGTGGAAGTCGTCGACCCCCGGCCCCGGATCCTCGGCCCAGGCGTGACGGATGATCGTGAGGTGGGTCGTCAGGGCGGGCATGGCGGACGGCTCGGAGGGCCGGAGGATGTCGGAGGGCACGGGCCATCTTGGGGCCGGGGGCGGGAATCCTCAACCGGTCGTCGAGGGAGCGTGAGCGGCCCGGGCGGGGAGCCTCCCAGAACGGGTCCGCGACAGGCCGCCCGTCAGGGGGGTGCGACTGGGGGTGATGTGCCGGTTCGTCCCCGAATCTGCCCGGTTCGTCCCAGGCAAGGCAAATTCCGGTCCGTTTTCAGGCCAATTCCTTTGACCTGCCGTACAGAGGCCCTAGGATCGCTAAAAGGTGATCGAGAACCTCCGCCTTTGTGGGGGTGTGGTCGCAGAGTGCATCGGCCGCCCGGTCCGTGATGACGAATCGGAGCGATCGCGCTCCAGGCTGTTCGGGGCTGCTCCAAGGAGATGGTTTTTCCATGAAGTCGAATTGGACTCCTCGGTGGTGGGCACGGATCCATGCCACGCTCGTCTGGCGCCGCTTCCGGGAGCGAGCCTTCCTCCGCGCCCAACGCCGCAGCCGGCGCGATGCGCGGCGCTCGGGGCAGGCGCGGCTCGATGGCCTCGCGCGACTCGAGCCGCGCATGCTGCTCGCCGCCGACATCGCCACCGACCGGTTCGACTACTCCCCTGGCAGCACGGCCCTCTTCACCACCTTCTCAGACGGTGGCCCCGACCACAACTTTCAGGTTGGAGAGACGATCCAGTTTCAGGTCGTTCGCACTGACGGCCTCGCCGACAGCGCGCCGGGGAATCTCCCCTGGCAGGTGACCGACGGCGTGGGTGGGTTCGACGCCTACGTCGACAAGACCGGCGTCCGCATCGCCCCCGACCGTGATGGCAGCGCCGACGGCCGGATTGAGACCGATTGGTTTGTCGGCAGCGAGTATGCCAACGCGAGTCTCGAGGTCCGGGCCTTTGGCCTTACGTCCGGCGAGACGGCGACCGAGGCCTTCCACGATTCCGCGATCGTGATCAGCGCGAACATGAGCTGGAGCGAGATCACCACCGGTTCCGGTACCAATGGCGCCCCCACCGCCGCCGACACGATCGTGGTCAATTCGGGCGTGACGCTCACGGTCGATGTCAACGGTGCGGTGGCCGGAGCCGTCACCCTCGGCAACGGCGTCGCCGGCACGGCAGCGATTGTCTTCTCGACCGGCACGATCGGGGCGACGTTCGGATCGCTTGCCAGCAACGGCACCGCCAGGGTGACGTTCAATAACGTCAACTCGACGCTCACCGTCGGTTCCGCCAACACGAGCACGACCTTCGGCGGCACGATCAGTGGCGCCGGGAGCCTGACGAAGGTCGGCACCGGCGGCCTGACGCTGACGGCGGCCAACACCTATTCCGGCGGCACGCGCATCACCGGGGGCTTCGTCGCCATCGGCCAGAACAACGGCGGTGTCGGTGGCGACTCGATCGGCCCCAACGGGACGTCGACCTCGCTCGGGGCTGGCACGATCGACATCGCCGCCGGGGCGAGCCTCCATCTCAATACCGCCGGTTTGAACATTGCCAACGCCATCATCCTCAACGGCATGAGTTACGGCCTAAACTCCGGCGGACCGCAGGCCACCAACGGCGGCCCTTGGAACGGCGCGATCATGGGGGCGAGTCTCGGGGGAGTGGTGTCGAGCACGCTCAGCGGCACGATCACGCTCAACGCCACGAGCAACATCACCACCAACTGGACCGACAAGACGCTCATCATCACCGGCAAGGTAACCGGCCCTGGCGGGCTCGTGATCGACAACTCCGCCCCTCGGAATCGGCGGGGGTCGGTCGTCGAGCTCAGAAACCCGGCAAACGATTATCAAGGGGACACGACCGTCCAGGGGGGCAATAGCTCGGGCAGTGGGGCCAATCCCACGCTCCGACAGGGCGCGGCCAATGCCATTCCTTCCGGACCGGGCCAGGGAAACCTCGTCGTCAACGGCCAACTCGACGGCGGCGGATTCAACCTCCTGGTCAAAGGCCTGTCGGGGAGCGGGGCGATCCGGAATGTTCTCACGCTCCAGGTCGGCAATAGCGACGCCAACGGTTCGTTCTCGGGAATTATCAGTGGCAATGTCGCCTTGACGAAGGTCGGCGCTGGCACCCTCACCCTCTCCGGCACGAACACCTACACCGGCGGCACGAATATCACCGGGGGAATCCTCGCCTACGGTGCCAGTCATGTCCTATCCAACGCCGGCTCCATCACGGTCAATGGAGGCACGCTCGCCCTCGGCACTTCCTCCGACACCGTCGGCGTAGTCTCACTCGTAACCGGCGCGATCACAAGCACGACCGGCATCCTCACCGGCTCGAGCTACGTGGTCCAAAGCGGCACGATCTCGGCGATCCTTGCCGGCTCGGGCACCCTCACGAAGACCGGGGCCGGCACCGTCACGCTCTCTGGCACCAATACGTACACCGGTGGCACGACCGTCTCCGGCGGCGTGCTCAGGATCGACGCGAGCAACATCCTGGCCGACAGCGGCGCTGTGACCCTCAATGGCGGCACGCTCGAGCTCGGTGCTTCTAGCGACACCATCGGTAGCCTTACCGGGCCGGGCACGGTGACAACGACGACCGGCGTGCTTACGGTGACAGGCCGTGTCGCCGGCGGTCTGGCCACCGGCAACATCGGCCTCCAGCCCCAGGCGACGTTTTCACCCTCGCTGGGCTTGCAAGCAGGCGGTATGACCACTGTGGCAGGACTGACGGTGACTGGGACGGTCGACCTTGGCGGCAGCAGCCTCGATCTGGCGATCAACGGCCGCGCCGACGTCGGGCAGGCAGTGACGATCGTCGCCAACGACGGCAGCGATCCGATCATCGGTGGGTTTGCCGGGCTTCCCGACGGGAGGGTGTTCCTCGCCGGCAATGGGCAAACCTTCCGCATCGACTACGCCGGCGGGGACGGCAACGACATCGTCGTCACCCGTGTCTTGGTCGAGCTCACCGTGAGCGGGATCACCGTCGATTCCCGCCCCTACAACGGCGGCACGAGCGCCCCGTTGAACCTTCTTCAGGCGACACTCGGCGGCCTCGGGCTGGGGGATACCTCGACGGCCCTTGTCACGGCCGGGGTTACGGGCGCCTACGGCGACCCCAACGCCGGCGCCAATAAGCCGGTGACCGTAGCAGGCCTGGCGCTCACCGGAGCCTTCGCCGACAACTATGTTCTCCTCACCCCTGACGTGCTCGGCACGATCGATCTGGCCCAGATCTCGATCCAAGGACCGGCGTCCGTGGTCTACAGCGGACTCTCTCAGCAAGGTGTCGTCGTCGGTTATGGCATCAACGGGGAGACTTTCGGCTCCGTGTTCATCAACGAAATCTTCACGGACGCAGGCGTTCATACGGTGACATGGCAGCTTGCCAGCCAAGATTCAAACTATGCCGATGCGTTCGGGACAGGGACGTTCACCATTGAGCAGGCTGATGCAACGGTCAACGTGACGCCCTACGTCACGACCTACGACGGCCAAGCCCACTTCGCCACCGGGACCGTGACGGGAGTTCTTGGTGAGGATCTGACGTCTGGTCTGGATCTGGCTTTCGCGACCGCGCATGTCAACGCCGGGGTGTACAGCGATCTGTGGACGTTCAGCAGCCCTCATCCCAATTACCGCAGCACGTCGGGATCGATCGCCAACACGATTTTGAAGGCAACCCCTTCGATCACGGTCACCCCCTACACGGCGACCGCCGACGGCCAGGCGCACACGGCGATCGGGGTAGCCACGGGTGTTAACGGGGAGGATCTGTCGTCCGGCTTAAATCTCCAGGGGACGACCCACTCCGCTCCGGGGATCTACTCCGACCAATGGTCCTTCATCAGCCCGAATGGTAACTACATCGACGTCGATCCTGGCATGGCGATCGTCAACACGATCGTCGCCAGGGTGTTCGACGCCCCGATCGTCGTGCTCGGGAATGACACCGGGATCAGCGACACCGACGGGATCACCTCCGACGGCATGTTGGCGGTGACGGGGGTCGAGGTCGAAAACATGATTGAGTACTCGATCGACGCGGGCCAAATCTGGAGCGGAGCGTTCACCGCGCTCGAGGGGGGCAACGTCGTCCTCGTGCGGCAGTTCGATGGGCTGGGGGGCGTGTCACCTGCGATGCAAATCGACTTCACGCTCGACACGCAGGCCGCCGCTGACCCGATGGTTTCGCTGACGAGCGACACGGGCACGGACCGCACCGACTTGATCACGAGCCTGGCCGATCTCACGATCGGGAATGTCGAGTCGGGGGCGACCGTTGAATACTCGGTGGACAGCGGCCAGTCGTGGAACCCCTCGTTCAGCGCGGTCGAGGGCACAAACGTGCTTGAGGTCCGGCAGGTCGATGTCGCGGGGAACGTTTCGCCATGGACGCCCTTCGAGTTCACGCTCGACACGGGGCGCCCGGTTGCCCCGGTGACGATGCTTGCCAATGATACCGGCTCGAGCCCCATCGACCGTGTCACGAGCGACGGGACACTCATGCATGAGGAGACGCTGGCGACGCTGTTTGGCACCGGTGTCGATGCCGCAGGGCAGTTGGCGGCCAACTGGGCCACCGATCTCCATTACACGCTCGTCTCGCTGCCTGGCGGCAGCGACGTGGTTCGCGTCGCCACGGCAGACAACGGCTATCCGATCGGGGCATGGATCTCCGCTACCGGGGCCTCGTCCTGGATCGGGCCTGCCAGCGACAACGCGCTGAACGGACCGGGGGGGCAGTATGTCTACCGCACCACCTTCGATCTCACCGGCATCGATCCCGGATCGGTATCGATCAGCGGGATGTGGGCGGCCGACGATTTCGGCGCTGAGATCCTCATCAACGGCACAAGCGAGGGCTCCGCGACCTGGAACTCGCCTGGCTACTGGTCCTTCGAGACGTTCACCGTCACCAGTGGCTTCGTGGACGGGATCAACACGCTCGACTTCGTCCTCGTCAACGGCGGCGGGCCGACAGGATTGCGGGTGGAGATGACCGGCACGGTGTCGACGATCGAGTTGGATGGAACCGTCGAATACTCCACCGATAACGGATCGACCTGGAGAACGCAGTGGACCCCCGATGAGGGGCTCAACCAGGTCCTCCTGCGACAGGTCGACCCGGCGGGCAACGCCTCCGATCCGACACGCTTCGCGTTCACGCTCGACACGCAGGCCGCAGCCGACTTGACGGTGGCGCTGGCGAGCGACACGGGCACGGACCGCACCGATCTGATCACGAGCCTGGCCGATCTGATAATCGGGAATGTTGAGTCGGGGGCAACCGTCGAATACTCAGTGGACGGCGGCCAGTCGTGGAGCCCGTCGTTCAGCGCGGTCGAGGGCATGAACGTGCTCGAGGTCCGGCAGGTCGATGTCGGGGGGAACGTTTCGCCGGCGACGCACTTCGAGTTCACGCTCGATACTTCCCCTCTCACGGTCGTATTGTTTTACGACGGCTTCGGCACCCTCATGCCGGATGGAATCAACGCGACCACGACGCTCGATTTCTCCGCCTGCACCGTCCCCCTGACGTTCACACTGCATCCCAATGGCAGCCTGACCGTCGAGGACACGACTGATCCATCCGCCAACGGACTGACGTTCGGAAGCTTCGGCGACATCGTCGGCGGTCAGGCCGAAAATCGATTCGTGTTCGTCGGCAGTGCGGCGATGGCGGGACGGGTGATCGGGAATGCGATGGCAACCAACACGCTCGATTACAGCGAGTCGTCGCTCGCCGTCAGCGTCGATCTCGGCCTGGGGCTGGCGACTCGCAGCGGTGGCTTCGAGGGGATCAATGCCGTCATCGGCAGCGCGGCCAATGGAAATGCCGGCGGCAACACGCTCATCGGCCCGGGGGGTGGGAGCGTCTGGACGATCGAGTCCCTGGGGGGTGGGTCGGTCGGCGGAGTCGTCTTTAGCGATATCAACGACCTCGTGGCGGTGGCAAGCAGCGACACGCTCGACTATTCGCTTTTCGCCAGCGCCGTGACGGTGAATCTCGCCCTCGGTGCCGCGACCGGCTTCCGCCAGATCACGGGATTCCGCAACGTGGTCGGAACACTGTTTGACGACTCGATCGTCGGCGATGCCTCTGACAACACGTTCGCGGGCCTGTCTGGCAACGACACGTTTCTCGGCGGTGCCGGGACCGACACGGTGGTCGAGTCGGCCGATGTCGACTTCACGCTCACGGCGACGACCCTCGCAGGGATCGGTACCGATTCGCTCGCGAGCATCGAGGCGGTAAGCCTTTCGGCCGGCGCAAGCGCCAACACGTTCACCGTGGACGGCTGGACGGGGAGCGCGTCGCTCACCGGCGGCGCCGGAAACGATTCCTACGTCTTCGTGGGGACCGAATCGGCCAGCGTAGCGATCGTCGAGGGAGCGGATGCCGATACCGACACGCTCGACTTCACCGGGCTTCTCAATGGTGGCGTGAGCCTCGATCTGGCAGCGACGGCGGTCCAGACGCTCGTGCCGGGCTTGTCGCTCACGCTTTCCTCGGCGACGGGGATTGAGAACGTGATCGGAACGGCGCTGGCCGACACACTGCTGGGGAATGGCAGAGACAACTCGTTCTTGGGGCTTGCTGGCGCCGACACGCTCGTCGGGCGATCCGGCGACGACACCTTCATCGGCTCGGCTGGGAACGACAGCTTCGACGGTGGCACCGGGACCGACATGGTGATCGAGTCGGCGGACGTCGACTTCACGCTCGCCTCGACGACGCTCACCGGGCTCGGCACCGATGCCCTCGCCAGCATCGAGCGGGTGAATCTGACGGCCGGCGCTAGTGCCAACACGTTGACGGTGCAGGGGTGGACCGGGAGCGCGACGCTCACGGGGGGCAGCGGGAATGACCGTTACGTCTTCGCCGGGACCGAATCGGCAAGCGTGACGATCGTTGAGGGGGCGATCGCCGATACCGACACGCTCGACTTCACGGGCCTTGCCAACGGAGGCGTGAGCCTTGATCTGGCGGCGACGGCGGCCCAGACGCTCGTGGCCGGCTTGACGCTGACGCTCTCCACGTCGACAGGGATTGAGAACGTCATCGGGACGGCGCTGGCCGACACACTTCAGGGGAATACCAGAGACAACACGTTCGCCGGTCTGGCCGGCGACGATGCGTTTTCAGGCCTCCCCGGTAACGACACGTTTGATGGCGGTGCCGGAACCGACACGATAGTCGAATCGGCCGATGTCGACTTTACGCTCACGGCGGCGGGCCTCGTTGGGATCGGCAGCGATGCGCTCGCGAGCATCGAGGCGGTCAACCTCTCGGCCGGCGCGAGTGCGAACACGTTCACGCTGCAGGGCTGGACGGGGAACGCGAGTCTCACCGGCGGTGCCGGGAACGATTCCTACGTCTTCGTCGGGACAGAGTCAGCAAGCGTGACGATCGTCGAGGCTGCGAACGCCGACACCGACACGCTCGACTTTACGAACCTCGCCAATGGTGGCGTGACGATCGACCTGGCGGCGACAACCGCTCAGGCGCTCGCTTCTGGCTTGACGCTGACGCTTTCCACGGCGACGGGGATCGAGGATGTGATCGGGACAGCGCTGGCCGACACGCTCGGCGGGAACGCGCGCGACAATCGGGTGTCGGGCCTTGCCGGTGACGATACGTTGTCGGGGCGCGCCGGCGCCGACAGCCTTGACGGAGGCGCTGGTGTCGACGCCGTGGTCGAGTTCGGAAACATCGACTTCACGCTCGCGGCGGCCCTCCTGACTGGACTCGGTACCGAGACGCTCATCAGCGTGGAATCGATCAGGCTTGCGGGGGGGGACGGTGCGAACACGTTCACCTTGGCAGGGTGGGCCGGGGGGACCCTGCTCGTCGGAGGTGGAGGGAGCGACCGCTACGTATTCCGCGGGACGGCCGCCGCGAACGTGACGCTCGTTGAGGCAGCCGACGCCGATACCGACACCCTCGACTTCAGCGATCTGGCCAACGGAGCGGTGAATATCGATCTGGCGTCGACAGCGGCCCAGGTCGTAGCCGCAGGCTTGACGCTTGCGCTTTCCTCGTCAACGGGGATTGAGAACGTGATCGGGACGGCGCTGGCCGACGCGCTTCTGGGAAACACGAGAGACAATCTGCTTTCGGGTCTCGCCGGCAACGACACGTACTCGGGGCTGTCTGGGAACGACTCGTTTATCGGCGGCACCGGGATCGACACGGTGGTCGAGTCGGCTGATGTCGACTTCACGCTCGCCTCGACGACGCTCGCAGGAATCGGCAGCGACTCACTCGATGGCATCGAGACGCTGAACCTTTCGGCCGGTGCAAGCGCCAATACATTCACGCTGCAGGGCTGGACGGGGAGCGCGACGCTTACGGGGGGCGGCGGGAGCGATTCCTACGTTTTCTCGGGCACGCTGGCGGCGAACGTGACGATCGTCGAGGGAGCGAATTCCGACAGCGACACGCTCGACTTCTCCGGGCTCTTGAATGGTGGCGTGATTCTCGATCTGGCCGTGGCAACGGCGCAGACGCTCGTGTCGGGCTTGACGCTGAAGCTCTCCTCCGGAACGGGGATTGAGAACGTGATCGGGTCGACGCTGGCCGACACATTGCTGGGAAATAGCAGAGACAACACGTTCACGGGGCTTGCTGGCGCCGACACGCTCGTCGGGCGAGCCGGCGATGATTCCTTGATCGGCTCGGCCGGGAACGACAGCTTTGATGGTGGCACCGGGACCGACACGGTGACCGAGTCGGCGGACGTCGCCTTCACGCTCGCCTCGACGACGCTCACCGGGCTCGGCACCGATACCCTCGCCAGCATCGAGAGGGTGAATCTGACGGCCGGTACGAGTGCGAATACGATCACGCTGCAGGGGTGGACGGGGAGCGCGACGCTCACGGGGGGCAGCGGGAATGACCGTTACGTCTTCGCCGGGACAGAGTCAGCGAATGTGACGATCGTCGAGGGGGCAAGCGCCGATACCGACACGCTCGACTTCACCGACCTTGCCAACGGAGGCGTGAGCCTTGATCTGGCGTCGACAGCGGCGCAGTCGCTCGTGGCCGGCTTGACGCTGACGCTTTCCAGCGACACGGGGATCGAAAACGTCATCGGGACGGCGCTGGCCGATGTGATCGTCGCGAATACAAGAGACAACGTACTTTCGGGGCTCGCTGGGGATGACACGCTTTCCGGTCGCCTCGGCAACGACACCGTCGACGGCGGGTCTGGCACCGACAGGGTAGTCGAGTCTGGGGATGTCGACTTCACGCTCGCCTCCGCCCTGCTCACGGGCGTGGGAAGTGACACGCTTGCCGGCATCGAGACGGTGAATCTCGCGGCTGGCGCGGGCGCCAACACGTTCACGGTCGACAGCTGGACGGGGAACGCGAGCCTCACCGGCGGTGCCGGAAACGATTCCTACGTCTTCACCGGGACAGCATCAGCGAATGTGACGATCGTCGAGGTTGCGAACGCCGACACCGACACGCTCGACTTCACGACGCTCGCGAACGAGGGGGTGAGTCTCGATCTCACCGTGACGACGGCGCAGACGGTCGCGGCCGGGTTGACGCTGACCCTGTCGAGCGAGACAGACCTGGAGAACGTCATCGGGACAGCGTTTGCCGACACGCTCCTCGGCAATACGAGGGACAACGTACTTTCGGGGCTCGCCGGCGACGACACGCTGTCGGGCCGCGACGGCAACGACGCCTTCGACGGCGGCGCTGGCCGCGACGTGGTGGCGGAATCCGCCGACGTCAACTTCACGCTCGCGGCGGCGACGCTTACAGGAGCGGGGAGTGACACGCTTGCCCGCGTCGAGGAGCTGATCCTGACGGCCGGTATCGGGGCGAACACGTTCACCGTTCAAGGTTGGACAGGGAGCGCGACCCTCACAGGCGCCGCCGGGAACGACCGCTATGTCTTCGCCGGCACCGCGTCGGCAGGCGTGATGGTCGTCGAGGCGGCCGCTGCGGATACCGACACGCTCGACTTCTCGAATCTGTTGAACGGCGGCGTAACCCTCGATCTTGCCGTGACGACGGCACAAACGCTCGTGTCCGGTCTGACGCTGACGCTCTCGAGCGCGACGGGGATCGAGAACGTCACCGGGACGGCGCTGGCCGATACGCTCCTGGGGAATGCCCGCGGCAACCTGCTTGCGGGGCTCGCCGGCGACGACTCCCTGACGGGGCGCGGGGGGAACGATAGCCTCGACGGCGGCAGCGGTTCCGACACCGTGATCGAATCGGGGAATGTCGACTTCACGCTCACGGCAGCGGGTCTCGCGGGGCGTGGCACCGATCTGCTCGCCGGCATCGAGACGGTAAGCCTGACGGGTGGCGCTGGTGCCAACACGATCACGGTCGACGGCTGGAACGGGAGCGCGGTCCTCTCCGGCGACGCCGGCAACGACACCTACGTCTTCACTGGCACCGAGTCGGCGAGCGTGACGATCGTCGAAGCAGCTGATGCCGACAGCGACACGCTCGACTTCTCGACCCTTGCCAATGGTGGCATCCGTGTCGATCTCGCCGTGACGCCGGTGCAGACGCTCGTGTCGGGGCTGACCCTGACGCTCTCCAGTTCAACGGGCATCGAAAACGTCACCGGGACGGCCTTTGCCGACTCCCTCGTGGGCAACACCCGTGCCAACACGCTTGCGGGTCTTTCTGGCGATGACGTGCTCACTGGCCGGGTGGGCGATGACACCCTGGATGGCGGTTCGGGGAGCGATACGGTGGTCGAATCGGCGGATGTCGACTTCGCGCTCGCCTCGTCGGCGCTGACCGGGCTCGGCACCGATGCGCTTGCCGACGTCGAAGGAGCGATCCTCTCGGGCGGTGATGGGGCGAACTCCTTCACCGTGAACGGCTGGACCGGGAGCGCTCTCCTGTCGGGTGCCGCCGGGGATGACGTCTACGCTTTCGTGGGCACGCTCTCCACGACCGTGACGATCGTCGAGGCGGCGGATGCCGATGCTGACACACTCGACTTCACGAGCCTTACCAATGGTGGTGTGAACATCGATCTCGCCGTGACGACGACGCAGACGGCCGTGACGGGATTGACGGTGACGCTGTCGAGTGAGACTGGCTTGGAGAGCGTCATCGGGTCGGCCTTCGCCGACGTGCTCCTCGGCAACACCCGTGCCAACACGCTCTCGGGGCTCGGTGGCGACGACACGCTCACCGGCCTCGCCGGCGACGATACGTTCGCTGGCGGCGACGGCACCGATACGGCGGCGGAGTCGGCAGATATCGACTTCACGCTCGCAGCGGCGAGCCTCGTGGGGCTCGGTACCGATTCGCTTGCCAGCATCGAGACGGTGAGCCTTTCGGCCGGTGCCGGGGCGAACACGTTGACCGTGGCTGATTGGGCCGGCGATGCGATTCTCAGCGCTGGTGCGGGGAATGATTTCTACGTCTTCACCGGTAACGAATCAGGCAGCGTGACGATCGTCGAGGCGGCCGACGCCGACACCGACACGCTCGACTTCACGGCGCTTGCAGGGAGCGCGGTGAGCCTCGATCTGGCGGTGACGACGGCCCAGACGGTCGTGTCGGGATTGGCGCTGACGCTGTCGAGTGACAGAGGAATCGAGAACGTCATCGGGACGGCGCTGGCCGACACCATCCTCGGGAATGCAAGAGACAACACGCTCCTTGGTCTCACCGGCGACGACGCGCTTGCCGGTCGGGCTGGCGATGACACGCTCGTCGGCGGGGTGGGGAACGACAACCTCGACGGCGGCGACGGGACCGACACCGTGGTCGCGTCGGCCGATGTCGACTTCACGCTCACGCCCACGACGCTCACGGGGCTCGGCACCGACACGCTCACCGGGGTCGAGGGGGCAATCCTCACGGCAGCGAGCGGAGCGAACACGTTCACGGTGCAGAGCTGGACCGGGAGCGCAGTCCTCTCTGGCGGCGCCGGGAGCGACATCTACGCCTTCTCGGGCACCCTGTCGGCGAGTGTGACGATCGTCGAAGCCGCCGATGTCGACGCCGACACGCTCGACGTCTCCGGTCTTCGTAATGGTGGCGTGACGCTCGATCTGGCGGTGACGACAGCGCAGACGCTTGTGGCTGGGTTGACGGTGACACTTGCGAGTGCGACGGGAATTGAGAACGTCAACGGGACGGCGTATGACGACACGGTTCGGGGGAACTCCCGTGACAACAATCTCTTTGGCCTCACCGGCGACGACACGCTTTCCGGCCGAGCGGGGGACGATACGTTCACCGGCGGGGCAGGAAACGACAATTTCGATGGCGGGCTTGGCACCGACACGGTGATCGAGTCGGGGAACGTCGATTTCACGCTCGCCCCCACGACCCTCACCGGACTCGGCACCGATTCGCTTGCCGGCATCGAGATGGTAAGCCTGACGGCAGGCAGTGGCGCGAACACGTTCACGCTGAGCGCCTGGACCGGCAGCGCGATCCTCTCGGGTGCTGCCGGCAACGACCGCTACGTCTTCACCGGGACCGAGTTGGCAAGCGTGACGATCGTCGAGTCGGCAAATGCCGATACCGATTCGCTCGACTTCTCCGATCTCTCCAACGGCGGCGTTTCGATCGACCTGGCGGTGACGACGGCCCAGACGCTCGTGGCCGGCTTGACGCTGACGCTTTCGAGCGCGACGGGAATTGAAAACGTCATCGGAACGGCTTTTACTGACACCCTCGTCGGGAATACGAGAGACAACTCGCTTTTGGGACTGGCCGGCGACGACACGCTCTCTGGCGGGGTGGGGAACGACACGTTCGGTGGCGGCGCCGGCACCGACACCGTGGTCGCGTCGGCCGATGTCGACTTCACGCTCACGCCCACGACGCTCACGGGGCTCGGCACCGATTCGCTCACCGGGGTCGAGGTGGCAAATCTCATGGCCGAGAGCAGCGCTACCAGGTTCACGGTGCAGAGCTGGACGGGGAGCGCGATCCTCAGCGGCGGCGCCGGGAATGACACCTACGTCTTCTCAGGCACCCTGTCGGCAAGTGTGACGATCGTCGAAATGGCCGACGGCGACACCGACACGCTCGACGCCTCCGGTCTCCTCAATGGTGGCGTGACGCTCGATCTGGCGGTGACGACGGCCCAGACGCTCGAGTCTGGATTGACGGTGACGCTGTCGAGCGCGACGGGGATCGAGAACGTCATCGGGACGGCGCTGGCCGACACGCTCCAGGGGAATGCCCGTGACAACGTCCTTTCGGGGCTGGCCGGCGACGACACGCTCGCTGGTCGAGCGGGGGACGATACGTTCACCGGCGGGGCAGGGGATGACCGTTTCGATGGTAGCGCTGGCACCGACACCGTGATCGAGTCGGGGAACGTCGATTTCACGCTCGCCCCCACGACGCTCACCGGACTCGGCACCGACACGCTCACCGGGATCGAATCGGCAGCCCTGACGGCAGGGAGCGGCGCCAACACGTTCACGCTGAGCGCCTGGACCGGCAGCGCGATCCTCTCGGGCGCCGCCGGGAGCGACCGCTACGTCTTCACCGGGACCGAGCTAGCGACCGTGACGATCGTCGAAGGAGCCGACGCCGATGCCGATTCGCTCGACTTCTCCGGTCTCTCCAACGGTGGCGTTTCGCTCGATCTGGCGGCGACGATGGCGCAATCGCTCGTGGCTGGACTGACGCTAACGCTGTCGAGTGGGACGGGGATTGAAGACGTCATCGGGACGGCACTCGCCGACACGATTCTGGGCAACGCGAGGGCCAACGCGTTCTCGGGTATCGCCGGGAACGACATGCTCGCCGGCCGTGCTGGCAACGATCGCTACGTCTTCGCGGGCACGCTGTCGGCGAGCGTGACGGTCGTCGAGGGAGCTGATGCCGACGCCGACACGCTCGACTTCTCCGCTCTCTCCAACGGCGGCCTCGCGCTCGATCTCGGATCGACCACGCCGCAGTCGATCGCGACTGGCTTGACGCTGACGCTCTCCACGGCGACAGGGATTGAAAACGCCGACGGGACGGCGTTTGCCGATGCGCTCATCGGCAACTCGCGAGACAACGTGCTTTCAGGTCTTGCCGGCGATGACCGTCTCGACGGTGCGAGCGGGACCGACACCGTGGTCGAGTCGGCGGACGTCGACTTCACGCTCACCCCCTCCTCGCTCACCGGCGTGGGGAGTGACACGCTTACCGGGATCGAAGCGGCGAGGCTTACCGCCGGGGCCAGCCAGAACACGTTCACCGTGAATGCTTGGGCGGGGAACGCCACGCTCACCGGCGGCACCGGGAACGACCGCTACGTCTTCGTCGGGGCGGTGTCGGCATCGATCGCCATCGTCGAGGATGCGGCGACCGACACCGATGCGATCGACTTCTCCGCGCTCTCGCTCGGTGCCGATACGGGCGTGAACGTCGATCTCGCGCTGACGTCCCCCCAGTCTGTGACGGCCACGCTGGAGTTGACGCTCTCTGATGCCACGGGGATCGAAAACGTCACCGGGACGGCATCGACCGATACGATGCTCGGCAACGCCCGCGACAACGCGATCACGGGTCTCGGCGGCGATGACACCCTCGGTGGCCGCGCCGGCAGCAACACGCTCGACGGTGGGGTGGGAACCGACACCGTGATCGAGACGGGCAACGTCGACGCTACGGTCACCGCCGCGACGATCACCGGGGTTGGGTCGGACGTGCTTGTCAGCATCGAGGTGGTCGCCCTGGTGGGGGGAAGCGGCGCCAACACGTTCACGGTGAACGGCTGGGAGGGGAGTCTGATCCTTGAGGGAGGCCTGGGGAATGACTCCTACGTGTTCGTGGGAGGGACGTCGACGAGCGTGAGGATCGTGGAGGTCGCCAATGCCGACAGCGACACGCTCGACTTCTCCGCCGTCACGCTCACCGGCGGAGCCGGGCTAACGGTCGATCTGACGCAGACGACGGCACAGGAAGTGACCGGCGGACTGTTTGTCACGCTGTTCGATGCCCAGGGCATCGAGAACGTCTTCGGCAGCAATGCCGCCGACACGATGTCAGGGAACAGTCGCGACAATCTCTTCCGCGGGCTGTCGGGCCAGGACACGATCGACGGCCGCGCTGGCACCGACACGTTCGTCAAGGCCTTCGGCCTGGTCGATGTCATCATCAACGACTCGAGCCTGATCGGTTCCGGCACCGATTCTTTTCACAACATCGAGGTGGTGAATGTCACCCTCGGCTCCGGTCGCTCCGGGGGGGGGGAGGTGGGGGTCGAAGGGCGGATCCTCGATGCCTCGATGTTCAACGGCACGCTGATCGCCGACTTCAGGACCGACTCGCTCGAGATCACGAGGTCAGCGACCCCTTCGGGGGTGGCGACGAGCACGCTCATCATCCCCGCTCTGCTCGAGAGTCTCTCTGTTGCCAGCGGCACGATCTATCTGGGGTCGGAGATAAACACGGGAGCAACCGGCTCGGTCTCGCTCGACTCCAGCGGCGCGATCATCGACGACAACGATCCCGAGGCCGTGGGGGCCGAACCGATCAACAATATTGTCGCCGTGAGCCTGGTTCTCCGCGCCGTCGGCGGCATCGGCAGTGACAACGTCCTCGACACCCAAGTGAGCGTGATCGACGCGAAGAACTCCGGTTCGGGGCATATTTCGATCCTCAACCAGAAGAACGTCCACGGGCCGGTCGATGTCGTTGCCCTCGAGAATTCCGCCGGCAGCGTGGCGGTGGAGAATTACGGCGACGACACGCACGGCATTACTGTCTCCGGGACAGTCCGGGCCAGTGGCGAGGTCGTGCTGATCAGCCACAGCCCGCTGACGATCGACGGCAGCATTCAGAGCACGAGCGACCGCGAGATCACGCTCGAGGCCGACACCTTGTCGATGTCGAAGACCAGCCAGATCGTCACGACGGGGGACGTGGCGATGAACAGCCGCATCGTCAAGCTCACCGGTGCGGACATGGCCGACGCGAAGATCAAGAACTCGCGGAACGACGCCCAGATCGACGTCAGTGGCGGATCGTTCAACACGCTCACGTCAACGGGCAAGGGCACCCAGATCGACTTCACGGGCGGGTCTTTCAACACGCTCACCTCGACCGGCGCGGGCTCGCAGATCGACTTCAGTGGTGGGGCGTTCAACACGGTGACGGTGAAGGATGCGTCCAAGATCGACTTCAGCGGCGGGTCTTTCAACACGCTCGCCTCGACCGGCGCGGGCGCGCAGATCGACTTCAAGGGCGGGGCGTTCAGCACGGTGACGGTGCAGGACGCGTCGAAGATCGACTTCAGCGGTGGTTCGTTCACAACGCTCGCCTCGACCGGCGCGGGCGCGCAGATCGACTTCAGTGGCGGGGTGTTCAACACGGTGACGGTGAAGGACGCGTCCAAGATTGACTTCACGGGAGGCACGTTCAACACGCTCGCCTCGAACGGCGCGGGGTCGCAGATCGACTTCAGGGGGGGGGCGTTCAACACGGTGGCGGTGAAGGACGCG
>CAMBFA010000040.1 GCA_945865325.1 Candidatus Kuenenia stuttgartensis
GTCGACGCCGGTGTCCTTGCCGTTGGGCACCCAGCCCGATGGGATGCGGACGGCCGGATCGGCCGACTCGGCATGGTTACCCCCGAAATTGAGATGGAGAAACGTCGGCAGGCGCTCAGGAGCGTCGCCGCGGGACGGCGACGGAAGATAGAGCAAGACCTCCGTCACCGGGGCGTCGGGACCGTGGCCGAGCCGGAGGCGGGCCTGGATGCGCGTCGCGCCGTCGGGTCCGGGGCCGCGCTCAACGTCCTCGGCCGTCACCGGCACCGCCGGCAGTAGCCGGCCGTACTCGGTCGATTCGAGGAGCCCAAGCCAGCGCGGCCGGGCCACCGTCAGCCACGCCTCCGGGGACGTGATGGCCTCGCCATCGGGGCCATCTCCCGCGGGGATCATGAGGAGATCGGGAAGGAGGTACTCCCGGACCAGCGCCTCGTCGTAATTGAACTCCTCCTTCGGGGCCTGGGCGGAGGCGTCGGGCGTCATGGTGGCGGCCAGAGGCAGGGAGAGCATGGTGGCAAAAAGTGGGGCACGGAGGCGCATGGTGAGGCTCCGGAACGCTGCGGTGGAAAGGCCGCTAGCCCCCGTCTCTCGGGCGCGGGCGGGACGGTGGAGATCGTAGCCGATCGGGGAAGGGGGGGACGAATCTCGATGGGTGCCCGGGGCCGGCGGCGGCGGGCTCGGGCGTGTGGTACCATCGCGACTGGGTTGGGGGGGATCGCAGTCCCTGCGCCCAATCCGTTTCCACTGACAAAATCGTATTCACGAGCAAGATCGTATTCTCGAGCAAGACCGTATTCACGAGGTGCTGCATGCTGTCGGTTCGCCGCGATGTCCTCCGGTCGATCCTCTTCCTGCTGGCAGTCGCCGGCCTGTGTGTGACAGGTGTCGGTCCGGCGCGTGCCGTCGATGCTGATGGCCCGGCAAAGCAGCCGGCCCGGCTTCTCGTCGTGACGGTCACCAACGGCTTCCGCCACGGCTCGATCGAGACCGCCGAAGGGGTGCTCGAGCGACTCGGCCGGGAGAGCGGGCAGTTCAATGTCGATTTCCTCCGCCTCCCCCCGGGGCGCCCCGGGCAGCCGCAGGAGCCGAAGCGGAAAGATGGGACGAGCGACGCCGATTGGAAGCAGCAGCAGGAGGCCTACCAAGCGGATCTCGAGAAGTTCAAGGTGGCCGACGCTGCCTGGAACAAGACCCTCTCCGAGCTCTTCGCCAAGGCGTTCGCGAAGGGGACGCTCGAGCAGTTCGACGGCGTCGTCTTCTGCAGCACCACCGGCGCCTTGCCGATCCCGAATCTCGACGACTTCCTCGCCTGGGTGAAGGGGGGCAAAACATTCATCGGCTTCCACGCCGCCGCCGACACGTTCAACGCTTCCGATGCCTACCGCGATCTCGTCGGCGGCGTCTTCGCCGGCCATCCCTGGAATGCCGGTGACGAGCATGGCTTCGTCGTCAACGATCCCGGCCATCCGATCGTGAACAGCCTGCCGGCCTCGTTCCGCTGGAAAGACGAGATCTATCAGTACGACACCCGCTTCGTCCCCGACGACGTCCGCGTTCTGGTCAGCCTCGACATGCCCCATTCGACGCCGAAGGAGCCGTGGCACGTACCGGTGAGCTGGATCCGCGACTTCGGCCAGGGCCGCGTCTTCTACTCGAACTTCGGCCACAACGAGTCGACCTGGAACGACAAAAAGTTCCAGGATCATTACCTCGCCGGGATCCTCTGGGCCCTCGGCCGGATCAACGCGCCGGTCACCCCCAATCCCGATCTCCAGGCCCGCGAGTATCTCCATGGCGTTCTCGCTGCCGCGGCGGCGGCGGGTGCCGGTGGGGATGCGGCCAAGGCGACGGCCGAGGCCGAGAAGCTCTGTGCCAAGGCCGACGCGAAGGGCGCCGCCAACCCCGGCTGGGCCAGGTCCTTGAGGCCAATGCTTCTCGAGATCCGCAATGCCGACGCGGCGACCCGCACGGCGGCCTACGCGAAGGTCGTCGCCGAGCTCGACTGATCGTCGGTCGCGGCTGGTGGTTTGCGGCTTTTCGGGGGTGTCCCGAGTGGAAAAAGGTCATAGATGACTTTTCCACGGACAGCTTGGATCGCAGCGGCCGGAAGCGTCGCTTCCAGAGGGAGGGAATGTCGATGCGCGCTCGGCTCGGCTCGGTCGTTGTCGGTTGGCTCGCGGTTGCCGTCGGGCTGGGGGCCGGTTCGTTCGTGCGGCCAGCCCTGGCCGACCCGGCCCGACCAAACGTCGTGGTGATCCTCGCCGACGATCTCGGCTTCTCCGATCTCGGCGCGTACGGCGGCGAGATCGACACGCCGCACCTTGATCGGCTGGCGCGCGGGGGCTTGAGGTTCACCCAGGCCACGAACACGGCCCGCTGCTGGCCGAGTCGGGCGGCGCTCCTCACCGGGTTTTATCCACAGGCGATTCATCGCGATGCGCTCCCGGCCGGTAACGGCCACGAGGCCCTCCCCGGAGGGGCGCAGGGAAAGCGACCCCCGTGGGCACAGATCCTGCCCGAGCTCCTCAGCCCCGCGGGCTACCGCAGCTATCACTCGGGCAAGTGGCACGTCGACGGGCTGCCGCTGGCGCAGGGCTTCTCCAGATCCCTCGACGTCACCGGCACCGGCCAGAGCAACTTCTTCGACCCCAGCGGTGTGACGGTGGAGGGGAAGCCGCATCCTCAAAGCGACGGCTTCTACGCCACGACCGCGATCGGGGACCATGCGGTGGCTTGTCTCCGCAGCCACGCCGTCGATTATCCCGAGAAGCACTTTTTCCAGTTCGTCGCCTTCACCGCTCCCCACTTTCCGCTCCAGGCCCCCCAGGCGCTGATCGCGAAATACCGCGATCGCTACCGGGCGGGCTGGGAGGCGATCCGCGCCGCCCGCCATGCCCGTCAGCTCGCCGCGGGAATCGTGTCGGGAGCGCTGTCGAAGGTCGAGCGCGACCTCGGCCCCCCCTATCCCTTCCCCGATGCACTTCACGCGCTCGGAGCGGGGGAGGTCGAGCTTCCGCTTGAGTGGGAGCGGCTCACGCCCGAGCAACAGGACTTCCAGGCGACGAAGATGGCGATCCATGCCGCGATGGTCGAGGCGATGGACGAGCAGGTGGGGCGGATCCTCGACCAGCTCGAGGCGATGCAGCGTCTCGACGAGACGCTGATCCTGTTCGCCAGCGACAACGGCGCCTCGGCCGAGATCATGGTCCGCGGCGAGGGGCATGACCCGGCCGCCCCCCCCGGCTCGCGGAAGAGTTTTTTGTGTTTGGGGCCGGGGTGGTCGAGCGCCGCAAACACCCCCTTCCGCCGTCACAAGACCTGGGTCCACGAAGGGGGGATCGCGACGCCGTGGATCGTCCATTGGCCGCGCGGTTTGCCGGGAGGGAGTGCGGGGGAGCTGCGCCACCAGCCGGTTCATCTCATCGATGTGGCCCCCACGGTAATGGAGCTGGCCGGCGCGAAGCAGCCGCTATTCCTCCTCGACGGCACACTCGTGCCACCGATGCAGGGGCGGAGTTTTTCGAGTCTCCTCGCCGATGCAAGCGCTCCTGCGCTCCGGGAGACGTCGTGGTGGTGCCACGAGGGGCACCGGGCCGTGCGCGTCGGAGACAAAAAACTCGTCGCCGCGAAGGGGGAGCCATGGGCGCTCCACGATCTCGCCGCCGACCGGGCCGAGACGACGGACCTGGCCGCCGCCGAGCCTGACACCGTCGCGAGACTCGAGCGCGAGTGGCTGCGGATCGCCGACGACTGCCGATTGGGTGCGGCCTGGGTGTCGGTCGCGCCGGCCGCTCCTGCGCCGCCGCGCCGTCCGCCGAATGTCGTCATCGTCTTCGCCGACGACCTCGGCTACGGTGATCCAGCCTGCTACGGGGGAAAGGCCGCCGCCACGCCCCACCTCGATCGGCTCGCCCGCGAAGGGGTGCGGTTCACCGACTTCCACGTCGCTCAGCCCGTCTGCTCGGCGTCGCGGGCGGCGCTCCTCACCGGCTGTTATCCCAACCGGATCGGCGTTGCAGGCGCACTCGGTCCCAACGCCCGCCACGGCATCGCCGCCGCCGAGACGACGCTGGCCGAAGTTCTGCGGAGCCGCGGCTACCGCACCGGCATGGTGGGGAAGTGGCACCTCGGTCACCACGCGCCGTTCCTCCCCACCCGTCACGGCTTCGACGAATGGTTCGGGCTTCCCTATTCCAACGACATGTGGCCCCACCACCCCGAGGCGGCCCCGGGGAGCTATCCGCCGCTGCCGCTGTTCGATGGCGAGCGGATCATCGACGACGACGTCACCCCGGCGGATCAGGCGACCCTCACCGCCCGGTACGCCGAGCGCGCCTGCGCGTTTCTCGACCGGGCGAAGGAGGACGATCGGCCGTTCTTCCTTTATCTGGCCCACTCGATGCCGCACGTGCCGCTGTTTGCCGGCGCCGCCTTCGCCGGCACCACCCCCGGCGGCCTCTACGGCGATGTCCTCGCCGAAATCGATGCGTCGGTGGGGGGGATCCTTGCGGCCCTCGAACGAACGGGGAAGCTCGACGACACGCTCGTGCTGTTTACGAGCGACAACGGCCCCTGGCTCTCCTACGGCAATCATGCCGGCAGCGCCGGGAATCTCCGCGAGGGGAAGGGGACGGTATTCGAGGGAGGGGTGCGCGTGCCATGCCTGGCGCGGCTGCCGGGGGTGATTCCGGCGGGGAGCGTCTGCACGGCTCCGGCGATGACGATCGACCTCCTCCCCACGGTGCTCCGTCTCACCGGGGAGCCGGTGCCGGTCGATGCCGACGGTCGGGGCACGCTCGGCGGCCGGCGGATCGATGGCCACGATATCAGCGGGCTCCTCCGCGGCGAGCCCGCCGCCAGCGCGGCCGCGGCCGAGCGCGAGTATGGCTTTTGGTATCTCAACAACGAGCTCCAGGCGGTCCGTCGAGGGCGCTCCAAGCTCCTCCTGCCGCACACGGCACCGACGCTCGCTGGAGTGGCAGCGGGGGCTGATGGAGTGCCGGCGAAATACCGGCCGCTGCCGGTGGCACGGATGCTTGTCGATCTCGACGCCGACCCGGGAGAGACGACCGATGTGGCGGCTGATCATCCCGAGGTTGTGGCCCAGCTCGAGGCCGCGGCAGCGCGGATGCGGGGGGAGCTCGGCGACCGGCTCACCGGTGTGATCGGCAGCGAGGTCCGGCCAGCCGGGCAGCTCGACGAGGCGCCCCCGGCCGGCGCCCGGCGTCGGCCCCCGAACATCGTCGTCGTGATGACCGACGACCAGGGCTACGGTGACCTGGCCGCCCATGGCAACCCGATCCTCGAGACCCCGCATCTGGACAGAATGTGGCGCGAATCGGTGCGGTTCACCGAGTATCACGTCAGCCCCACCTGTTCCCCGACCCGCACGGCGTTCCTCACGGGGAGGCATGAGTTCCGGTCGGGCGTCACCCACACGATCCACGAGCGCGAACGGCTCGCCCTGTCGGCGACGACCCTCCCGCAGCTGCTCCGCGCGGCAGGCTACACCACCGGCATCTTCGGGAAGTGGCACCTCGGGGACGAGGAGGCTTACCAGCCGGGCAAGCGCGGCTTCGACCGCAGGGTCATCCACGGTGCCGGTGGGATCGGGCAGCGTTTTCCCGGCAGCTGCGGCGATGTGCCGGGGAACCGCTACGTCGACCCGGTCCTCCGCGAGGATGGCCGATTCGTGAAGCGGCGCGGCTACTGCACCGATCTGTTCTTCGAGGCGGGGATCGGGTGGATCGAAGAGATGGCCCGCGCGGAGAAACCATTCTTCTGCCTGATCACGCCGAACGCGCCGCACGACCCGCTCGACTGTCCGGAGGGCTCCGACGCCGGCCCCCGTGCCCGGCTCGCGGCGGCCGGGCTCCTCGACGCGGCGGAGCGCGACCGGGTGGCGAAGTTTTACGGGATGATCGAGAACATCGACACCAACGTCGGCCGGCTCCTCGATCGGCTCGCTTCTCTGGGGCTCGCCGAGGACACGCTCCTGATCTTCACCACCGACAACGGCACGGCGACGGGGGCGGGCGTTTTCAACGATTTCGTCCGCGGTGCCAAAGGGAGCGTGTGGCGCGGGGGAACGCGTGTCCCCGCGCTGTGGCGCTGGCCCGGGACACTGCCGGCGGGCGTCGACGTGCCGGTACACGTGGCCCATGTCGACATCCTGCCGACGCTGTGCGAAATCGCCCGGGCCCCAATCCCTGCCGACGTGGCGGTGCGGCTCGAGGGGCGGAGCCTCGTCCCCCTCCTCCTCGACGCTCACGCCCCGTGGCCCGACCGGGCGCTGGTCACCCATCTCGGCCGCTGGGAACGGGGGGAGGTGGCCGGGGCGAAGTGGCGCCACTGCCGGATCCGCGAAGGGCGCTGGAGCCTCATCAACGTCGACAACCGTGCCGATGCCTGGCAGCTCTTCGATGGGCTTGCCGATCCGGCGGAGAAGCACGATGTGGCGGCGGCCCACGGCGCGATCGCGAAGCGCCTCGCCGCGGAATACGACCGCTGGTGGGATTCGATTCAGCAAGACCTCGTCAACGAGGATCTCGACGGCCCGCCAGAAAATCCGTTCAAGACGGCGTTCGAAGCGCAGGTCGGCGTGGGAATGACAGCGGCGACGGTGGCAACGCCGTGACCGGGCCCCGCAGGGCTTCCGTCGCACAAGGACCGATGAAGCAGATGACACGATCCGCCCGAGCCAGACTCCGGGCCCTCGTCTGGGCCACGACCTTCACGATCGTCGCCGTGCTCCTCCCCGCGATCGCGGTGGCCCGCCCTCCGAGCGTGCTGGTGATCGTCGCCGATGACCAGCGGGCCGACACGATCCACGCCCTCGGCAATCCGCTCATCCGGACGCCGGCGCTCGACGCGCTGGTGGCCCGGGGGACCTCGTTCGACCGGGCCTACTGCATGGGGGGGCAGCACGGCGCCGTCTGCATCCCCAGCCGGGCCATGATGCTCTCCGGCCGCAGTCTCTTTCATCGCGACGAACAACTCGCCGGTCAGGACACCTGGCCGGAGGTTTTCAGGCGCGCCGGCTGGTGGACATTCCTCACCGGCAAGTGGCACAACGGCGAGGCTTCCGCGGTGCGCTGCTTTGACTCGGGGCGGAACGTGTTCTTCGGCGGGATGACCGACCAATGGAATGTTCCCGTGGCGTCGTTTCCCGCCGGAGTCGACGGCGGGGAGATGACGGCGACGGCCGTGGCCCCCGGGGTCCATTCCGCGCGGCTGTTCGGTGACGCAGCGGTGGAGTTCCTCGCTGGGGTCGGCGACGCGCCATTCTTCGCCTGGGTGTCGTTCACGGTGCCGCACGATCCGCGCCAGGCGCCGGAGGTCTTCCGGGCCCGATACCGGGGGCATGAGCCACCGCCACCGGCCAATTGGCTCCCCGCACACCCCTTCGACAACGGGGAACTGGCTGTCCGCGACGAGCTCCTCCTTCCCAGGCCGCTCACCCGCGCGGGGGTGTCGGAGGAACTTGCCGATGCCTACGCGTGCGTCGAGTCGCTCGATGCCGAGGTGGGGAGGATCGTGGAAACGCTCCGGGCGCGGGGTCGGCTTGAAGACACGCTCATCCTCTTCGTGAGCGATCAAGGCTTGGCCCTCGGCAGCCACGGCCTCCTCGGCAAGCAGAATCTCTACGAGCATTCGATGCGCGCTGCGGCGATCCTGGCCGGTCCCGGGGTGCCGGCAGGGCGGCGCGAGGGAGCGCTGTGCCATCTCCAGGATCTCGTCGCCACCGTCGGAGGCCTTGCCGGCGTGCCGAGCCCGGCGGGGAGCGAGGCGGTGAGTCTCGTGCCGGTGCTCCGCGGGGAGCAGGCGGCGATCCGCGACGATCTCCTCCTCGCCTACCGCCACTTCCAGCGCGCCTTGGTCACCCCCGACTGGAAGCTGATCCGCTATCCGGAGATCGGACGCGAGCAACTTTTCGACCTGCGGAACGATCCCGAGGAGATCCGTGATCTCTCCGCGGAGGCCGACCACGCGCCGCGACTGGCGGGGCTCCGGACGCGGATGGCGGAGCGGATGCATCAGGCCGACGATCCGCTCGCTCCCTCCGACTCCCCGCGTCCGGCGACGGTCCGCCCGCCCCGCCCCCCGAACATTGTCTTCTTCCTCGCCGACGATCTCGGCACGGGGGATGTGGCGGCCCTGGGGTCGGCCCATGCCCTGACGCCGAATATCGACAGCTTGTTTTCGCGCGGCACGAGGCTCACCCGGCACTGGGCCGGCAGCGCCGTCTGTGCCCCGAGCCGCTGCGTGCTCATGACAGGGCTCCATCCCGGTCATGCCCCGATTCGCAGCAACAGCGAGGTGCAACCGGAGGGGCAGCGACCGATGCCGGCGGGGACCGTCACCCTGCCGAGGATCCTCCACGCTGCCGGCTACGCCACCGGTGGCTTCGGGAAATGGGGGCTCGGGCCGCCGGGGAGCGCGTCCGATCCCCTCAGCGCGGGCTTCGATCGCTTCTTCGGCTACAACTGCCAGCGCCACGCGCACTCGTTCTATCCCACCTATCTGTGGGACAATTCCGTGCAGGTGCCGCTCGACAATCCGCCCGTCCCGGTGACGGCGACGCTTCCTGCCGAGCCCGCCCCGAGTGCCGCCGACTTCGCCCGCTTCCGCGGCACGACTTACTCCGCCGACCGGATCGGCGACGAGGCTGTGCATTTCCTCCGCGCCCATGCCGACGGGCCGTTTTTCCTCTACCTGCCGACGACGCTTCCCCATGTCGCCCTCCAGGTGCCTGCCGACGAGCCATCGCTCGAACGCCATCGGCGCTTCTTCGGTGCCGAGACTCCCTATCTCGGAGGGAAGGGCTACGTCCCCTGCGCCGAGCCGGCAGCCACGCTCGCCGCAATGGTGACGCGGATGGACCGGGAGGTGGGGAGGATCGTCGCGACCCTTGACGAGCTCGGGCTCACCGACGACACGATCTTCATCTTCTCGAGCGACAACGGCGCCACCTTTCCCGGCGCCGGTGGCGTTGTCACGGATCGAATGAAGAGCAACGGGCCCTTGCGCGACTGGAAAGGCTCGCCCCACGAAGGGGGCCTGCGCGTGCCGGCGGTCGTCGTCTGGCCGGGAAGGATCGCGGCCGGCGCCTCGATCGACACCCCGACCGGCTGCGAGGACTGGCTGCCGACGCTCCTCGATCTTGCCGTACCGGGCGCGCCGCGCCCTCCGACACTCGATGGCGAGAGCCTCGCGGCCGCGCTCCTCGGCCGGCAGTCCCCGCCCACCACGCGGACGCTCTACCGCGAGCTCACGGAGCGACTCTGGCAGACGGCGCTCGAGGTCTCCCCCGACGGGTGTTGGAAGGTGGTGCGCCGCGGCCTCGGCAGGGAGATGCCCGACCGGGCGGCGCCGGTGGAACTGTTCGATCTCGTCGCCGATCCGGCCGAGGCCCACGATGTCGCCGCGGAGCGTCCCGATGTCGTGGCCCGGATGGAACGGCTCCTCGACCGGGAGCATCACCCCGATCCGGGCTGGCCCCTCCCCTTCGCTGACGCCGCCACGGCACGGGCCCGAGACGCCGACGGCACGCCGGCACCGAAGCCCTGAGCCCGGCGGCGGGTATACTTCCGCGGTCGCCGGCAGTCCGCCGCGGCATCCTTGGGGGTGGGACGTGGCCGACAATTCAGAACCAGGGAGCCGGGGGCGCGGGCGGGCAGCAAGGATCGGCTTCGGCCTGTTTTGGGTCTACGTGATCCTCTATTTCGGCTTCATCGCCCTCGTCCTCTTCCGCCCCGACATCCTCTCCAGCCGGCCGTTGGGCGGGGTGAATCTCGCCATCGCCTCCGGGCTCGGGCTGATTGCCGCGGCGCTCCTCCTGTCGGTGGTCTACATGGTGGCAGCCCGAGTGGTCGAATCTCCGCGGCGCGGGCGACGCTGATCCCCGCGCCTCCGTCCTTCTGCCGGCCGCCCGTCCCCGAGACCCCCGATGCTCTACGAATCATCCCCTGTCGCCATCGCGATCTTCGCCAGTTTCGTCCTCGCTGTCATCGGCCTGTCGTTCTGGCTGGGGCGGAAGGGGCAGTCGGCGAAGGGTTACTATGCCGCTCACGGCGAGATCCATTGGTTCATCAACGGGATCGCCTTCGCCGGCGATTACCTTTCGGCGGCGAGCTTTCTCGGCATCTGCGGGATGATCGCCTTCCACGGCTTCGACGGCTTTCTCTACTCGATCGGATTCCTGGCCGGTTGGATCGTCGCCCTGTTTGTGATCGCCGAGCCGATCAAATCGCTGGGGACGTTCACCTTCGCCGACGCCCTCGACGCGAAATACAACAGCCGTGGCATCAAGCTGTCGGTGGCGATCTCGACGCTGGTTGTGAGCATCTTCTATTTGATCCCGCAGATGGTGGGCGCCGGGGATCTGATCATGCCGCTCCTTGGGCTCCCCCATGCGGTCGGGGTGATCCTCGTCGGCGTGGCGGTGACGCTGATTGTCGTCACCGCCGGGATGGTGTCGACGACTTGGGTGCAATTCATCAAGGGATCGCTCCTGGTCTTCTTCTGCGGTGTGCTGACGTCGATGATCCTCAGTCGCGGATTGACGGTGAACACGGGGAGCCTCGAGCCGCAGACACGCACCGTCACACCGGACGGCCGTGTTCTCGTCAATGGGGAGCCGCAAACCCGCGACCACGATCTCCGCCCCGTGGGGACCCTCGTGGCGCTCCCGGAGCGCTACGGCGACGCGACCACGACCGGGCCCCTCGGGCCGCTTGAATACCTCTCCGTCCTCGAGGAGTCCCGGATCGTCACCTGGAGCGGGCAGAAGTCGACCGACGCCTCCGGCACGCACACCGTCTATACGCCGACGGAGAAGGCGGGCGCCGATCTCCTCAAGCCGGGGGGCTACTTCAAGGGGCTCACCACCGGCAAGCTCGCCGACAAGCTCGACTTCGCGAGCCTCATGCTCGCGCTCTTTTGTGGCACCGCGTCGCTTCCCCACATCCTCATCCGCTACTACACCGTCAAGGATGCTGCCGCTGCCCGGAAGAGCACCGTGGTGGGGATCGCGGCAATCGGCGCCTTTTATGTCCTCACGCTGTTCCTCGGCCTGGGGGCCATGACCAGCGGCGCTCTCGACCCGACGAGCACGAACATGGCAGCGCCGCTGCTGGCGAAGAGTTTTAGCAACACGCTCTTCGCCGTGATCTCGGCGATCGCTTTCACGACCGTGCTGGGGACCGTCAGTGGGTTGATCATGGCCGGCAGCGGGGCGGTGGCCCACGACCTCGTCGAGAACGTCCTTGGCATCCCGATGAACGATGACGAGAAGGTCCGCTGCGGGAAGATCGCCGCGGTCGGCCTGGGGATTGTGGCGATGGCGCTGGGGATCCTGTTCCGCAATTTCAATGTCAGCTTCCTCGTCGGCTGGGCATTCAACATCGCCGCCTCGGCGAACCTCCCGGCGCTCGTCATGCTCCTCTTCTGGCCGCGGACGACAAAAGAGGGGATCATCGCCGCGGTGATGGTGGGGATGGTCGCGAGTCTGGGGTGGATCCTCCTCTCCGCCGACACCTTCGAGAAGGTCTATGGGATGTCACGTGACGCTTCGCCGGTCCCCTTCAGCCAGCCCGGGCTCGTGACGATCCCGCTGGGCTTCCTCGTTCTCATCGTCGTGTCGCTGCTGACGAAGGCCCAGCCGCAGGGGAAGCCGGCATGAGTGCAGGCCCGGTGATCTGCTGCCGCGAGGACCACCTCGGGGCGATCCGCGCGATCTACAACGACGCGATCCTGCACACGACGGCGCTCTACGAATATCAGCCGCGAAGCGCCGAGACGATTCATGCCTGGTGGCAGGCCAAGCAGCAGGCAGGCTACCCCGTCCTCGGTGTCGAGCGGGCCGATCGCACGCTCGCCGGCTTCGCCAGTTGGGGCCCTTTCCGGCCGTTCCCGGCCTTTAAGTATTCCGTCGAGCACTCGGTCTATGTCGCGGCCGACAGCCGAGGTGAAGGGATCGGCAGGCGCTTGCTCGAGGCGATCGTCGCCGAAGCTCTCCGGCACGAGGTCCACCTGCTGGTGGGGGCGATCGATGCCACGAATGCCGCGAGCCTCGCCCTCCACCGGGCGCTCGGATTCGAGCATGCCGGCACGATCCGCGCCGCCGGGTTCAAGTTCGGTCGCTGGCTCGACCTCGAGTTCTGGCAGCGTTCGCTGCCGACACCGGCCCGGCCGGTGGATGGATGAGGAATGGGTGTGGTAGACTTCTGCCAGAGATGGTGTCTTCCGGAACGCCCCTATGACGCCACGCGTTTCCATCCTCATTCCCTGCTACAACGCGTCGGCCACGGTGGTGCGGGCGGTCGATTCGGCTCTTGCGCAGACGTTCCGCGACATTGAGGTGATCGTTGCGGATGACGGCTCGACCGACTCGAGCCTTGCGGTCCTCGAGCGCTACCACGGCAACGCCCGGGTGTCGATCCATGCCGAGCCCCACCGGGGCGGAAACGGAACGCGCAATCGGCTCCTCGAATTGGCCCGTGGGGAGTTTGTGCAGTTCCTTGACGCCGACGATGAGCTCGACCCGAAGAAACTCGAGGCCTGCCTCGCCGCTTTCCGCCCCGGCGTCGACATGGTGTACACGAATCACCGCGTCTGCTGGGGCAATGGCGTGACCGAGAAGTCGCTTCCGGAGCCCGTTGGCGACATGGTTGCCTATCTTGTGGCGAATAATATCGCGATCCACGAGCCCCTCCACCGCCGTGGCCCCCTCATGGCTGCCGGAGGTTTCGACGAGTCGCTGCCTTGCTGCCAGGAGTATGAGCTCCACCTCCGGCTTGCCGGCAGCTACTGGCTCGCGATGACCCACCTCCCCGAGTCTCTTTGTACCGTGCACGTGATGCCGCAGAGCGTCTCCTCCAACCAGGGACGGACTTTTTCCACCAAAGCTGGTGTGCTGTTGCGGTTGCTCGGGGAATGGGGGAAGGTCGGCCCCATCGATGATCGGAGGTCTCGGGTCGTCTCCAACGAGCTCCTCGGATGTGTTCGGCAGCTCTGTTCTGCCGGCCGAGATGAGGAGGCGCTGGAACTGTTTTCCAAGGTGCAGCGGATGTCGCCAGCGACCCCCTATCCGGCGAAGTGGCCGCTTCGTCTGGCTGTGAGGCTGGTGGGACCGGTGCGGGCGGAACGGGCCCGTATCTGGCTGACACGCCGATTGGGAAGCGGTTGATCGATCCGCTCGGTTGACGTGAGGGCCGTGGGGGGATTCGATGCCTCGCTCCCCTGTTGGCAGGAGTACGAGCTCCATCTCCGCCTGGCGCTCCAGCGCTGGCGGACGATTCGCCACTTGACCATTTTTCTCTGCACGTATTACGTTGTGTCGGGGAGTATTTCGTCGCACCAGGTGCGCATGTTTACCACCCGGGCTGCCGTCCTCCGGCGGTTTGCCGAGGAGGAGCTCGGAGTCGAGGGTTTCACCGGCGGGCGGAGGGATGCGATCGCGACGGAGATCATGGGTTGTGCCAGAATCCTCATACGGTGCGGTCGTGACGACGACGCGGTCGGAGCCTATGCGTTTGCACGAAGCCTCTCGCCAGCGACCCCCTATCCGGCGAAGTGGCCGCTTCGTCTGGCTGTGAGGCTGGTGGACCGGTAAGGGCAGAACGGGCCCGCACCTGGCTGACACGTAGATTGGGAAGCAGATGATCGATCCGCTGCGTTGACGTGAGGTAACGGTGAGCAACGACATCTTGTGGATCAAATCCCGCATGCCGGGGTTGGTGACGGATGGGAGCAGCCTCGTCTCAACGGGGCTCATCTCCTGCCTTCAAAACGACCATGCCATCGACCTCCTCTGTCTGCGGATGACGTGCCGGGAGGAGGCGCAGGCCGCCGAACGGTCCTGTCCGTTCCGGAACGTATTCGTCGCCGATACCGATAACTCCGGCGGACTCGCCCGGCGGATCGGGTACCGGCTCGGCTACTCGCTGCGCAGCGAGCTCACCTCGACCCCGCGGTCGGTGTTCTACGAATCGGGCCGCCGGGCCCGGGCCCTCCTCGAGCGCGTCCTGGCGGAGCGGCGGTACCGGCGGATCATCGCCGAGTATTACACCGTCGCTCCGCTCCTGGCGGGGCTCGAGTCGCAGACGAGTCTCATCCTCCACGATGCCGATCACGTCACGATCGATCTCGAGGCCAGCCAGGAGCCGTCGCTCCCCCGGCGGGCATGGCTCCACCACCGCGCCGCCCATATGCGGGCCTTCGTGGAGCGGGTCGGTCCGCGGTTTGCTTCCGTGCTGACGCTGACGCCCTTCGACCGGCAGGCCTACGAGGCGTGCGGGATCGTGAGGATCAAGAGCCTCGACGTCCCGCTTCCCGATCTGCCGGCACAGCTCCCCACGCTCGAGGGTGAATCGATCGCCTTCCTCGGTTCGATCGATTACGCGCCGAACCGCGATGCCTTGGCCTGGTTTCTTGCCGACATCTTCCCTGCGGTGCTGAAGCGCTACCCGGCTGCCCGCGTGCAGGTGTTCGGCGGGGGGAATCGGGGGGGCTTGAGCAGCCCGAATGTCGACTGGCTGGGGCGCGTCCCCCAGGGGGAGTTCGCTCGTGCGCTCGGCGGCGCGGCGCTGGGAATCGCACCGATCCGCCTCGGTACCGGGGTGAAGGTGAAGGTGCTTGACATGATGTGGCATGGTCTCCCGGTCGTCTCCACGTCGCTGGCGAGCCGGGGCACGCCTGCCGAACACGGCGCCGCCCTGATCGCCGACACCGCTGCCGCTTTCGCGGAGGCCGTCTGCGAGCTCCTCGGCTCTCGTGCCCGGAGGCTCGAGCTTCAAGGGGCGTCACAAAAGCTGCTCTTCGAGCGGCATGCCAGTCCCGCGGCGCGGGCCTCCGTCGCCCGGAAGCTCCTCGGCGGGGCTGATGCTTCGGCGCACCCGCTCACACCCGTGGGAGCTCGTAGCCTTTGCGGTAGTCCTTCGTGAACAGCCGGTTGGCGGCCTCGTCAGACGATTTTTCCGTCTTCGGATCGATCGAGAGTTCGCGGCCGAGGTGGAGCGGCGTGACGGCGAGGTCGACGGCGTTGTCGCGGAGATGATCCTCGAAGCTGTCGAGCGTGAGGATGACGCGATGGTCGTTGGCGGCGAGCGTCGGCCGGGCCCCGAGGGCCACCTTCTCGCCGAGTTGCCACGACACGTTGCCGAGATGGGCCAGGGCACTGGAGAGGTGGCCGTCCTCGACGTCGAGGTAGAGATCCTCGTGCTTCCGGCTGCGGATCGCCTTGACGAGGTTGGCGAAGTGTTCGCGGCTCGAGCCACCCGACCAGGTGCCCAGCGGCTCTCCGGCGTAGTTAAAGGCGGCGCCCGACTGGTAATTCGTCGACACGACGTAGCCTTCGGTGCCCCACCAGATGTTGCCGACGCCGAGCGGCCCGGCCGCCGTGCCGTGGGTCACCGGGGTCTTCATATCCAACCCGCGAACATCCGAAATCAGCAGCGCGTCGTCCCACTGGAAGAGCGTCACCTGGCTGTTGGCGACATCGCCATTGTCGACGTAACCGAGCCGGCCGCCGAGGCTCACGACGCGCTTGGGAAACTCCTGCTTGCCGAGGCCCCAGCGAGCCTTGTCGAGCTCGTGGGGATTTTGGTTGCCGAGATCGCCGTTGCCGGTGAGACGGTTCCAGTGCCAGTCGTAATGGAGGCGCTGGCGGTGGGGAACGATGTCGGGGGCGGGCCCGGCCCAGAGATCAAAGTCGAGACCGGGGGGGACCGGCGCCGGCGTGTCGACCAGCCCGATGCTCGGCCGCCGCTTGTAGCACAGCGCGTGGGCCACCTTCACCGGGCCGATCTTTCCGCTCTTCACGAAGTCGATCGTGTCGCGCATCCCGCTCATGCCGCGGCTCTGCGCGCCCATCTGGCACATGCGCCCGAGCTTGCGGGCCCACTGCGTCATCACGCGTCCTTCCTCGACGGTGTGGCTGCAAGGCTTCTCGACGTAGACGTCCTTACCGGCCTGCATCGCCCAGATGCTCATCAGGGCATGCCAGTGATTGGGCGTGGCGATCGAGACGATGTCGATGTCCTTGCGATCGAGGACGCGGCGGATGTCCTGGACGTACTCCGGCTTGCGGGGGGCGTCCTTGAACTTCTCCTCGTAACGGCCGGCGACACCGGGATCGCAGTCGCAGATCACCGCCAATTCGGCATCCGACATGCCGGCCCACTGCCCGATGTGCTCGCCGCCCCGGCCGTTGGCACCGATGACGGCGACCCGGAGACGGTCGTTGGGCCCGGCCGGGGAAGAGGCCGGCTCGGCGGCACGGGGAGCCTGCGGGGCGGCGGCGAGTGCCGCGGCGGCCATCGCGAAGGCTGTTTCGACGAAATCGCGGCGTGAGACCTGCATGGATCTTCCCTCTCAGGTGCGCGGGCAGCAGGAGGGGGGGGTCGCTTGAGGCCCCCGGATGCAGTTCGCCCCCCCGCTAGACCAGTCAAAAGTCTACCACGGGCTCGGCGGCGTTGGGGCAGGGGGACCCGGTCAGGCGCTTGGGCGACGGAAGTGCCGGTAAGCCTGGAGGACGTCGAACAGGTCGGAGGAGATCGTCAACTCGTCGTCGGCGAAGTCGGAGAGCCACGTCCGGTCGCTCGCCACAGCGTCGGCCAGAAGTGGGAGGACGTCGCCGAGGGTCACCCGCACCGTATTGGCCCGTGAGGCCTCGTGAACGATCGACCGGCTCGTCGATTCGTGGTCAGGTCCGGTGTAGACCCGCAGTTTCCGCATGGCCATGACGAAGCTCCCGTGCTTGGGTTCGGATTGGCTCGAAGCGGACGCACACCGGTTCCACCGGAGGAGGCAGCCGGCGAACCGGCGCACACAAGCGTCCACGCAAAACCTATCGGCCGGCGCGACGGCAAAGTTTCAATGAATCCCCCCATTGGTCCGGACGGCATCGCCGGCAGCGTCGGGCGCCTGGCCCGCGGGGGAAGGAGCCGAGGAAACTTGGGGGGGCGGCGCGGCTTGGACGGCGAGCGGGCCGGGGAGGACGGGCGATGCGCGCGGGGCTTGTCAGGCCGACGCGGGAACGCCGCTCCGCGGTCCGATCGATTCGAGCCTGCCGGCCCGGAAGGCCTCCCCCATGGCCTTCGGGACGAGGGCCTCCGACTGGAGCACCCGGGCCCGGTTCTCGGCGGTGGAGGCCTTCATCTCCTGTTCGCGGGCGATGGCGATGCTGCGGCGCTCCTCCGCCTTGGCCCGGGCGACGCGGGTGTCGGCCTCGGCCTGATCGGCCTGGAGGCGGGCGCCGATGTTCTCACCGACCTCGATGTCGGCGATGTCGATCGAAACAATCTGGAAGGCCGTCTGGGCGTCGAGGCCGCGATGGAGGACCGCCTTGGAGATCGTGTCGGGGTGCTCCATGACATCGAAGTGGCTCTCGGCCGAGCCGATCGACGTGATGATCCCCTCGCCGACCCGCGCGATGATCGTCTCCTCGGTGGCCCCGCCGATGAGTTGCGAGATGTTCGTGCGGACGGTGACGCGGGCCCGGATCTTCAGCTCGACGCCGTTTTTGGCAACGGCCGACAACGTCGACTTGCCGCTGATCTTGTCAGGGCAGTCGATGACCTTCGGATTGACGCTCGTCTGGACGGCGTCGAGGACGTCGCGGCCGGCCAGATCGATGGCGCAGGCGCGGTCGAAGTCGAGATCGATGTCGGCCCGCTGCGCGGCGATCAGCGCCCGGGTGACGCGCGGCACGTCGCCGCCGGCGAGGTAGTGGGCTTCGAGCTTGCGGACGGAGATCTCCCGGCCGAGCCCTGCCTGGGTGGACATAATCTTCGCCTGGACGATCGTCCGGGCGTTCACCTTCCGCAGGCTCATTCCGAGGAGCTCCAGAAACGTCACCGGTGACTTCGACCAGTAGGCCTGGAACCAGAGTTGGCCGTAATTGGCGACCAGGAGGAGCATGACCAGGCCGGCGAGGACGGCGACGATGAGGATCCCGAGGATCACAGACGGAGTGAGCTCATTCACGGAGGGGCTCCGGGGCAGGGGCTGGGCAAGGCTAGGAAACGGAGAGTGGGGGGCGGTCACCCGAGGGGGAACCAGACCGCCATCTCCCCAGCCTAGTTCGGGTACGAGCCGGGTCCAAGAAAAACCGTCCCGGCCTTGTTTCCTGTGGGGATCGACGGTCCGGACGAAGCGATTGCGCCGGGAAATCCGCCCCCGCTCCCTCTCGGCGTTCCCAGAGAGGGCGACGACTCAATTCCGCCCCGCCCTTCGCCGGGGGCGACGTTTCTTTTTCCGTACCGATTCCTTGACGAGCTACATGGGCTCTCGTACGGTAAATCGCAGAACAGGGGAGAGTGTCTCCTCCGGGAGGCTTCCGCGGGAGCAAGCCATGCGATTCCTGAATCGTTCCACACGTCCACACGTCCACACGTCCACACGTCCACACGTTCGCGCTTGAGCAACTTGAGCCGCGGGCGATGCTCGCCGGCTTGCCGCTGACAGAGTGTGGCGGCGCCGGGCCGGTCCTCCCCGGGCTCGTGGCCGGCCTCTCCGGGCTCGTGGCCGGCCTCTCCGGGCCGCCTGGAATCATCCTTGCCTCCACGAACCCTTGTTTTGCGCCTTCGAGCGCATCCCCCGCGCCGATGATGGCAACAGGGGCCGCCGGATCGGCCGGCGCTTCAACGAGCGCCGCCCTGTCGATCCCGTTTTCGGTGGGCCCGACCGCGACCTCTGCCAATGGGGCACTGCCGCTGGCCGTGACCGGCTCGGGCGGCTTCCCTCCGGTCCTCTACGACGCATCCCAGACCGGCGGAACCGCCGCCGTCATCCAGCCATTGAGGCTCACAGAAAGTCCGCTGGCGCTTGCCAACGGTGTACCGGAAGCCCAGCTGACGCCGTTGGTTCTCCATCCGGGCAGCGATGCTGAGCCGCAGATAGTGCTCGCAGTCTGGAATGGCGATGATCCTTTGCCGCGGATCATCCCTGTCGCGAACCGATCAGACGCGGTCGCGACGGCAGCCGACAAGCTCTTCGGCGAGGTGGCGGAGGAAGTGGCGAAGGGAATGGAACACTTTAACTCCAATGGAATGAATCTCGGGGGCAAATACTACGACAGAGACGCCGGTGCCTTCGGGAAGGAGTTCGAGCGACGGGTACACGCCAGGCTCCAGGAACTCGCCGCCAGCGGCAACAAAACCGCCGGTCAGTTCCTCGAGGGCATTTACGTCGACGGCAAAGGGCTCGTCACGCCCGGGGGAGGACCGGGGACCACGCAAGTCGATGCACTCTTCGTGAGGAAAGGCTACCGTCCCGAGATCGGCAAGCCCCTCGACCCAAGGCAGGTGATTGCCTACGAAATCAAGACCTCCGCGAGCGGTCGCGTGGCGAAAGATCAATTCGAGAGGCTCGCCGCTCTTTCTGACCTGCAGGTTCGGGCCATCCACTCACCGTGGCGATATGCCCAGGACGCCCGCGGATTGTTCGGAGTGGTTGAAAACCCGCGTTTCACCGCGTTTGTGCGCGTCTTGCAGGCATTGGGGGATAAGCTCCCTGCCATCATCACCGGGGGGACCGTCGTGATCAGGGCGCTGTCGGCGGAAGCCCAGGAAAGGGAGGATATGTTGGAGGATGAACTGGGAGCTATTTTGCGCAATTTGAACAGCACGACCGATCCGAACGAGAGGCAAGGCCTCGAACTTGACGCCTGGAACAGGATCCGGGAGATCCTCAAGAATCGCGGGATTGATCTCGATCCGGCTGTGGAAGCGAGCGTGATCCGGCAGATCATGCTTTCCCAGTGAGTTGGCCTCTGCTTCAGACGCCGAGACGGGAGATTCATGATGCACGCGGCCTACTCTAACGAGCGAAGACCTTTCGGGATTTTGATCCTGTTGGCGCTCCTGACCCTGATGCGATTGGAGGTAACGGCGATGGCCAGCGACCAGATCGATGAACGAACAGCACGCAGGGACGCGGCTTCCCGGGCGGTGTTCGCGGCTTCACCGCGGCGCGACGCGATCGAGTTCGTCGACCAGTGGAAGGATGATTGGAACGTCGCGAGCGTGAGAATCATCGAAGCCGATCTCGGCGACGCGTTTCCGCAGATCCTCGCCGATTTAGGAGATTTCCAGACCTTGATGGTGTCGAGCAAGTCGCTCGAGCGACCGGAGAATCTCGCCGCCGTCTGCAAGCTCGAAGCCCTCGAGTCGCTGGTCATTGACGGAGACGGGGCCACCGACGACCTCATCCCCAAACTCCTCCCTTTGGTCAACCTCAAACATCTGCAGCTCTGGGACGGAAAACTGACCGGCAAGACACTCGGCGAGCTCGCTGCGCTACCGAAGTTGGAATCACTTGGTCTGAACGTTGCCCCGAACTGGTCGCCGGAAGCGGCAGCGCAGGTGGTCCGAATCCAGTCGCTGCGAATGTTTTCTGCCGCCCGATCGCCCCTGACCGACGCCGATGTCGGAGTGCTTGTCGAGAAGGGAAATTGGGAACATCTCGATGTAGACGGATCCTCAATCACCGACAAGAGCTTGCGTCTAATCGCCCATCTACCGCATCTCAAGAGTTTTCACACCTTCGGCGCCGGCATTACATCGGTCGGTATCGAGGCCCTTTCGGCCTCGCCGTCGCTTGAAAGCCTCGATCTCAGGGCTTGTCCGATGCTCGACGACGTGGCAGTCGATGCTTTAGCCAAGATTCCTGCTCTTCGAACTGTGCATCTCTTCGACAACAACCGGATCTCCGCGGCAGCCGTCCAAAAACTGGCTAGGATGAGGCCGGAACTCGGGGTGTATCATCCCGACATTCGCAGAGGAAAAGTGCACTTGAGATATGGCCGCGAAGCCCTCGAGGAATAGGCCGGTACCCCGCGGCCGCCGCGGGAGGCGAATGTCAGGAGATGATCCCGCTCTCGGTCCGGTGGGGGGCGAGGCGATTGCGGCCGTCGAGCGGGGATATTTTCATGAGGAGCGAGGCGCCGGCCACCGTACCGCCGGCCGCCTCGGATAGCCGGATGCAGGCACCCGCCGTGCCGCCGGTAGCGAGAACGTGGGGTTCTATGATGCACGCGGCCTACTCTAACGAGCGCAGACCTTTCGGGATTTTGATCCTGTTAGCGCTCCTGACCCTGATGCGATTGGAGGTAACGGCGATGGCCAGCGACCAGATCGATGAACGAACAGCACGCAGGGACGCGGCTTCCCGGGCGGTGTTCGCAGCTTCACCGCGGCCCGACGCGATCGAGTTCGTCGACCAATGGAAGGATGATTGGAATGTCGCGAGTGTGAATCTCATCGACGCCGATCTCGGCGATGCCTTTCCGCAGATCCTCGCCGATCTGGGGGACTTCCAGAGCTTGATGGTGTCGAGCAAGTCGCTCGAGCGACCGGAGAATCTCGCCGCCGTCTGCAAGCTCGAAGCCCTCGAGTCGCTGGTCATCGACGGCGACGGGGTCACCGACGACCTGATTCCGAAACTCCTCCCCTTAGATAACCTCACAGATCTGGAGCTCTGGGGCGGCCGACTCACCGGCAAGACACTCGGGCAACTCGCCGCGTTGTCAAAGTTGGAATCACTCGTTGTGTCGAGGTGCCCGAACTGGGCTCCCGAAGCGGCAGTGCAGATCGTGCAGATCCGTTCCCTGCGAAAGTTCTATGCAAGCCGGGTGCCTCTGACCGACGCCGATGTCGGGGTGCTTTTCCAAAACGACAGCTGGGAGCGCCTCGACCTTTGTCCTTCGATCACAGACAAGAGCCTGGGTCTGATTGCCCGCCTGCCGCGACTCAAGAGTTTCTCACCCTACGGCCCTTCCATCACCTCGGCCGGCATCGAGGCGCTGTCGACCTCGACGTCGCTCGAAAGCCTCGATCTGCGGGGTTGCCCGATGCTCGACGACGCGGCCTGCGACGCCTTGACCAAGATGCCCGCACTCCGCTCCGTGCTTCTTAAAGAAGACAACAAGATCACCGCGGCGGCCGCCCGGCGACTGGCTCAGGCACGGCCGGAAGTGTTTGTTCAGCACGAAGCCGTGGTGAAACTCGAGGTCCGCTTGCGGCACGGCCGCGAAGCCCTCGAAGAATAGGCCGGTACCCCGCGGCCGCCGCGGGAGGCGAATGTCAGTAAATGATCCCACTCTCGACCCGGTGGGGGGCGAGGCGGGCGCGGCCCTCGAGGAACGAGAGCTCCACGAGGAACGAAGTGCCAACGACCGTTCCCCCCGCCGCCTCGATCAGGCGGATGCAGGCACCCGCCGTGCCGCCGGTGGCGAGGACATCGTCAACCACGAGCACACGGGCGCCGCTCTTCAGGATCCCGGTGTGCATTTGCAGCTTGTCGCGGCCGTACTCGAGGTCGTATTCGACCTCGATCGTCTCGGCCGGGAGCTTCCCCGGCTTCCGCACCGGGATCACGCCGACGCCGAGCTCGATCGCCATCGGCGTGGCAAACAGAAACCCCCGCGCCTCCACCGCCGCGATCGCGTCGATCCCCGCGTCGCGCCACGGGGCCACCATCAGCCGCACCGCCGCGGCGAGCGCCGCCGGATCGGCTAGGAGCGGCGTGATGTCGCGGAACAAGATCCCCGGCTTGGGGAAGTCGGGCACCGGGCGGATGAAGGAGGCGAGATCGACGGCGGCGTGGGGCACGAAAAGGCTCCGCGGATGAGGCGAGTCGGAAGCAACGGGCGGCAAGGGCACTGTGTTGTGTGCCCGGTACCGTGGGACGGTCAAGCCCCGTGGCGGAGGCGGATCTTCGCCCGGGGGACGCCGTCGAGCTCGGCGGCGAGGGTGGCGAGGGTTTCCGACTCGATCTGCCGGACGCGTTCGCGGGTCAGCCCGAGGACGCCGCCGATTTCCTTGAGCGTCATCGGGTCGCCACCTCCGAGGCCGAAGCGGAGCTTGAGGATCGTGGCGGCGCGGTGGTCGAGAAGCTCGATGCGCCGCATCACGTGGCGCATCGTGTCCTCGTCGAGGAAAACCTCTGCCGGGCACTTTGTGTTCTCGTCGCGGATCAGATCGCCGAGCGACCAGCCGCCGTCGGCCTGCTCGGTCTGCGGCGAGGCCTGATTGATGTGGATCGCCTTCTTGATGATCGGGAGCTTCTTCCGGGCGAGCCCGAGGCTGCGGGCGACCTCCTCCGGCGTCGGCGTGCGGCCGAGGGAATCGAGGAGCCGGGCCGTCGCCCGGCGCCACTTCGAAAGTAGCTCCACCATGTAGGCGGGGATCCGAATCGTCTTGCCGGAGTTGATCAAGGCGCGCTTGATCGACTGCTTGATCCAGTAGCTGGCGTAGGTGCTGAAGCGCGTGCCGATGCGCGGGTCGAAGCCCTCCACGGCCCGCAGCAGGCCGAGGTTCCCCTCCTCGATGAGATCGGGGAGCGGCAGGCCGCGGTTGGCGTAGCCCCGGGCGATGTTGACGACGAGGCGGAGGTTTGCACGGACCATGTGATCGCGGGCTTGGGCATCCCCCTTGCCGATCGCCACCGCCAGTTCCTTCTCCTGGTCTGCTGTCAAAAGCGACGTGTCGTTGATGTCACGGAGATAGGTTTCCAGAGGGTTCTGGACGGCTACCGAGGAGGTCTTACGGCGGGGGGTGGGCATGGCGTGTCGACGGTCCTGGTGAATGGATGACGGTGTGCGGTGATGGATGGTGCGGGAGGCTTCGTTCCCGCCGGGAAGGTATCGACGGATCCTGGGGGCGACTGCACAAGCAGGAGAAGAGAGGCGGCCTGGCGCGATCGTGACGGCTGGGGTGGCGATGACGCAGCCACGCCCGCCGGTCATGCCCGGCGCGATCGGGGAACCGGGTCAGGCGAGGTGCCAGTCAATGCACGCCAGTTCGGGGACCGATCCGAGGCGGATCGGAAGGGTCGATGTGCCGATGCCGCGCGACACAAATAGCGGCGGCCCGCCGTCGCGGTACCAGCCGGCGACATACCGACCACTCCCCGGCGGCGTGAGGAGCGCGACGCCCCCGGGCGCCACCTGCCCGCCGTGCGTGTGCCCCGAGAGGACGAGGTCGGCAGGGTGCTCGGCAGGGAGCGCGAGCTTGTCGCGATGAACCGGGCAGTGGGCGAGAACGAGATGGTGATCGCAGGGCTCCGCGCCGGCGAGTGCCGCGACCGGATCGGGGCGCCCCTGGCGGATGTCGTCGAAGCCGGTGACGCGCACCGAGCGATCGCCGACAGCGAGCCTCACCGAGCGGTTGACGAGGAGCTCGAAGCCGTGCCGTTGGTGGTGACGCTGGAGTCGTTCGACGGGGACGCCGGAGTTGATCTCCCAGTTGCCGAGGATCGCGAGCCGATGGGGCACGTTGGGACAGGCAGCAAGGAAGTCGAGGAGCGGCCCCTCGCCGCTGGCGGCCGAGAGGCTGTCGCCGGTGATCACGAGGAGATCGGGCTTGAGGCGGTGAAGCGCTGCGAGGACGCGTTCCCCGAGTGGCCCGACGCGGTGGAGGTGGAGATCGGAGACATGGGCGATCCGCAGCCGCCGGCTCGCCGGTGGAGCGGGCGCGGCTGGGTTGGCCGGGAGCAACGGGGCCCCGAAGGAATGGTGGCTAACGTCGAGCTTGAAGGGGGTCAGGCAGAGGCTGTCGATGGCCACCGTCAGGGCGCCCCCTGTGACCAGCGCCGCGCCTCCGCGGAGGACATCACGGCGCTGCAGACGCATCGGCGGCCTCCGTGGCGACAGCGGCAGCGGGGCGGAGGGCCGCATCGAGAAACTCCAGCAGCGCTTGGCCGGCGAGCGACCCACGGGAGATGGTGGCGGCGTGACCGGCCCTGTCGAGAAGGAGGAGCGTCGAGGGAACGCCAACGGCGCGGAGCACGGCGTCGAGGCGCAAGGCCTGATCGACCGGCACCGTGGGATCGGCCGTGCCGTGGATGACCAGGCACGGCGGATCGTCCGCGGAGACATGCCACACTGGGCTCGCCCGGAGGGCCGCCTCCCGCACCTCCGGCAGTGGGCCGCCGACCAAGAGGCTGGCCGGTGAGCGGGGGCGATCGTGCTCCGGCCCGAGACTTGGCAGATCGGTGGGGGCAGAGAGCAGGGCGATGGCGGCCAGTGGGATTCGTGGTGCCGTGGCCTCGTCATCGGCGGGATCGTCGGCGAGGCCGACCAGCGCCGCGAGGTGCCCTCCGCCGCCATGGCCAACGACGGCGATCCGCGTCGGGTCGAGGCCCCATTCCCCGGCGCGGCGGACGATCTCGGCCACCGCGTCGCGAATGTCGTCGAGTTGGGCCGGGAATCGGGCAAGGTCGCTGGTGCGGTAGCCGATACTGGCGACGGCATAGCCCTCGAGGGCCAGCCAGGTGACGGGGCAATCGGCTTTCGAGCCGTCGCGCCAGGTGTCGCCGTGGATCCACACGACCAGCGGCACAGGTCCCGGGCAACGTCCCGGGAGGGTGATGTCGAAACGTCGACGCCCGCCGGGATCGGGTTCACTGTAGGGCTGGTCGCGGAGGGTGAGGCCGGCGCCCCGGTGGGTGTCGTCGCCAGGCGCGTTGCCGGCAGTCTCCTCATCAGGCTCCCCGGCCCGGGCCCGCTCGGCTGTCAGGCGTCGCCGGCTGGCGCGCTTCGACCGCCACGACCACCGCCGGCCCGTCGCCGGCTCGATCTCCGCCGAGTTCTCCGACGGCGCCCGCGGATCGTCAAACCAGTAGTGATACCGCGCTTCCCAAGCCGCGGCCGGCTCTTCTCCGGCAGCGGTCCGACGTGGCAACCAGAGAGTGCCGACAAGGAGCGAGGCGGTCACGAGGGCCCACAGGCACCACGCCAGCGCATTCCCCGCGAGGCGGTGGCGAAGGCTCTCGGTTTGGCTGGCAGGGACATACATGAGTCAGGCCAGCATACGTCCGGGGGATCGCCCCGGGGGAGTCGGGCCGGTTCTACCGACGCCCGATGTGCGCCGCCTGGGCGGCGGCGCACACCGGGTAAGCCAGGATGGCCGGACGCGGATCAATGCCGCCGCTGGACCTGACCGGAGGGGGTCAGTTCGTCGATGATCCTCGGGATGTACTTGGCGAGCACCTCGGCGAGATCGTTGGGATCGATCCCCTTGCTGCGAGCGAGATCGTTGAGCTCGCGATCGCCGAAGACATCCTCGATCTTCCGGCGGTCGATCGGCTTGTTCGGGCCGGTGCGGACCCACGAATCGACCTCCTCCCGCATCCCCTTCTCCTCGAACTGCTTCACCACCTCGGGGAGCTTCTGGGCGTCGTTGCCGCCGAAGATCTGCTTGAAGATCTCGCCGAGATCATTCGGCGAGGGCATCCCCTGGGGGGCCCCCTGCGGGGCATGTGGCTGTGGCTGCGGGGCCCGCTGCTGCGGCTGGGGGGCTCGCTGCTGCGGCTGGGGGGCCCGCTGCTGCGGCTGGGGCTGCTGCTGGCCTTGGGCAGCACCTTCCAGAACCTGCTTGAGGATCTCGCCGAGAATGTCCATCGAGAAAACGCTCCGAGAAGGAAAAAACTGCAAAAATCAAACCGGTGAAAAAGCACCAGCTTCGATTGTAGGGGGGGCCCTAGGGGGATGAAAGGAATTGGGTTGGCGGGGGCGGGAAAGCATCGGTCGGTTCGCCAAACCCCCGGGTTTTCCTCCCCGGGGGTGGGGAGGTGGTCGCCACCCGGGGCCGGGGTGGTAGAATTCCACAATCTGGCAGGTGATGTCGATGGAAAGCTCTGTTGCGGTGCCTTCGGTTCCTCAGGCGGAAGCCCGCTGGAGCCGCGCCCTTTCTCCGAGGAGTCGTGTATGGGTCTGCTGTTTTCGTTTCTGGTCACGCCCCGCGGGCGTTGTTGGTTTGTCGAAGGCCTCCTCGGGGGGCTCCTCCTGACAGGCATCGCCACCGGATCTGCCACCGCCGAGACGGCGATCCTCGGCGAGGCCTCCCTGACCGCCGGCGTTCCCGGCAGCGGGCCGATTACAACCGAGCAGATCGACCGCTGGCTCGCCGATGCAAAGAACTCGGCGGTCCTCGAGCCGGTGCTGCCGCTGGGGCTCTCGCAGGGGGCCGGTCAGATCACCGGCCTCGACACCAACCCGCTCACCCGCGCCAAGATTGAGCTCGGTCGCCAGCTCTACTTCGATCCCCGCCTCTCGGTCGATGCCACGGTGAGCTGCGCCAGCTGCCATGATCCCGCCCAGGGCTACGGTGCCCACACGAAGACCGGCCTCGGCATCCGCGATCAGCTCGGCGGCCGCAATTCCCCCGTCTCTTTCAACCGTATCCTCTCCGGGGCACAGTTCTGGGACGGCCGGGCCGACTCGCTCGAGGCCCAGGCGGTGGGCCCGATCGCCAATCCCGGGGAGATGGGCTTCACGCACGAAGGGGCCGTCGCGCGGCTCAAAGGCATTCCCGTTTACGAGAAGCAGTTCAAGAAGATCTTCGGCGGAGTCTCGATCGATGCCGTCGGCCAGGCGATCGCCGCCTTCGAACGGGTCCTCGTCACTGGCCCCTCCCCCTACGACTACGGTGAGCAACTCCGCCCGTTTGCCGACGTCGACGCCGACGACATCAAGGAGGACGAGGAGCTGGCGAAGAAGTACGCCGAGGCGAAGGGGGCAGCGGCGACGTTCGCGATGTCGGAATCGGCCAAGCGCGGCCGCGACATCTTCTTTACCGAGAAGGGGAACTGCACCGCCTGCCATGTCGGTGCGAACCTCGCCGACGAGAAGTACCACAACCTCGGCATCGGCATGGACCAGGCCGAGCCCGATCTTGGCCGGTTCGTCGTCTCCAAGGACCCGAAGGATAAGGGGGCCTTCAAGACGCCAACGGTGCGGAATGTCGCTCTCACTGCCCCCTACATGCACGACGGGTCAGTGGCCACGCTCGAGGAAGTGGTGGAGTGGTACGACAAGGGGGGCCATCCCAACGCCACCCTTTCCTACAAGATCAAGCCCCTCAAGCGCACCGATCAGGAGACGGCCTACCTCGTCGCCTTCATGCGGGCCTGCACCGGCCCGACGCCGGCGGTCGAGACGGGCCGTCTGCCAGAACAGCCGTAAGCCGGCGCTGATCTCACGCGACGAATGCCAGA
>CAMBFA010000041.1 GCA_945865325.1 Candidatus Kuenenia stuttgartensis
TCGTCCGCACCGCCGAGGATCGGGGCCGCGTGGTGATCCTCGATCCCCGCGTTCTCACCAAGCCCTACGGCCGCGTCTTCCTCGACAGCCTCCCGCCGGCGAAGCTCGTCATCGAGCCGTATGGGTGACTGGGCTCGGGGGTCGACTCACGCGCCGGCGAGGTCGAGCTCCATCCAGGTGGTCGGATCGCTCTCCCACGGATACTCCGGGGGCGCTCCGTAGGGGATCCGCCCGAGGCGGCGATCGATCACCGCGGCGAAGAATCCGAGCCGGGGGATCTCGGCCGGATCCCAGCCGGGGAGGGCTGCGGCGGTGATGTGGGCTTCGATGCTCCAACCGTCGGCGAGGAGCTTGGCCTCGATCGGCACCGCCCCCTCGGGGAGCTCGACCGGGATCTCGCTTGTCCGCGGGATGACTGCGGCCACGGCCACCGGCTTGTCGGCGAGCTTGCCGCCGCCGGTCGGGAGGAGGGCGAGCCGGCGGCAGAATCGACCGGCCCGGTGGCTCTCGCCGGTGGGGCGGGTGGCGATCCAGAGATGGAGCCCGTCGCTATCTTCCGGCCGCGTCGGCTGGCACCACCGCGCTGCCCCCACCCCCTTCATCTCCCCCCGCACCCGCAGGCCGCTGTCATTCCAGGCCAGCCACAGTGAGACGAGGTCGGGCACGCCGACGATGCTTGCCAGCGACGGCAGCCGATAGGCGTCGTCGAGCGGGGCTGAGGCGGGGGGCCAGAGGGTCTTCCGCTTCCGGCAGGGGAAGCGGAAGGTGAACAGGGAACCGGGGTTCACAAGCGGCACGGCAGGGGCTCCGAGGAATGACCGGGGCTCCGAGGATCGGCAGGGGCTCCGAGGGCAACCGGGAGGCCCGATCGACGGGCCATACTATACTGCTGCGGTTGCCACGGGGAGCGGAACGATCGGCTGATGAGGCCTCTTCCCGGTGGAGCGATTCACGATCCCGAAGGAGTTGCGATCATGGGGCGGTTCATTCCTGGAGTTCGGCACTCGGTGCGGCCGTCGCTCGGCGGTTGGTGGGGCGCCGCTGCCGGCATCGCGGCGATCGTCGCATGGGCCTCCCTTCCTCCGGCCCCTGCCGCCGATCAGGCGTCGGCCTCGCAGCCGCGTTGGCGCAGCGAGATCGTCACCGCTGCCACGCCGACGCGCTCCGTCCCCTTTGATGTCGAGCTCGGAGGCGCCACGTCGGTGTGGCTCGTTGTCGATGACGGCGGCGACGGCTTCGGGTGCGATTGGGCCGACTGGGTCGATCCGGTCTTCAGGGGAGCCGGCCTCGAGAAGCCGCTGGTCGATCTCGAATGGAAGCGCGCCGCCGCCGAGTGGGGCAAGGTGCAAAAAGGCCGGAACGCCGGAGGAGACGAGCTCAAGCTCGACGGCAAGCTTGTGGCCCGCGGCATCGGCACGCATGCCAATTCGGTGATCGAGGTGGCGGTGCCGGCCGGCGCCACGCGGCTGGTGGGACGGGCCGGGCTCGACGACGGCGGCGCCAATCAAGGCTCCGGCTCGATCCGCTTTGCCATCCACACCAAGGCCCCAGCGCTTCGCCCCAAGCGCGCGGAGGCCGGCGGCGCTGTTGCTCCCGCTGACGGCGCTGCCACGCTCGTGGTCCCTGAGGAGCTTGAAGCGACGCTGTTCGCCGCCGAACCGCTCCTCTCGAGCCCCTCCGATATCGACATCGACGCCTCGGGGCGGGTGTGGGTGTGCGAGGTCACCAACTACCGTGGCCGCAAGGACACGCGGCCCGACGGCGATCGGATCCTCGTTCTCGAAGACACCGACGGCGACGGCATCGCCGATACGTCGAAGGTCTTTTACCAGGGGCGCGACGTCGATTCGGCCCTCGGGATCTGCGTCATCGGCGACGGACCGGGGCGGAAGGTGATCGTGTCGTGTGCGCCGGACGTGTTCGTATTCCACGACGACGATGGCGATCTCGTCGCCGACCGGAAGGAGTCGCTGTTTACGAAGACCGGCGACCCGCAGCACGACCATTCGGTCCATGCCTTCTCCGTCGGCCCCGACGGCCGCTGGTATTTCAACTTCGGCAACACCGGTCACGCCGTCCATGATTCGCAGGGCAAGCCGGTCGTCGACCGGATGGGGAATGTCGTCAACGACAGCGGCAAGCCCTATCGGCAGGGGATGGTGTTCCGCTGCAATCCCGACGGTGGCGACTTCGAGGTTCTCGGCAACAACTTCCGCAACAACTACGAAGTCGCCGTCGATTCCTACGGCACGCTCTGGCAGAGCGACAATGACGACGACGGCAATCAGGGGGTACGGATCAACTTCGTCATGGAAGGGGGCAACTACGGCTACGTCGACGAGCGCACCGGAGCAGGCTGGCAGGTGCCGCGGACGAATCTCGAGGCCGAAGTGCCGCAGCGCCATTGGCACTTGAACGATCCCGGTGTCGTCCCCAACCTCCTCCAGACTGGCGCGGGATCGCCGACCGGGATCTGCGTCTACGAGGGGACGCTCCTCCCCGAACGCTTCCGCGGCTCGCTCCTCCACTGCGACGCCGGCCCAAATGTCGTTCGCGCCTATCACGTGAAGGGCGATGGGGCGGGCTATGCCGCCACAAGTGAAAACGTCGCCGACGGCTCGGCCGATCGCTGGTTCCGGCCGAGCGATGTCTGCGTGGCCCCCGATGGCTCGATTCTCGTCGCCGATTGGTATGACCCTGGCGTCGGTGGCCACGGAATGGGGGATGTTGAGAAGGGGCGGATCTACCGGATCGCGCCGCAGGGCTCGGCGTGGTCGGTGCCCAAGCACGACTTTTCGTCAGTCGCTGGCGCTGTCGCGGCGCTGGCCAGCCCCAATCTCTCCACGCGAGCCACCGCTCTTGCGCGGCTCGCGAAGGAGCCCGAAGCGGCTGCCAAGGCCCTCGCAGCGGCCCTCGATCGCCCCAATGACAGCCGCCATGCCGCCCGTCTGGCCTGGGCGCTGGGGGGGCTTCCCGGGAAGGGGACCGCGACCGTCGCGCAGTTGCTGGGGTCGAAGGATGAGAACCATCGGATCGTCGGCCTGCGGCTGGCCCGTATGGCCGACGTCGACCCGCTTGGCACGCTTGAAAAACTCGCGGCCGATCCCTCGGCGGTGGTCCGCCGCGAGGTGGCGGTGGGGCTGCGTGGCGTCGCTGGGCCACGGGCCGATGCCGTCTGGGCCAAGCTCGCCAAGGGGCACTCGGCCGGCGATCGCTGGGAGCTCGAGGGGCTCGGCATCGCGGCCCAGGGCCTGGGAAACACGAGCCTCTGGGACGGCCGCCTCGCCGCTTGGCTGGCGGCGGTCGGTGACGGCTGGAAGACCCCCGCCGGCCGCGAGGTTGTGTGGCGGAGCCGGGCCGCGGTGTCGCCGCAGCTGATCTGCGAACTCCTCGCCGATCCCCGCGTCGGCACGTCGGAGTCGCTGGCGCTGATCCGCTCCCTCGACTTCCAGGAGAGCACAGCGGCTGCGGTGGCGATCCGCGAGCTTGTCACCCGCCTCGACGCTCCCGACGAAAAGCTCCAGGTGATCCTCCCGGAGCTCGTTCTGCGGATCGATCCGGCCGGTGGGGTCGAGGGGAAGCTCGCCGAGCGGATCGCGGCTGCGGCGGCGGCAGTTCCCGGCACTCAAGCCTTTGTCGATATCGTGCAGCGCTTCCGAATCAAAAGCCACGCGGCCGATCTCGTCGAGCTCGCCGCCGCCAATGGCACGACCGACGCGGTGGCCGTGGCGGCGCTCGCGGCGGCGCTCGATCTCGGCGCGGTCGACACGGTGCGCGAGGCGATCGCTGCGGCAAGCGCTGCTCCTGAGGAAACGATCGACATCCGCCGCGCGGCGGCGCAGGGGGAGACCCCCGTGTCACCGGCCGTCACCAAGGCCACGCGCCTGCTCTCGGCCTGTGGCCTGCGCGGCCAGGGGCCGGCGCTCGAGATCGTGCTCGAGACGCTCACCTCGGCCGATGCCTCCCCGGAGATCAAGGGGGGAGCGATCCGGGGATTGGCCCGCACGCAGGGAGGGGCCATGAAGCTGGTCGCGATGGCCAAGGCGGGGGAACTGACAGGCACCCTCCCGCAGGCGGCGGCGCTGGCGATCTCGGCTTGCCCGTGGGGCGACATCCGCCAGGCGGCGGCTGATGTCCTCCCGCTCCCCAAGGGACGCGGCGGCGAGAAGCTCCCCCCCCTGGCTGACCTCCTCAAGCGCAGCGGCAGTGCCGAGAAGGGGAAAGGGGTGTTTGCCGGTGTCGGTACCTGTGCCAAGTGCCATGTCGTTCAGGGGGAGGGGAAGATGGTCGGGCCCGACCTCTCCGGGATCGGCGCGAAGCTCTCGCGCGAGGCGCTCTATGAATCGGTCCTCGCCCCGTCGGCGGCAATCAGCCACAACTACGAGGCCTGGACCGGCTTGACAAAGGACGGCCGGGCGATCACCGGCCTGCTTGTCTCGAAGACGCCGCAGCAGGTCGTGATCCGCGGGGCTGACGGTGTCGATGTAACGGTGGCCGGTGACGATCTCGAAGAGCTCATTCGGCAGCCGGTCTCGCTGATGCCGGCCGATCTCGCCTCGACGCTCTCGGCCGAGGAGCTTGTCGATGTCGTCACCTGGCTCGAGACGCTCCGGGGCCAGCGGTGAGCCGCTGGCTGGTCGGGATTGATCGGGATGGGGGACGGAGGCGGCACGACCGTTTTTTTCCGGACGAACTTCCTGGTCGGAAATCCTGACCTAAAGTTGCCTGCGATCGGTCCGGACCCCGAGCCTTATGAAGACGTAGGCGGCCCATGCGTGTCCTCCAGGTGGCGAGCGAAGCGGCGCCTTTTGCCAAAACCGGGGGCCTGGCCGACGTTGTCGGCGCGCTCCCCGGGGCGCTCTCCCGGCTCGGCTGCCATGTCACCGTCGTGATTCCCGCCCACCGCGAGGCGTTCTCGTCGCGCCGGCTCCCGATCGAGTCGACGGGGTGGGAGTTTGACGTGGCGGTCGGGACGCGGAAGCAAAAGGCGAAGATCTTCCAGTCGCACCTGCCGGGCCGGGACGGCTCCCCCGACGTCACCGTCTATCTCGTCGGCAACGATGCCTACTTCGACCGGCCGACGCTCTATGGTGGCGCCGAGGATTACCCCGACAACTCCGAGCGGTTCATCTTCTTCTCCCGCGCCGTTCTCGAACTGGCCAACCGCTTCGAGCAACCGTGCGACATCATCCACAGCCACGACTGGCAGACCGGCCTCGTGCCTGCTTACCAAAAGGTGCTCGCCTCCCAGTGGCCCAGGCTGGCCCGGGCGCGGACCCTCCACACGATCCACAACATGGCCTATCAGGGCGTGTTCTGGCACTGGGACATGCTCCTGACGGGGATCGATTGGCGGTATTTCAACTGGCAGCAGATGGAGTACTTCGGCCAGCTCAACCTCCTCAAAACGGGGGTCGTGTTCGCCGACACGGTGAGCACGGTGAGCCCGACGTATGCCCGCGAGATCCAGTCGGCCCCCGGCGGATGTAGCCTCGAGGGGGTGCTCTCGGCGCGGGGCGATTCGCTCGCGGGAATTGTCAACGGGATCGACACAGCAGCTTGGAACCCCGGCAACGATCCCCATCTCCCCAGGCCTTATGGCGAGGCTAACGTCGTCGAGGGGAAATATGCCGCAAAGGCGGCGCTCGCCACCCGGCTCGGCCATGTCGCCCCCGATCCGCGCCCGCTGATCGCGTTTGTCGGTCGGCTCGCCGAGCAGAAGGGGATCGGGCTCGTCTTCGATCTCCTCGGGCGCTTGGCCGGAAGCGGACGGGCCCGATTCCTCGTGCTCGGCACGGGGGATCCGCGCGCTGAGGACGGCCTGCGGCGGCTGGCGGCCTCCTACCCGGGAACGATCGATCTCGTCATCGGCTTCGACGAGGGGCTCGCGCACCTCGTTCAGGGCGCCGCCGACATGCTCCTCATACCGAGCCTCTACGAGCCCTGCGGGCTGACGCAGCTCTACGCCCTCCGCTACGGCACGATCCCGATCGTGCGAGCCACCGGTGGGCTCGTCGACACCGTCGTCGATGCCACCCCGGAAGCGCTCGCCGACGGCACGGCCAGTGGCTTCCGATTCTCCGCCGTCGATGGCGGCGCCTTCGCGCACGCCGTCGAGCGGGCGCTGGAGCTCCACGCCGACACCGACCGCTGGCAGTCGCTCGTCCGCCGCGTCATGCAAGAGGATTGGTCGTGGGATGCCAGTGCCCGGAAATACCTCCGGCTCTACCAGCACGCCCTCGCCAGCCCGCCGACGCCGGTCCGGGTGCCGTGATACCAGCCCTGATACCAGCGGCCGCGGAGGCCGGGGAATCCCCGCTCCCTCCAGATCTCCCTAGCAACTGGGCGACTAACTGGGCGACTGGGTAAAAGGGGGGAACCCTGACGCTCGTCCTGAATGAGCGGAGCGTGACGGTTCTGCTGGCCGATACCGACTCTCATGAACACTCTCCGCTTCGCCGGGCGGCGCCCGGCCTGCACCGCCGTGGTGCTCTTCGTCGTGGCCGTGGCCTTCGTCGGGCCGGCCCGTCCGGCCTCCGCGTGGCCCTGCCGCACCTGCGGGCCGCAGCCGGGCTTTCTCCGCTCACCCCTAGGCGAGACGACACCCTGCGGGAGCCAGGGTTGTGGGCCTCGTTATTGGGGACCGCGCGGCGAGGAGCCGTGCGGGCCAGACCCGTGCAGCAACTGCAACCGCTGGCACGACTGCAACGGCGCTAGCCGCGGCCCCGACCTGCTCGTGCCGTGGCAGCTGCCCCCCGGGCGCGGGTTCATGGACCCGGCGGAGGTCGGCTACATCACCGAGAATCCGTGCGACGACTGCAACAAGATCAACGGCTGCCTGTTTGGGGGGCCGAGCTGCCTCCAGAAGATTAATCCCTGCCATCCCGACTGCATCCTCACGCTCTTCCCCTGGCCCTGGAAGCGCCGCGCCGCCGGCTGCGGAGAGTGTCAGTCGTGCCGCGAATGTCAGCCGGGCGTGGCGGCGGGACATGTGGCCGCGAAATCAGCACCGGCCAGAACGGCTACCGCGCAGACGCCTGCGACCAAGTGACGGCTTGCGCGTTTTGGCCAGCTCCGGTCAGGCGCTGGCGCGTTCCGCGGCGAGCGTGGCGGCGAACGTGATCTCGTCGCCATGTTCCTTGCAGGCCTTCCGCAGCGGGCCGAAGTCACCGGAGGCCGCCGCCATGTCGACCAGCGACGGGAGCATCCCGGTGGCCTGAAGGAGGCTCGGGCCGGCATCGTCGCGCGGCCGGTCGAGCGCGGCGTGGAGCGCCTCCGCGGGACGAGCGAGCCGCCAGAGGAGGAGAACGAGCACGTCGCCGGAGAGTGATCCCGTCTGCTCCACTTTTGCCAGCACCGCCGCCTTGCGGAAGAAGGCGATCGCCCCCTCGACGTCGATCCCGAGCTGAGCGCCGTAGAACAGTCGTGAGGCCGCGCCGACGTTCTCAAACGGGGGCTCGCCCGGATAGACGCTCTCTTTCGGCAGGCGACAGGCATAGCAGGCGAGCTCCCACGCACGGCGGAGCGTGACGTGATCGGTGCAGACCCGAGCGATCCGCAGCACCGACTGGAGGTGCGAGACGTCGACATGGACGGCCGGGTCGTCGTTCAACCCGCCGGCCGCCTCGAGGACGCCGGTGAGCGCGGCGTCGGGGCCGGGCTCGACCGGAATGCCCCGGCGGTGGAGATCGTGGACGAGCGAGGCGAGCACCTCGCGGTGGAGATGAGCGACGAGGAGGTCGGCCGCGGGGCGCTGCCGCGCCGCCGGGAGCCGCGAGACCGCCTGCTCGTAGGCCGTGATCGTGTTGCAGGTGCCGTTGCGGGCCAGGAGCAGCTTCAGGCCGAGGGCCGGATCGGCCCCCTCCCACAGCGCCACATGGATGATCTCCTGGATCGTCTCGTCGGCCCGTTCGGCATCAGGGACGTCGTCGGTGGCCGTTGGGGCATTGCTCGTCGTGGCGGCGTGCTCGACCCGCTCGGCGAGCGCTGCCATTCGCCGCCCCATCTCCTCAGGTTCGACCGCCGCGCGGAGATACATCCAGCCGGCTGCCACCTTCCCCTCCTCGACGAGCGGCCAGCCCACCTCGCGGCAGGCCTCGAGCGACTTCGCCTCGAGGGCCGCCTGTTTCTCCGCGGGGATCGTCCGCGAGTCGCCAGCCAGCGGCAGGCCGAGCGCGGATCTGGCCTCCATGAGCCGGGCGTCGAAGAGGGAGTGCCAGCGCTGCCGGGCAGCAAGCGAGGCGGTGAGCTCGGCGAACATCCCCTCCAGGCCGCGCGCGGCGGCTGTGGCGGCAAGCGTGTCACACAGTTCGCTCGATCCAGTGGGGGAGCCGTCGTTCACGGGGACCTCGGAGAGTGGGAGAGTGGATGAGGGGAGGGCGGAGCGTCGGTCAATCAGCTTGACCCTGCCGGAGACTTTCGTAGGCGAGGACGGCGGCTGTGGCCGAAACATTGAGGCTGTCGGCGGCGCCGTGCATCGGGAGGTGGATCGATTCGAGGACGATCCTCCCGGCGTCGGCCGCTTCCTGCCAGGCGGGAGAGATGCCGTGGGCCTCGCTGCCGAGGAGGATCGCGGTAGCGCCGGCGAGCCGCGCCTGGTGCCAGGGGATCGACCCCTGCGGGCGGGCGGCGATCACGCGCCGCGGAGCGCTCGAACACCAGGCTATCGTCTCGGCCGTGCCGGCGCTCGAGAGCTTCACGGAGAAGGCCGTGCCGAGGCTCGCCCGGATGACCGCCGGGTTGGCCGGATCGGTCCGCGCGTCGCAGACAATCACGCCGGCGAGCCCGGCGGCGTCGGCGGTGCGGAGGATAGCGCCGAGATTTCCCGGTTTCTCGACCCCCTCGACGATCAGGACCGGGCGCTCGGCAAGCGTCGTCCAGTCAGAGAGCGGGCCGGGGCAGAAGCGGACCACGCCGACGCTGCCTTCGTTGCGGCTGCCGAAGGCCAGCTTCTCAAACGCCGGCTTGGAGAGGAGCGTGATCCGCGTGCCCCCCGCCACCACCTCGGCGAGCCAGGAGTCGAGATCGGCTCCCGACGGCAGGCCGGTGGCATCGGTATCGTGTCTGCCGGCATCGCCGCGGGCGAGGATCGATTCGTCCAAAAACAAGTCCACAAGCGGGATGCCCGCGGCCAAGCACCGGCGCACCTCGCGGCCGCCGTCGACGAGCGTCAGGCCGCTGTCGCGGCGCGCCGGGGCCTCGCGGAGCCGGGCGGCTTCCCGGAGGCGGGGATTGGCGGTGCTCGTGATGATGTCGTGCGGGATCATGGTGGGGCGGCGGAGGGAGTACTGCTCAATCCCGCGATTGTATCAGCCGGCATTCCCGGCGATCGTGGCAACGATCCGCTCGCCGATCGCCAGGCTCGCGGTAGCCGCGGGGGAGGGGGCATTGACGACATGGAGGATCCCGTCGCCACGGACGAAATGAAAGTCGTCGACGAGCCGCCCGTCGGGCCACATCGCCTGGGCCCGGACGCCGGCGCCGCCGGGAGCGAGGTCGCGCGGCGTCACCTCGGGAACGAGCTTCTGGAGTGAACGGCAAAAGGCGCCTCGGCTCAAGGAGCGGTAGAGCTCGTAGGCCGACATCGAAGCGTGCCGGGCGACGAACCGCCACAGGGCCGGCGTGGTGAGCGATTCGACGAGGTCGCGGGGATTGATCGAGAGCGGTGTGTAGCCCTCGCGGGCGAAGGCGAGGACGGCATTGGGGCCGGCTTCGATCCCGCCGTCGATCATTCGCGTGAAGTGGACGCCGAGGAACGGAAAGCGGGGGTCCGGGACCGGATAGATGAGGTGCCGCACGAGGTGCTCGGCGGCGGGGCGGAGGCGGAGATACTCGCCGCGGAACGGGACGATCCGCGCCGCCGGCTTCATTCCCGAAAGCCCCACGATCCGGTCGGCGTGCAGCCCACCACAATTGATCACCAACTCGGCGTCGAAGTCGCCGGCGGTGCTCGCCAATCGCCACACGCCGCCGCTCCGCTCGATCCGCGTCACCCGCGCCTTCACGACGACACGCCCCCCGAGCCGGCCGATCTCGCGCTCAAGGGCATCGGCGACCCCGCGGTAGTCGACGATCCCCTCCTGCGGCACGTGAATGGCGGCGATCCCGGCGGCATGCGGCTCGAGCTCGCGGATCGCCGCCGGCGAGTCGAGGCGACGGAGGCCGACGAGGCCGTTTTGAGTTCCCCGTTCCCAGAGCGTGTCGAGCCTGCTCACCTCAGCCGGATCGGTGGCGACGACGATTTTCCCGCAGATCTCATGGCGGACGCCATGCTCCCGGCAGAACTCGACCATCTGCCGCAGGCCACGGACGCTTAAAGCGGCCTTCTCGGAGCCCGGCTTGTAGTAAAGGCCGCTGTGGAGGACGCCGCTGTTGTGGGTCGACTGCTGCGAGGCGACCTGGGCGTCCTTTTCCAGCAGCGTCACCTCGTCGCAGCGCCGCGACTGGAGGAGCCGCCAGGCGGTGGCCAGGCCGACGAGCCCGCCGCCGACGACGATGACCCGACCGAGGCCGGCCGTGGCGGGGGAAGCACGTTCGCTGCGCATACGGGGCATCGCGTCGGGGAGGGAATCAGTCACCGAGCAACCGGCGCTTGAGGGGGATCCGGGCCATCTCCTCGACATTGTGCCGCTGCTGGGCACCGAAACGCCGCTCGACGAGCGCGAGGTAGTCGGGGGTCGTGAAGTAGGTCTGCCAGGCCCGGTCGCGGAAGCGGAGGACCTCGGCGGCGGAGACATGCTTCGTCGGCAACGGCTGGCTGTCGTACGACAGGAACCCATAGCCGGCGTAGTCGGTCGGCAGGGCCCAGCCGGCGTTCATCGCCTCGACATGGAGCGGGCTGCCGGGGAGTGCCTGGCAGGGATACATGTTGGCCATCTCGGTGTTGAGTTCGAGGGCCAGATCGAGCGTCTCCTGCATCGTATCGAGCGTGTCATCGGGGAAACCGAAGATGTAGTTGGCGATCACGTTGAGATCGGCATCGCGAATCGACTTCGCCACCTCACGGATGTTGACATCCTCGAACGTCCCCTTCGAGACCTCGCGGCGAATCTGCTGGTTGGCCGCCTCGACGCCGAGCGCCAGCCAGTCGATGCCAGCCTTTCGGAAGAGCTCGAGGAACTTCGGCCGAACCGTGTCGATCCGCGAGTAGGCCCACATCCGCAATCCGAGATCACGCTCGACGAGCCCCTCGAGGAGCGGCTCGAAAAACCGCTTGTCGAGGAAGAACATCTCGTCGGAGAGCCGGACGGTGGAGACTCCCATCCCGGCGAGGATCTCGAACTGCCGGAGCATGAATTGCGGCGACCAGAACCGCATGATCGGCGAGGCGGCGGCGGACACCCCATCGTCGTTGTTCGTGCGGTTGACGATGTTGATCATGCAGAAGTCGCACTTGAACCGGCAGCCGAGCGACGTGTAGATCGCGGCGAACGGGGTTCGCAGACCGTGGTCGAAGTTTGCGTGCCAGAAATGCGCCCGGTAGAGATCGAGTGGCTTCTCGTGGAAAGGGAGCAAATCCCAGGCGTAACCGGGAAGATCCCGGTCCATCAGTTCCTGCGGCACGATCCGCTCGGGGGCATTGAGGCGCGGGCGGCCGTCCTCCTTGAAGCCGATCCCGCGCACGGAGGACAGACCGGTGCGCAGATCGGTGGCGAGGAGACTGTGGAGCGCATAGACCCCTTCGTTGAGGAGGACGAAGTCGACCGCAGGGCTTACGAGCACCTCCAGCGGCAGGGCGCTGGTGTGCGAGCCGACGAAGCAGGTCGGGATCCCGGGCGTGCCGCGTTTGAACGCCTTGGCGAGATCGATCGCCCCACCCATGTTCGTCGTGCCGGAGTTGGGGTTCTGCCCATAGACGACGAAGCAGACAAGCCGGGCCCCGGCCTCTTCGATGCGACGGACGGCCTCCTCCGGGGAGAGCCTCTCGGCGCTGCAATCAAGGATCCCGACGCCGAATCCCTTCGATCGGCAGCTCTCTGCCAGAAGGAGCGCCCAGGTCGGCGGCTCGATGGCCGAGAACGTTTGGCTCAGCTGCTGATAGGCGGTGAGGGCGGAGTCCGCCGTCACGAAAAGGACATCGAGCGGCCTGTTCATCACGATCCTTCACTCCGGGAGGCACATCGCGGTCGGGGCGCCGGCCTACAGCCGATTGAGCAGGTCGCAGAGCCCCTGCACACGGCTCGCTTCGAGGTCGGGGTAGTTGCCGATGTAGTAGCCGAAGAAATGGACATGGTCGATCTTCGGGAATCGGGCGTAGGCGTCGCCGTACAGCTTGCGGAGGTAGGGCTGCCGCAGTTGGTTGCCGCCGCCGGAGGTGCCGCGGCGGAACTCGATCCGCTCCCCCCGCAGCGCCGTCTCGACGCGGGCCCGGAGGGCCTCGTCCGGCTCGCGGAGGACGAGCGTGAAGGCGTAGTTGCTGCTTCCCTCGCGACGGAAATCGGTGCGGTAGCGATTGGAATCGAGGCCATCGAGGAAGATGTCGAGATTCCGCGAACGGATCTCATTGTTGGCATCGAGTCGTGGCAACTGGTGGCGGCCGATGACGGCGTTGATCTCGGTACTGCGGACGTTGTACGACGGGAAGGCGAAGATGAAATCGGGGTTGAGGTCGGCGTGCCGCTCCCGGTAGGCGTCTTTCACCGCTGCCGAAGTGCTCTCCCGCACCATGCCGTGCGAGCGGAACATCCGCAGCATCTCGAACAGGTCGGCATCGTCGGTGCAGACCATACCCCCCTCGATCGTGCTCAGGTGATGGGCGTAGTAAAAGGAGAAGTTCGACATCAGCCCGAAGCTGCCGAGCCGGCGGCCGCGGTGGGTGGCCCCGTGCGACTCGCAGACATCCTCGATGAGGGGAATGCAGCGGCGGCCGATCTCGGCAAGGAAGGCGTCGGAGAGCGCGTCATAGCCGAGGATGTGGGTGAGAAAGATCCCCTTCGTCCTCGGCGTGATGCTGTCGATCACCTGATCGAGATCCATGCCGAGGGTCTGCGGATCGATGTCGACGAAGACCGGCTCGAAGCCGCACTGCAGCACCGAAGCAATGTCCGACACCCAGGTGAGTGTCGGCACGATGATCTCGCCCCCCCCGGCCGACTCCCGCAGCGCTGCCATCGTGATCAGATTTGCTGACGAGCCGGAGTTGACGAAGACGCAGTGCTTCACGCCGAGCCACCCGGCCCACTCGTGCTCGAAGGCCGCCACCTGGGCCGACTGCGTGAGGATCGGGTCGTCCTGTTCCAAAAACCGGATGACGGCGTCGAGATCGCCGCGGGAGATGTTGTTGCGCATCAGCGGCCAGGGGCCGACCGCGGGCGGTGGCGTATTATTTTTCATTGTAGAAGTCCCCGTGCTCGACCAGCAGCGTGCTCCGTCCGTCCTCGCGCAGAAGCGCCCGCTCGTAGGCGGGGAAGATCTGCTCCGCCTCGTCGAGGCGGATCACCTCGATCGTGGTGCACATCAGCCGCAGCGCCTCGGTGTAGTCGCCGATGTGCTGGTGCTGCGGGTGGAGGGGGCGCTCCGAGCCGATGCCGGTGCGGATGATGACCTTCGGCTGGTACGCGCCTCCCGACATCGCGGCGAACTTGTCGAGGTGGTTGACAATCTGGTTGAGCGCGAGAAGGAGGAAGTTCCACCGTGGAAAGATTGAGACGGGGATCTGACCGGCGACCGCCAGACCATTGGTCATCCCCATCTGCAGATCCTCGTTGACGGGGAGTTCGAGGAGCTGGCGTTTCGGCACGTCGAGGAGAGTGTTGGACATCGCCGTCCCGGGATGGGCGACGGCCTGTCCGAGGAACAGCACCCGCTCGTCGGCGGCGAGCATGTTCATCGACCGTTTCAGTTCGTCGAAATAGGCACCCATGTCAGAATTGAACCCTCTGGCCGGCCCCGGCGTGCGGATATTTGGATTGGTAGGTGTAGTACGTGACGTTCGGGTCGTCGCCCCCCTCGTGGCTGAGGGTCTTCGTGTTCCACGTTTCGCGGGTGTCGGTGCAGACGCTCTTCGCGTTGTCTTCGACGATCCAGTGGACCGGAAGATCCCACTGCCTGCAGTACTTCATGCATTCATGGGCCGAGCCGGTCTCCGCCGTCATCTCCCCCATGAAGCAGTGGACGCGGTTGCTTCCCCCCGCCCTGCGGATGGCCAGGCCGATCCCCACGGCGATCGGGAGCACGCCGGTGACGATCGCCGAGGAGAGGACGCGGTATTCCGGGAAACAGAGCGAGATCGAGCGGCCGGCCATGATCTCCGCCTTGAGGCGATCCTGCGGCACCCCCTTGAGGAGGCACTGATAATGGCTCCGCCACGAGCAGAGGACCCAGTCTTCGGGTTGTACGCCGCGGAAGATGCGGATGATCTGCTCCTCGTTGCCGCTGTAGAGATGCACCGGGGCCCGGATCCGCGCCTCGTTGAACTCGCGGGCGATGTCGTCCTCGAAGTCGATCAGATCCTTAGGCGAGAGCGCCGGCAGGGGGGCTCGGAGCGCAGTCATAGGAGTTCCTCGGTGTCTTCCTCGGTCTCGAACGGCGCCGGCTTGCCGAGCCCCTCCATCTCGCGGAATCCAGCGAGGGGACGGCCCCGGTTGTCGGCATCAGCCTGGGAGTAGTCGGGCTCGGGATCGTAAAAGATCACGCGGCTGCCGCTGCCATCAAAAGCGAACGGGACATGGAGGAGCGTGTGGAGCGCCTCCCGCACCTGCTTCTGACGGTCGGGGGGGACGAAGAGGAGCATGAATCCCCCCCCGCCGGCCCCGGTGATCTTGCCACCGATGGCGCCGGCATTCCGGGCCGCTTCGTACATGCCGTCGATCGGCCGGCTGGAGACGAGGTGGCTGAGCGACCGCTTGGTGAGCCATGATTCGTGGAGAAGGCTACCGAGCCGGTCGAGGGGGCCCGGGCCAGCGACGATGTCGATGGCCTCGTCGACCATGCCGCGGATCCGTTGCAACTGCGCCGTGCGGCTGTCGAGCGAAGGGACGTAGCTCTCCGCCACATCGGCCGCGGTCCGCTTGATGCCGGTGTAGAAGAGCATCAGCGACGAGGAGAGCTCCTCGAGCCGCGCCGGGGGAATGATGACGGGGCGGACGGTGATCTCCCCAGAACTCGAGAAGAGGATGTGGTTGAAGCCGCCGTGGGCCGCACACACCTGATCCTGCGATCCGACCGTCTCGCCGATGACGTCCTGCTCGATGTGGATGCTCTCGTCGGTGAGTTGGCCGCTGCCGACCATCCGCCCCTCGAAGGCGTGAAGCGCCAGAAGGAGGCCGACGGTGAAGGCCGAGCTCGATCCCATCCCGCTGCGGGCCGGGAGGTCGCCGTCGTGGTGGATCTCGACGCCCCGCTCGATCCGCAGGAATCGCAACACCTCGCGGGCGGCGGGATGCTTGATCTCGTCGATCGTGCTGCAGGTCTCATTGCGCGAATAGACGACGCGAAGACGGTGTTCGAAGAACGGCGGCAGACCCCGGCAGGTGATGTAGCAGTATTTATTGATCGTCGTGGCAAGGACCGCGCCGCCATGCTGGCGGTACCACGCTGGGTAGTCGGTCCCGCCGCCGAAGAACGAGATCCGGAAGGGGGTGCGGGTGATGATCATGCGGGGATCGTGATCGTGCGTCGTACCGGCGGCGAAAGGTCAGCCGGGAAGCCGCTCCAGGAATGCCCGGTAAGTGATGGCCAGCGCCTCTCGGAAGGTCGTCGCTGCCTTCCAGCCCAAGCCGGCCAAGACCGAGGATTCGAGGAGCTTGCGAGGGGTGCCGTCCGGCCGCGAGGTGTCGAAACGGAGTTCCCCATCGTACCCCACGACTTCGGCGATGGCAGTGGCCGCCTCCCGAATGGTCAATTCCGTGCCGCCGCCGAGATTGATCGGCTCCTCGGCGTCGTAACGGGCCATGGCCACAAGGCAAGCTTCGGCGAGATCGTCGGCGAAGAGGAACTCCCGTCGTGGCGTGCCGGTTCCCCACAGCTCGATACCCCGGTCGCCAGCCACCTTTGCGGCGTGCATCCGCTGGATCAGCGAGGGAATGACGTGGGAGTTTGTGCCGTCGAATTTCGAAGAGGGGCCGAAGACGTCGGCCGGGATGCCGACGATGAACGGGGCGCCGTGCTGCCGCCGCAGCGCTCTGCAGAGTTGCATTCCGGCGAGCTTCGCCGTCGCGTAGGCCTCGCTCGTCGGCTCGAGCGGCCCGGTGCCGAGATCGGCCACCCGCATCGGCTGCGGGCACTCCTTGGGATAGCAGCAGGAACTCGCCAGATAGAGGAGCTTCTTCACCCCAAGTCGTGCGGCAGCAGTGCAGAGATGGGTGGCGGTGAGGAGATTGTCGAGCATGAGATCGGCCGGCTGGCGCCGGTTGGCCTCGATGCCCCCCGACTTGCCCGCGGCGATGATCACGTACTCCGGCTCATGGCTGGTGAAGAATCGGCCAACCGCGGCGGCGTCGGTGAGGGGGCATTCGTGGTCGGCAGGGACGAGCACCGCGGTGTGGCCGTGTCTTGCCAGTGCCGCCACAACCGCCCTGCCGATGAGCGTGTCGCCGCCGGCGACGAAGACGCGTGCGCTTGTGTCCATGGTTTGGTTGCGGGGTGGTCAGGCCGGGGGAGGCGGAGGGATGGTTTGGAAAAAGGCGGCGGCCTCGCGATACGACTCCGGCGTCCCGATGTCGAGAAACCTCCCCTCGGAAGGAAAGGCCCGCAAGCCCTGCCCGATCCAGACGGGGAAAACCTCCCGCTCGAGCGACACCGGCCGCCCCGCCGGGATCGCCATGACAAGCTCGCGCGGGAGAGCGTAAATCCCGGCGTTGATCCATCCCGCCCCGGGCGATTCACCCTTCTCCCGGAACGAGCCGATCCGGCCGTCAGGGCCGTGCTCGACCCTCCCAAAGCGCGACGTGTCGGCTTGTCGCGAGAGCACCAAGGCCGGGGAACGGCCACGGACGGCGTCGGTGAGAAAGGCGGTCAGGTCGACCTCGCAATACGAATCGCCGTTGAAGACGAGGAGGGTCGGAGAGGTTACGGTGTCGGCGGCCAGCCGCAGCCCGCCGCCGGTGCCCAGCGGTGTCGACTCGTGGGAATAGCCGATTCGCATGCCTTGGAACTCACCCCCAAAAGCCTCCTCGATCTGCGGCGCGAGGTAGCCGGTGCTGAAGACCGCTCTCCGAGCACCGGCCGCGACCAGTTGATGGAGGAGGAAGGCGAGGAACGGGCGGCCGTTGACCTCTGCTAGCCCCTTTGGCCGGTCGCTGACGACCGACTTCAGCCGCGAACCGACCCCTCCGGCGAGGATCACGGCGGTGACATCACTCCACGGGTCGGAGGGGTCGGAGGGGTCGGAGGGGGCGGTGGGCGTCATGGGCATCAAAGAAGAATGAGTCTGGAGGTCAGACGTTGCCGTACTGGTTCTTGCGGATCATCTTGTAGCCTTTGAGGAGCTCGCGGATCCCGTCGTCGAGTGAACGGCGCGCCTGGAAGCCGGCCTCGCGGAGGCGTTGGTTTGAGACGATGTAATTGCGTTTGTCCGGGTCGCTCCCCACTTCCGAGAAGTGGAGGTAGAAGTTGGGGACGTGCTCCTTCACTTTGAGGGCCAATTCCTCCTTCGAGAGATTGGCGTCGTCGAGGCCGGCGTTGTACGGCCTCCCGACCATCGCCGAACGGTGCTCAAGGCAGTGGACAAAGCAGTCGGCAACGTCGCGGATGTGGATGTAGTTGCGCTTAAAATCTTTCTCGAAGATCACGATGTAGCCGTCGGTGACCGCTGCGTGGACGAAGTGGTTGACGAGGAGATCGAGCCGCATCCGCGGCGACAGGCCGAACACGGTGGCCAGCCGCAGCGTGATCGCGTTCGGGCTCGAGAGAACCTCGTGCTCGGCGTCGACCTTCGTGCGGCCGTAGAGCGAGATCGGCTCGAGGGGCGTTTCCTCGGTGCAGTGCTGGGCCCCAGATTTCGTGCCGTAGCCGCTGTTGGTCGTCGGATAGACGATCAGTTGATGGGCGCTCCGCATCCGGTTGATGGCGCGGATCGCCTCGAAGTTGACCGCCGTGGCGGCATGGGGATCGCGATCACACAACGGCGCGCCGACGAGCGCGGCCAGCGGAATGATGACGTCATGATCCGCGACCACCTTCCGCATCAGGGCGGTGTCGCGGACGTCGCCACGGATGATCTCGAGGGCGGGGTTGGCGCAGAGATGGAGGAGGGTCGCTTGGCCGAACATGAAGCTGTCGACCACGGTCACCCGGTGGCCGGCCGCCAGGAGCCGTTCGCAGAGGATCGAACCGAGGTAACCGGCTCCGCCGGTGACGAGAATCTTGTCACTCACCTTGAGGACACTCCAGGGGTAGGGAAAAAGATGGTGGGGGATGTTCGCGGAGGGGACGTCAGCCGACCTTGTCGAAGAGGATCGCGTTCCGCGTGGAGCAGATCGCGTTGAGGCCGAGGAGGAGCGGATTGGAGGTGTGGCTGCGGCAGACCTTCCAGGCATCCTGGCTCATGCGGCGCATCTGGCTGCCGCTGTTAGACGTGGCATGATACCGCCAGCGGCCAAGGACATGGGGGATGATCAGCGGCCGCGAGCGCTTCGTGCAGCGGATGAAATAGTCGTAGTCGTTGGCCAGGCAGTCCTGCTCGAGGATCAGGTCGCCGACCGCGAGACGGAAATCACGACGGATGAAGAACGACACCCAGGGGAGGATGTTCTCTGCCATCAGCCACCAGGGATGGAAGTGGCGGATCGCGAAGTTCTTGTAGGTTGTGTGGAGCGGCCGGATGGGACGCTCCTCAGCGTCGATGATCTCATACAGCCCGACCCCCCAGCCGGCGCGGGGATTGGCCTCGAATGCCGCCGCGACATGGCGGAGGGCATCGGGGGCGAGGAGGTCATCGGCGGGGAGTGTCCCGACGACGTCCCCCGTGCAGCGGGTGAAAAGCCGATTGACCGCGTCGCCGAAGCCTTGGTCGGGCTCCACACGGACGTTCTCCGCGCCGATCAGCCGCGCAGCGCATGCGGCACTAGCATCGGTGGAGCAGGCGTCGGCGTAGAGGATCTCCACATCGAGCCCCTCCGCAGCGACGAGGATGCTCTCCAGGCAGTTCTCCAAGTAGGGCATGCCGTTGCGGGCCGATGTGAACATCGTGATCTTCATCGGCCGTCCCCGGTACCAGCGTCCAGTTGGCCTGACGGATCGCCGGAGCGGATCGTCTCGGCGACGACATACAGCGGCCGGTCCTTCCCCTGGAAGTAGATGCGAACCACGTATTCGCCGACGATCGAGGTGGCGATGAGATTCACACCGCCGAGCATCGTGACGAGGACGACCAGGGACGTCCATCCGCGCTCCGGGGTGCCCCGGTAGATCAGGGTCGTGACAGCGAAGTAGAAGAGAAACCCGAAGCTGATCAGGCAGGAGAAGACGCCGAGGGCGAGGCCGATGCGGATCGGCACCTTCGAATAGCCGAACAAGCCGTCGAGCGCCCCTTCGATCCGCCGCTGGAGGCTGTAGCGGGTGGTGCCGGCATACCGTCCGGGGCGGTCGTAGGGGACGCCTGTTTGTCGAAAGCCCACCCAACTGCGCATCCCGCGGATGAGCCGGTCGCGCTCGGGCATCGACGAGATCAACTTCGCGACCCGCCGGCTCATCAGACCGAAGTCGCCAGCATCGAGCGGGATTGGGCGTTCGGCGATCGAATTGAAGAGCCTGTAGAACGCCTTGAAGCAGGTCCGCAGCCAGAGCGGTTCCTTGCGGTTCTGCCGGATGCCATAGACGACGTCGTTCCCCTCGCGGAACTTCTCCAGGAAAGTCGGGATCAGTTCTGGCGGGTCCTGAAGGTCGGCGTCGAGAAAGATGACCGCGTCGCCGGTGGCATGGGCCATCCCCGCCGTGATCGCTGCCTGGTGACCGAAATTCCGTGACAGTTGCACCACCGTCCAGGCGAGATTCGCCGTCGGTTCCAGGCTGCGGATGACCTCCACCGTGTCGTCCACGCTGCCGTCATCGACGAACACGGCCTCGAAGGAACAGTCGTGAACCGTGGCCACGACATCCGCCAGTCGGCGCCAGAGGAGACGAACGTTGTCTGATTCGTTGAGGACCGGAATGACCAGGGAGACGAGCATGATGCAGAGGGAGAGAAAGGGGTGCTGGAGCCGATCCGGCGCCGTCATGGCCGCAGGGAGCGTGTCGGCCTGTTTCGACAAGTGAGCGTCCTGTCCCGCGGGCTCCTTCCCGAGGCCACTCTGCCCGGCCTCCGTCGATCGGGCGAACGCCGGCCCGGGCGAATGCCGAGAGGTGCCTCGCCGCCGCTACCGCGATGGAGTATACAGCAGCGATTGCCCTTGGACCGATTCTCCCCGGAGGCACCGTGGCCTTCACACCGAAGAGACGTCGCCGGGACAGGGATGTCGGATCCGCTCCCCTTCCGACCGCGGCTGGCGGCTTCGGGGACGGTGCCGGCGAGCCGATCGACGACGGCCACGAGGTCCCGGATCGATTCCCCTCCCGTGCCGATCTGGTCGCTTTGGCCGTACTCCTGGTGACGGTGACGTTGGCCTGGTGTTCGGCCCATGGCACGTGGGATGCGGCCTCCTGGTCGCTCCCCACGAGTTACCCAGTGGCGGGGAGCGAGGATCTCGAGAAGAGCGATGTCTTGGGGATGTTCTGCTATTTGAAGGCCTCGGGCGAAGGGCACCTTCCGCCGTTTTTGTGGAAGACGATCCCGAACCTTGGTGCACCGTACGAGGCCAACTGGAACGACTACCCGACGCTCGATGAGATTCCGTTTTTCATCGACTCGCTCCTCTCGAGGGCCTTCGGCCTGTTCGCCGGCCTCAACCTCAGCATGCTCCTCGGTCACCTCCTCGCGGCGGCGGTGTTTTTCTGTGTCGCGCGCTGGTCGTCGGGGACCGTGAGTTTGAGTTTCATCGCGGCCCTCGCCTTCGGGCTTTCCCCCTACGCCTTCCAGCATGGTCCGCACCACATGCAGGTGGCCTACACCTGGCCGATTCCGCTCTTTCTGCTCGTGTGGCGCTGGGTCTCCACGGAGCCGGGGATCGTGCCCTGGTCGCGGCGGTGGTGGTGGGCGGTCGCGATCGGATTCATCGCTGGCCTGCACCACGTCTACTACACCAACATCCTCTGCCAGTTGACGCTCCTCGGCGCCCTCATTCAGTTCCGCCGCCACCGTTCGTTCCCGGCGCTCCTGTCGGCGCTGGCCGTCATCGCCGCCGCCGCCGCCGCGTTCGTCCTCATGAATCTCGACACCTGGACCTACAAGCTGGCCCATGGTGCCAACGGCGGCGCGATAGTCCGGGAATACCAGTGGCTCGAGCTCTACGGCCTGAAGATCAAGGACCTCTTCGTCCCCCCGCTGAGCCACCGCTCGGAGTTGCTGGCCGGGTTCTCCCGCAGCCACCGCGCGGTGGCGCCGCTCCTCGACGAGCGTGCTTCCTATCAAGGCATCGTCGGCCTCGTCTGTCTGCTCTGGCTCGCCTTCGAGGCGGTGCGGGCGATGCTCGATCGCCGGGAACGCGACGTGCCGATGGAGGCGTGGCAGGTGTTTTGGATCGTGCTGATGTTCACGACCGGTGGCCTCAACGCGATCCTCGGGGCGGCAGGGTTCACGCTCTTCCGCAGCGGCTGCCGCTACAGCATCGTGATCATGGCGATCACGCTCCTGTGGGCGGTGCGGCGGGGAAGCACGCTCGAACGCGCGATGCGCATCGGTCGCAACCCGGATGCCGGCACCCTTGGGATCGTCGGCTCGGCCTTGATCGCAGCCTGCATGGTGATCGTGTGGGACGAGGTGCCGCGGCCGCCGACGAAAGAGGAGGTGGCCGCCATCGCCCGGCAGGTCGACTCCGATCGCGCCTTCACTGCGGAGATGGAAGCGGCACTTCCCGAGGGGGCGATGATCTTCCAACTGCCGATCATGGAGTTCCCCGAGGCACCTGTGCCTGGCATGACGCCGTACGACCACTTCCGCCCCTATCTCTACAGTAAGAACCTCCGCTACTCGTTCGGCTCGATGAAGGGACGCCCGCGCGAAGCCTGGCAGAAAGAGCTCAGCAAACGGTCACTCGAGGAGGCCGTTGCTGAAATCGAGAAGCGGGGCTTCGCGGCGATCTCCATCAACCGCAACGGCTTCCCCGAGCGGGCCCTGCCGATCGAGAAGGCGCTGCGGGCGATGGGTTACACCAAGCCGCCGATCGTGAGCGCCACCGGCGACTTGGTCTGTATCCCGCTCGAGAAGCCCTGATCGAGAAGCCCTGATCGATCCGGTGGTGGAGGCGCGGCGGCGGGCCTCCTCCCGGATTGGTTCAAGGGGCTCCGCGGCCCTTCCGAGGCGTTAGCCGGGCGTGAACGCCGAACTCCAGGCTCCTGCGGGAAGCGTCGCTGCAGGTGAGAGGACCGGAGGTGATCCCTTGGCCGTCACCCCCCGCGACGACGGCGAGCGCATCGGCCAGCCGATGCGCCGTCCAGCCGGCGGAGTGGCAGGAGAGGAGCAGGGGGCCTGCTGCCGGCGCGGGGACAAGCCCGGCGAGATCGTCGAGGAGGAGAGGGAGATCGCGGTCGATGGCGAAGGCCTGCCCCTTCGGCCCGTGGCCCCAGGAGGGAGGATCGAGGACGACGCCGTCATAGCGGCTGCCGCGCCGCAGTTCCCGTTGCACGAACACCCGCGCGTCTTCGCACACGAACCGGATCGGGGCGGCTGCGAGCCCTGAAGCTTCCGCATTCCGCCGGGCGAGCCCGATCGCCTGCCGGGAGGCGTCGACATGGACCACCTCGGCGCCGGCCGCGGCCAGCGCCAGCGTGGCCGCCCCGGAGTGGGCAAAGAGGGAGAGAATCCGCGCGCCGCGCGGGGTCGACCGTTCGAGCCAGGTCCACTGCGGTGCCTGCTCCAGGAACAGCCCGGTTTGACCGGAAGCGGCGGGGCGGACCTCGAGGTGGAGCGTCGTGGCACCGAGCGGGATCGCCACCCGCCAAGCATCGGGAAGCGGCCGGAATTGTCGCCAGCCACGGGGGAGCCCCGGCGCCTGATCCCCAGCCGAGATGCGGCTTTCCCCCTTCGCGCCACCGGTGTAGCTTAGAGCAGATTCGGCCCACAGGCCGGGGAGGCTGCGGGGGAGCCTCGCCTGGGGAAGGGGACGATCGACGAGGACGCCGGCGAGGCGTTCGAGCCGGCGCCCCCGACCGAAGTCAACGAGCGTCGCCGTTTCGTCGCCGAGGGAAGACGCGTGGGGGGTGGCCATGATGCCTCCCAGGATACGTTCTGCCGCCTGTGATCCCAATTCATCGCCGGTCTGTTCCCAGCCGGTTTGTTCTCAGAAGGAGTTGTCATCATGCATCGTCCGCTTCGTGGCTGCCGAGTCCCCTTCTTCGCGGCAACGCTTCTCCTTGGCGTCGCGGTGACGCCGGCCGCCGCTGATGCCCCGCTCCCTGCCGGCGCGGATCGTGGTGCTGATGAGGCGGTAGGGGCGCTCGTGGCATTTCTCCAAAAGCCGGATGATGCAGACGGCGATCATCCGCGCGGGGAGGAGCACGACGGAGAGCGGCCGCACCGCGGTCGTGACGGCCGAGGCGATCGGCCCCGTGCCGAAGGACACCGCCCGGGGCCCGGGGGGCGCCGTCCGTTCGATGACGGTCCACCGAATGCAGGTCGCCCTCAGCCTCCGTTCGGAGCTATGCCGCAGCGCAGCGAGGGGTTCTGGTGGGGTGGAGCACGCGTCGGACAGCCCCAGCCTCAGCGCACTCAGCGCGGCGAGGCCGGTCCACAATTCCAGGCAGCGCCGGGTGCGCCGCCAGTGCCCCATGGTCTCCCGGGCATGGGTCTGCCGGGCATGGCGCCGCAGGTCCGAGCGTTCGCGATTCAGATCGGCCCTGATGGAGTCACGAAGGGGATCGAAGTCGCGCCGCCGGGGGGCCTTGGCGGGGCGGGCGGCGAGCATGGTCCGATCACCATTCAGATCGATGGCGATCTGCTGAATCTCGGCGGCGGTCCTGGCCCGCATCCTGATCCGCATGCCCATGTCGCGCAACAGCTCCAGCTGATCCTCGGCAAGCTCAATGCGATTGAGGCCCGTCTCGGTGGTCCCGTGCCACATGGCCAGCCGCCGATGGGAGGCCCCGGGTCGCAGCCGCCACATCCGCAGATGAGTCCGCATGCCGGTCCCCACCAGCCCGGTCCGCAGTCGGGGGGGCCGATGCCGGGCGGTCCGATGCCTTCCCCTCAGTACGGGCAGCCCTTTGGCCCGAATATGTTTGGTGGGCTCGGGGTGCCCAGTGGCCCGCAGATGTTTGGTGGGCCCGGTCTCCACCAGCCGCCGCAGCCTGGTCCCGGCCCTGGCCCTGGCGGCCCGAGTCCCGACGATCTCAACCGGCGCTTCGAAGAGCATTCCCATGATCTCCATCGCCATGTCGAGGAGATGGCCCGGGGGCTCGGTGAGAAGCTTAAAGGGTCGGCAAGTGGTGGCGACGAGCTGCGGCAGATGCACGAGAAGCTCGTGAAAACGCACGAGCAGCTCCAGGATCGCTTCCAGGACATCCGCCGCCGCTTCGCCGAGCAGCAGGAGCGGATCGAGCGCCTCGAGCAGGAGGTGAGGCGGCTCCATGAGGCTCACGGCGCCGGCCGTGCCGAGGGGGAGAAGCGTGATCGGAAGCACGAGGAGAAGACGAAGCAGAGAGACGAGGGGAAGCGGAAGAAGGGTGATCGGAAAAGCGACAAGAAGGGGGCAAAGCAGAGAGACAAAAAGAAGCAGGGGGCCGCACCTGAAGCGAATGCGACGCCGAACGTCTCGTACGAAGGCGAGGAAAGCGCGTCGCTGTGAACACCCTCCACACCAGCCAACGGACCCGGTCCATCACGGCCCCATCGATCCGCTTGCGGATGGGGGCCATGATCCTGGCGTGGGGCGCGTGGCTCCTCGTCGGCGTGTGGTCGGCGGTCGTCGCAGCGGAGTTGGCTCCCCCGGCTGCGGCAGTTTCTCCGATCGACTTCAACCGCGACATCCGTCCGCTCCTCTCCGACCGCTGCTTTGCCTGTCATGGCCCCGACGCGGCCAAGCGGCAGGGGGGCTTACGCCTCGATGAGCCCGCTGGCGCGGGGATCGTGCTCGACAGTGGCAGCCGCGCGGTGGTACCGGGCGACGTGGCGGCCAGCGAGTTGCTCTCCCGAATCGAGTCGACCGATCCCGATCTCGTCATGCCGCCGCCGCATGTCGGCAAGCCGGTGACGGCGGCCGAGGCAGAGCTGCTGGGCCGCTGGATTGCAGCCGGCGCCGCCTACCGGGGCCACTGGGCCTTCGAGAGGGTCACGCGGCCGGAGGTGCCGGAGACGCGCGACCCGCAGTGGCCGCAGACGCCGGTCGACCACTTCATTCTCGCGCGGGTCGAGGCCGAGGGGATGAGCCCCAACAACGAAGCTCCGCGCGCGGTGCTCGCCCGGCGGGTGAGCCTCGATCTCACGGGCCTGCCGCCGACGCCGGAGGAGGTTGCCGCTTTCGTCGCCGATCCGTCCCCCGTGGCGTATGAAACGTATGTCGATCTGAAGCTTGCGAGCCCGCACTTCGGCGAGCGGATGGCGATCGAATGGCTCGATGCGGCCCGCTATGCCGACAGCCACGGCTACCAGACCGATTCGAGCCGCTCGAATTGGCCGTGGCGCGACTGGGTGATCGCGGCCTACAACCGCAACCTTCCCTTCGATCAGTTCACGATCCACCAACTCGCCGGTGACATGCTTCCGCCGGCAGCGGGCGACGAGGCGGCGACGCGCGACGCGATCATCGCCACCGGTTTCAACCGCAACCACCGGATCAACGGCGAGGGGGGGATCATCGCCGAGGAGTGGCGGGTGGAGACGGTCATCGATCGCGTCGAGACGACCGGCCAGACCTGGCTCGGCCTTTCGGTCGGCTGTGCCCGCTGCCATGACCACAAGTTCGACCCGCTCACGCAGCGCGAGTTCTACGCCCTCTTCGCGCTGTTTTGTAACGTTCCCGAAACCGGCACGATCATGGGAAGCGAGACGCGCAGCGGCGGCAACTCCGATCCGCTCTATCCGCTGCCGTCGGCCGAACAATCCGCCGAGATCGCGCGACTCGAGAAGACAATCGCCGATGCCGACGAGGCGGTGCGTGCCGGCGAGAAGGATCTCACGACTCTCGTTGCCGACTGGGAGCATTCGATCCGCCCGGTGCTCGACCTGCCCGACGAGATCTGGCAGACGCTCGAGCCGCTGGAATTGAAGAGCGCAGGCGGAGCGACGTTTCGCCGGCTCGAGGATGGCTCGTGGCTCGTCGAGGGGGCCAAGCCGCCGCTCGACACCTACGAGATCGAAGCCCTCCTTCCCGCCGGTCCGTTTGGGGGCGTCCGCCTCGAACTGCTTGCCGATCCGTCCCTCTCCGGTGGCGGCGGCTTCGGCCGTAACCACAACGGCAATGTCGTCGTGAGCCGGGTGGAGGTGGAGATCGATCCGCCGGGGGACGCGCCGGCGCTCCCGGTGGCGCTGGGTCGGGCCGAGGCCGACTACGAACAGGCCGGCTGGCCGGCGGCGAGCGTGCTCGGGGGCGGGCAGGGCTGGGCGATCGACGGCCATCTTCCCGACAAGCGGCAGCCGCGTCGCTTGGCCGTGTTTCCCGCAGCGACCGTCGAGGTGCCGGAGAATGCCCGGCTGCGGATCCTCATTCGGCAGGAAGTGATCGAGGGGCATGCCTTTGGGCGCTTCCGGCTGGTGCGGACGGCTGCGCCGCCGGCGCTTGCGGGCGTCTCGGGGCTCGCTGTCCCGGCGCCAGTGCGTGACTCGCTGCGGATCGACGCCGTAGCTCGGACTCTCGAGCAGCAGCAGGTGATCACGGCGTACTATCGAGAGAAGGTCGGGGGGCCGGTGAAGCAAGCTGAAGCCGCTCGCGACATGGCGAGGAAGGCCCTCGATGCGTTTCGCGATGCGCTTCCCAGCGCCATGGTGATGCGCGAAGGGCCGCCGCGCGATGCCTTCGTGCTTGCGCGCGGCGAATACGACAAGCCGGGGGAGAAGGTCGAGCCGGGCCTGCCCGCCTTCCTCCCGCCACTCCCGCCGGGAAGGAAAGCCAATCGGCTCGCGCTCGCCGAGGGGATGGTTTCCCGCGATCATCCGCTCACGGCACGGGTGTGGGTGAATCGCCAATGGGAACGGCTCTTCGGCACGGGCCTGGTGAAGACGAGTGAAAACCTCGGTAGCCAGGCTGAGTATCCAAGCCACCCCGAATTGCTCGATTGGCTCGCGGTCGAGCTCATGGAGGGGACGAATCTGCCCCGGGTGGCGGGCTCCCCAGCCCGCCCCTGGGACATGAAGGCCTTTCTCAAGCTTCTGCTCACGAGCTCGGTCTACCGGCAGTCGAGCCTGGTGACGGCCGACGGGCTGGCCCGCGATCCGGCCAACCGGCTGCTTTCGCGGGGCCCGAGAGTCCGGCTTCCTGGGGAGATCATCCGCGATCAAGCGCTGGCGGCGGCGGGGCTGCTCGTGCCCACGATCGGCGGCCCGAGCGTCCGGCCGTGGATGCCTGAAGGCGTGTGGGACGAGACGAGCAAGTATGGCAATCTGCGGGGCTATGTTGCCGACGCCGGCCCGGGGCGATTCCGGCGCAGCATGTACACGATCTGGAAGCG
>CAMBFA010000042.1 GCA_945865325.1 Candidatus Kuenenia stuttgartensis
CCCGGAGAATCCACGCGGTCTCCACCGACTACACGCTCCTTTCGGAAGCGCGGATCGCTGCACCGGTGTTCGCCCAGGTGGCCGCTGCAACCGTCGAACGACCGGCCGACGGCATCAGCCCGCCAGGAGCCGCTCGACGCACGCCTTCGCGAACGCTGGATCGTTGATCGCGCAGTCGAGTTCCACGAGCGGAATCCCCGGGCTCAGCCACTTGCGGATCGCCGAAAACAGCGCGTCGTCGGCGGCCGGATCATGGAACGGCTGGCCCGGCACCGCGATCATGCTGATCCCGCCGAGCGGGAGGAGGACCGTTACCGGGCCGACCGACGCGTTCACTTTGTGCGCGAGGATCCGCCCCAGATCGCGGCACTCCTCCGGCGTCGTTCGCATCAGCGTCACCTGGGCGTTGTGACGGTGGAAGTGGCGGCCGGCAAAAGCTGGGGAAATCGTTTCCGGAGCGCCGAAGTTCACCATGTCGAGGCAACCTGGCGCGACGACGGCGGGAATCCCGCGGCGGGCGGCGGCATCGAGCCGGGTTGGCCCGGCACCGAGGATTCCGCCGACGAGCTCATCGGCCCATTCCGTCGTCGTGACGTCGAGGACTCCCGCCACGGGGCCGCTGGCGATCAGCGCCTCCATCGTCCGTCCGCCGGTGCCTGTGGCGTGAAACACGACGACGTCGCGGCCAGCCGCTTCGAGAAGGCTACGGGCCCGCTCGACGCACGGGGTCGTGTTGCCGAACATCGAGGCGACGATGAGGGGTTTTGTCTCTTTCCCCTCCCCTGCCGCGGCGAGCCGGATGTTCGTATCGACGAGCGTGCAGACCGTAGCCGCCGCCCGGGAAAATTGAGCGCGGGTGAAGGCATTGAGCCCCGCGACGTCCGCCACCGCCGGGATCATCACGATGTCGCTGATGTCGAGGTAGGGGGCGACGTTCCCGCTGGCGAGAGTCGACACCATCACCTTCGGAATGCCCAGCGGCAGGCCGCGCATCGCGGCCGTCCCGATCGCCGTTCCCCCCGATCCCCCCATCGACACGATGGCCACGAGCTTTTCTTGGGCATAGAGCCGGCGGACGACCGTCGCCGCCGCCGCCGCCATCGCCGTCACCATCTCTCCCCGGTCGCCCCGTGCCTGCAGGGCCGCCAGATCGATGCCCCCTTCGGCGGCCACTTGCTCGCGCGGGATGTCGGCAATGATCTGCGGCACGCCGAAGCCGCCGCCGTCGACGAGGAGGGGCTCGTGGCCGAGGTCGCGGATTCGCTCGGCGAGGAAGCGATGCTCGATTCCTTTGGTGTCGAACGTACCGAGGACGACGATCGTGCCCATCTGAGAGATTCCTGCCGGGGGATTGCCAGGGCGGCGTGTGGGAAGCGTTTCGTCAGCCCTTCGCCGGCAGACGGAGCTCGCCGAAGCGGCGAACCTCGGCGGTAAGGGCCGTCTCGACCGGAAGCCGCTCCATGGAGCTCGCGCCATAGAAGCCGTCGATGCCGCGGCACTTGCCGAGGATGAAGCCGGCGTCTTCGGGGGTGGCGATCGGGCCGCCGTGACAGAGGACGAGGACATCGTCGCGCGTCGAGCGCGCCGCGTCGACGATCTGCTGGACCTCGTCGACGCAACCCGTGAGCGTCTTTGCCGTCGCAGCGCCGATCGTGCCGCCGGTCGTCAGTCCCATGTGGGCGACGATGATGTCGGCGCCGGCGGCCGCCATCAGCCGGGCTTCCTCGGGGTTGAAGACGTACGGGGTCGTGAGGAGGTCGAGGGAGCGGGCGGCGGCGATCAGATCGACCTCGTGGTGGTAGCCCATCCCCGTCTCTTCGAGATTCGCCCGGAACATGCCGTCGATGAGGCCGACGGTGGGGAAGTTCTGAATCCCGGCAAAGCCCATCTCTTTGAGCTCGCGGAGGAACCGGTCGCGGAGGAGGAACGGATCGGTGCCGTTGACGCCAGCGATCACCGGCGTGTGCTTGACGGCCGTGAGCACCTCGCGGGCCATGTCGCGGACGATCTCGTTGGCGTTGCCATAGGCGAGGAGCCCGGCCAGCGAGCCGCGGCCGGCCATCCGGTAGCGGCCGGAGTTGTAGATCACGATCAGATCGACGCCGCCTGCCTCCTCGCACTTCGCCGACAGGCCGGTGCCTGCACCGGCGCCGATGACAGGAAGACCGCGGCGGATCTTGTCGCGGAGCCGGGCGAGGATCGCACAACGGGACTGGTCGATCGGCGGCATGCGAAGGGTCCTGGCGGGGGGATGGGGCACGCGGCAACCCGATTTCGGAGGTCCGGAGCGGGCGGCGACGCGGGGCGGGCCGAAGTATACTCGGGTCGATTTGCCCTTCCTGCCCTCTCCTCCTGCCTTCTCCATACTGGGGTGTCGATGATGTCCACGCCGTCGCCGTCGGCTCGTCTGCTGGCCGGTCTCCTCTGCTTGGCCGCGCTCGTGGCTCCCGTCCGCGGATTCGCCGAGGAGGAATACAGATGCCGCTGCCATGGGGGGCTCCTCCATCGGCACGAGTCGGGCGAGGATGCGTTCGGGGCGGCGATCGACGATTCCGGGAATGGTCGGCGCTACGCCCCCGACCGGGCGGTCGACATGCTCCACATCCGCATCGATGTCACCCCCGACTTCGCCCGCCACACCGTCCGCGGTACGACGAGCCTGACGTTCAAGCCGATCGCCAAGCCGCTTGAGCAACTCCGGCTCGACGCGGTCGATCTGACCGTCCACGGGGTGAAGGCCGACGTCCCGGTCGCCGATCACACCGTGACGCGCGGCGAGGTGATCATCCGCTTCGCCGAGCCGATCCCGGTCGACCGCGAGATCACCCTCCACATCGAGCACGAAGCCGAGCCGCGCCGCGGCCTCTACTTCCGCACCCCCGACATGGGCTATCCGGCCGGCGACACGCATGTCTGGACGCAGGGGGAATCGCACGAGGCCCGGCACTGGTTTCCCTGCCACGACTACCCCAACGAGCGCTCCACCACCGAAGTCATCTGCCACGTGCCCCCGGAGATGACGGTTCTCTCCAATGGCCGCAAGGTGGCCGAGGAGGTCGACGCGGCGACAGGGCTGAAGCGCGTGCAGTGGATCCAGGAGAAGCCCCACGTGAGCTATCTGGTCTGCCTGGTCGCCGGCAACCTCGCCAAGCTCGAGGGACGGCACCGTGACGTGCCGCTCGGCTTCTACACGCAGCCATCGACGGCGGCCGAGGCGGTCAACTCTTTTGAAGACACCGCGTCGATCATGGCCTTCTTCGAGGACGACATCGGCGTCGCCTATCCGTGGGGCAAGTACGACCAGGTGACGATCCAGGATTTCGTGGCGGGCGGGATGGAAAACACGAGCCTCACCACCCTCACCGACCAAACCCTCCACACAAAGGCGACCGAGACGATCCGCTCGTCGCGCGGCCTCGATGCCCACGAACTGGCCCACCAGTGGTTCGGGGATCTCGTGACGTGCAAGGACTGGAGCCATCTGTGGCTCAACGAGGGCTTTGCGACCTACTACGCCCATCTTTACGACGGCCACAAGTTCGGTCGCGACGAGCTTCTCTACGGGCTTTGGAACGACGCCGAGGGGCAGATCCTCACCCAGGGAGACGACACCCGCCCGGTTGTCTGGAAGGGCTACAAAGACGCCAACGAGCAGTTCGATTACCGGGCCTACCCAAAGGGGGGCTGGGTCCTCCACATGCTCCGCAGCCATTTTGGCGACGACCTCTACCGCAAGGCGGTGAAGACGTATCTCGACCGTCACAGCTTGGCGACGGTGACCACCGACGATCTTCGGCAGGTCTTCGAGGAGCTCAGCGGCAAGCCGCTCGATCGATTCTTCGACCAGTGGCTCTACCATGCCCGCCATCCCGATCTTCGCATCGGCTACCAATGGAACCCCGAGGAGAAGCTCGCCCATGTCACCGTCCGGCAGACCCAGCCGGCCAGCGACAAGGTGCTGACCTTCGCCTTCGATACGACCGTCCGCTTCACCTTCGACGACGGCACGAGCGTCGAGCGGCCGGTGCGCGTCACCGGCACAACGCACGACTTCCACTTTCCCCTCGACCGGCAACCGAAGCTCATCCGCTTCGATCCCCACTACACGCTCCTGGCGAAGGTCGACTTCCCGGTACCCGAAAGCATGCATCTGGCGCAACTCGACGTTGCCGACGATTCGATCGGCCGGATCATCGCCGTGAAGGGGCTCGAGCAGACGCGCACCCGGGCCGCTGTCGAGCGGCTCGGCAAAGCGCTCCGCGAGGATGGATTCCGCGGGGTCCGCGAGCAGGCCGCCCACGCCCTCCAGGCGATTGGATCAGACGAAGCCCTTGCCGAATTGCGGAAGTCGCTCGCTCAGCCCGACGCCCGCGTCCGCCGCCGTGTCGTCGAGGGAATCGCCGCCTCCTACCGCCCCGGCGTCATGGAGCAGCTCGTGACGATCGTCGGCACAGAGAAAAATCCGGCGATCCAGGCGGTCGCCATCCAAGGCCTGGCTAAGTATCAGGATCCGGCGGCCCGCGACACGATCCTCGACGCCCTCCGCTCCGACTCCTACCGCCAGGAGGTGGCCGAGGCGGCGATGGACGCGCTCGGGCAGCACCAAGACGTGACGCTCCTCCAGCCCCTCATCCGCCTCGTGGAAGCCAAGCCCGACGGTTTCCCGCCGCGGGTTCTGGGGGCGGGATTGCGAACGGCCGGGAAGCTCGGCAGACTCCGCGACGACAAGGCTGCCGTCCGCGATTTTCTCACCCCCCATCTCCTCGACGCCCGGCCATCGGTGCGGCACGCGGCGATCAGCGCGCTCGGTGAGCTGGGGGATCCGCAGTCCGAAGCGCTCCTCCAAGGGCTCGCGAAGCATGGCTCCTCCGACCGGACCGGAAAGGTGGCCGAGGGGGCGCTTGCCGCCCTGCGGGCCAAGCAACCGCTCGTGCCTGGCGAGGTCAGTGAGCTTCGCAGCCAGGTGCGGAAGCTCGAGGAATCGCAGCACAAGCTCCTGGAAAAGGTTGACGATCTGGAACGGCGGATGAAAGCGAAGGCGGAGCCCGCAGCGCCGCAGCCGCTCCCGGCGGGCTGATGGTGATGGTGATGTTGTTGTTCTCGGGTCTTCAAACGAGGGATGCCATGGGGCGGCTGTGTCGACGGCGACTGGTGGGGCGTGGAATCGCGCTGGCTATCCTGCTCTGCTGCGGCGGGATGGTCATGGCGCCTGCCGGAGGGGAGGAGCCGCTTCCCTCCTGGCACGACAGCCCGGCCCGCACGGCGATTCTCGAGTTTGTCGAGTGGACGACGACGCCCGGCTCGCCCGACTTCCTCGAACCGGCGGCGCGGATCGCTGTTTTCGACAACGACGGCACGCTCTGGCCCGAGACGCCACTCCCTTTCCAGGCCCAGTTCGTCGTCGACGAACTCAAGCGGCTCGAGGGAGACCATCCGGAGTGGAAGGAGAATCCGGCGATCACCGCGGCACTCTCCGGCGATGTCACCGGAGTGCTCCGCTCGGGGCCCGGCCAGGGGATGATGCTGCTTGAGGCCACGCACGCCGGGATGACGGTGGATGAGTTCAATGACCGTGTCCGCCGTTGGCTCGATACGGCCCGTCATCCCGTCTGGAAGCGCCCGTATTCAGACCTCGCCTACCAGCCGATGCTCGAGGTCCTCGATCTCCTCCGCGACCGGGGCTTCACCCCCTACATCGTTTCCGGCGGTGGTGCCGACTTCATGCGCGTGTGGGCGGAGGAGGTTTACGGGATTCCGCCGAGTCAGGTGATCGGCTCGTATGGGAAGGTGCGCTACGAACTGCGCGACGACCGGCCGGTGCTCGTCAAGGAGGGGGGCATCGAGCTGATCGACGATCGGGAGGGGAAGCCGGTTGGCATCCATCGCTTCATCGGCCGCCGGCCGGTGGCCTGCTTCGGCAACTCCGACGGCGACCAGGCGATGCTCGAATGGACGACGATCGAACACGAGCCGGCCTTCGGCTTGATCGTCCACCACACCGATGCTGTGCGTGAGTCGGCCTACGATGCAGACCCGAAGGGCACCGGCAAACTCGTCACCGCGCTCGAAGCGGCCCCGCGGCGCGGCTGGGTCGTCGTCGACATGGCCCGCGACTGGAAGGTCGTCTTCAAGCCTGTCGATGGGGCTCCGCAGCGCTGACGGCCCGGCAAAGGGCATTAGCGAACGATCGGCCCCGCGTCGACGCGAACAGCACTCGTCGGAGTGATCACCGCCTCCTCGGCCTCCCAGGTGCTGAGGTCGTCGCCGAGATCCTTGACCTTCTCCTTGAGACGGTCGCCAAAGGCATCGACTTTGTCGTGCACCCCCTTGAACGTCTCCTCGGCCCTATTCGTCAGGGCTTCGGCGCCGTCGCTGGCTTGCCGAACGATCCCCAGCGGCTGCGTGCAGCCGGCAAGCGCCGCGGAAACGAGGGCAACGGTGATGACGACGACCGGGCGAAGGCATCGGCCTCGCATGCGCAATCGCTCCGTGGGTGAGTGCTGCCGACGCGGGGGCCGGAAGGGGCTCTTCACAGGCAGTGGAATAGTGGAATCGCCCGGCTCGTGTCGATCCCACTCCTTTTGAGTGGCCGGTGTTCGCTCTCCTGCCGCAGTTGCCTGGATTGCCTTCTCCGGCCTTGCACCGGAGCCGGGTGGGGTGGAAGGATCCGGCCCCGGCTGCCGGAGCGTCCCCGCCGGCAGTCCCAAGATCCTTGAGTGCCATCAAACGCCGTGATCCATCGAACGCACTTCCGAGCCTCGTGGCATCGCTTGGCCTCCGTGCCGACGGTCGTTGTCGGCCTCTGTCTGGCCGGTCGCGACGGGGGAGCGTCGCTGCGCGCTGCCGATCTGGTGGAAGCCGAGGAACGTGTCGTTCCCCTGCCGCCGACGGTTGTTGCCGACCCGCTCGGGATGCCGATCGTTCCCCCTTCTGGGCTCGGCCGCTGGCTCGAGACGACGTCCGCGACCAACGACGGGGTCCATCCGCCGGTGATCGAGACGGTGGCGAAGCCGCTCGAGGAGTTTGTCGTAACCCCCTGGAAGGCGCCGGTGTTCGGCGCGCCGACACGGCCCGGCTTGCTCGTCCGCCAGCAGGGACAGCTCCCCTGGGGCATCGACGCAGAGTGGCGGGTCGGCGTGGCCGTCGATTCGACCGGACCGGGGAAGGGAGAGTTTGCCGATGCAACGCAGTGGACGATCCGTAAAGAAGTCGCGGGCGATTTCTTCATTTACCTCCACGACCGGGGAAGCGGGTTTGTGAAGAACTTCGGCGAACGGATGTCGGTGTTTGGGCGTTACATCACCACCGGCGACAAGTCCGATCCGGTGTCGACGGTGCAATTCGGCGCTGCGAAGTCGTATTGAGGGAAGCGCCACGGCACCCAACGCGGGAACGAAAAAGCCCCGCCGGAGGTCGGAACCTCCGGCGGGGCTTCGATCGGATGCACTCGCGAGCGTGACGGGCGATCAGCCCTCGAAACGCTTCAGCGCCGTGATCGCGGCGATGGCGCGGTCGGCGCTACCGAACTGCTCGACAATTTTCTTGGCAGCGAGCAGGTCATCGATTGACAGCTGGGAAGAGCGGGCAGCACGGGGCTTTGTCCCCTTCGCGGCGGCCACTTCGCCCGAATTCCGGCGCTTCCGCGGGCGGAAGCCCATGCCTTTGAGAACCATGCTCACCTGGGGGGACGATACGACCACACCCTGCTTCTTGAGCGTCGCCACGATCACGACCGGACGGGGCTTCTCACCCCTCTCCTTCATGGCGGAGGCGAGTTTGCGGATCTCGTCGGATTTGTTGACGCTCTTGATATCTTTCTTGTCGACCATCGGGGGAATTGCTCCTCGGGGAAATCGTTCAGGGAAGTCTGTCTGGGGCACTGCCGACCATCCCTCCAGGATTGCGCTGGCCGTTGTCCTGCACCGGGTGGTGCATCGCCAAGCGAAGGAGCTCGGTCACCGAAGTGGGGCCGAAACTGCAGCACAACACGGAAAGGGGTTTGCAGAGCTGACTTTGTCAATCCGGAGTGTACTAGAGAAAAACCATGTTACAACCCTCTCCGAACCCTCTTAATGTCCCCTGGCGTCCCCCTCCATGGTCAGGTGTGGCGGTGCAAGGCGTGCCAGAGAGCCGCGGCCTGTGGGATCAAAGTCTCGGTTTCGCCGGTGACGTCGGGGGGAGAAAGTTCGGCGCTCCCTTCACCCTGACTTTCCGACGGTAGACCTTGTCGCCGCAGGTGGCGACGACCCAGTCGAACTCCGGTCCCCCGAAACAGAGGTTCGAGACACGGCCGTTGGGGGTCGGGATGATGACGTTGACGCGGCCGGCCTGATCGCACACTTGGAGCCCCATCCGCGTCGCCACCCACAGCCGCCCGTCGCGATCGACCCGCATGCCGTCGGCGCCGCTGTCGTCGGCGGTGTCTGGGACATGGAGATGGTCGTAGCGCTGTTTGTTGGCGAGTGTCCCGTCGGCGGCGATCGAGTAGCTGTAGACCCAATGGCTGCGGCTGTCGGCCACGTAAAGGAGGGTTTGATCGGGGGAGAGGCAGAGGCCGTTGGCAAACAGCAGACCGGTGTCGACGACCGTGTCGGTCCCCGTGGCACTGATGAAGTGGACCTTGCTCGGCGTCCGGCCGTCGAGGCCCGGCTCGGTGGCGTAGATCCCGCCGGCGGCCGTGGCCACGAGGTCGTTGCCCCGCCATCCTTTCGCCAGCACTGCCGGCTCACGCTGTCGATTCCAGGCGAGGATCGCTTCGTCGGCGGTGCTGGCGGCGACGAGGCGGCCATCGGGCGCGAAGCTCTGACCGTCGCCACGATGGGAGTCTTCGAGCCAGGTCTCCGGCTTCCAGTCGGCCGTCAATCGCCACGTCTTCCCCTTGCCAACATCGTTGTAATACACCTCCCCATCGGCGTTGACCGCGGGGCCTTCCGTGAAACCGTAACCCTCGCCGACGAGCATCCAGTCCTCGCCGGGAATGAGGATCTCCTGGAGCTGCGGGCTTCCCGCCCCACGCCCCACCGGCGCGGGCCAGCCCTTCCACAGCCATTCCATCCCAGCGGGGAAAACCTCCGTGGGATGGTCGTTGCTGTGGCCCCCTTCTCCCCACACGTGGTTCACCTCATAGCCGGCGAAGACGAGTGATCGCTCGAGGGCCTGATTGGCGATCCACCAGTCGCCGCCGTAGATGTTGAGATCCTGGGAACCATCCTGGAGGAAGATGCGGATCGGCTTCGGTTCGACCTTCCGCACGAGGGTGGCGTATTCGTTGCCACCGCGCAGCCCGACGTACGTGCCGATGCCACTGAACACCCGGGAGAAGGCGTCGGGGCGTTCCCAGGCGGCGGTGAAGGCGGCGATCGCCCCGCTCGAGGTGCCACCGATGGAACGGTCGTTGCCCGACTTCGAGAGGACGATCGCCCGGCCGTCGGAGGCTTTCCTCGTCTCCACGTCGGGGAGGAGCTCATCGAGGAGGAAGCGGGCGTAGGCGTCCCCCAGGCCGTCGTATTCGTAACTGCGGTTGTAGCGATCGAGGGCGCCGTCGCGGCCGGCCGGCACCCTGCCGTGCATGATGAACACGCCGATCGTCACCGGCATCCGCTCCTCATGGATGAGCCGATCGAAGACCTGCGGTGCGTTGAATTGGATGCCGTCCTGATTGACATGGACGCAGGCCGGGGTCCGGCCGTCGTACTGCGCCGGGACATACACCCAGTAGTCACGGACCGTCCCGGGAAACACCCGGCTCCCCTCGAAGCTGAACTGGAGCACTTCCCCCTTGGGGGGCTCCTCGGCACCGTCCACCCGGGATGATGCCTGCGGGGAAAAGAGGAGCCAGGCGGCAATCAGGGCGGTGTGAAAGGGAAACAGCGCAAACGCGGCGCGACGGCGATGGACCATGGATGACGACCCCCGGGACGGTACCCCGTTCCTGTTTGGACGCCGGGTGATCGGCAGCCGCGACGGGGGGCGGTATCATAACGGGAGTCGGTGGACCGCGCTTCCCTCCCACCGTTCCCGGAGCTTTTTCAACCCCGACCCGTCTGCGGTTCCCCGAACCGCTCGGAGTGTCGGGGACGCCCGCGGTCAGGTTCATCGCACCGGGCGATGCGGCCGCGATCGACCTCAACCGCCGTCTGCCCAGAGGGGGGTGTGATCATGCTCGACCCGACCGCCAACCTCCGATGTTCGCCCCGGCTCCGGATGTCGAAGCTGATCGTCGGCTCGGTCGGCAGCTTCATTCTCAGCTTCATTCTCAGCTTGATCGTCAGCCTTGCCCCGTGGCAGGGCGTGACCGCGGCTGAAGAGCCGCCACGCTCGAACCCGGCGGCGAAGGCGGCGTACACCACCGCCGCCGCGCTCCAGAACCGCGGCGCGTGGGATCTGGCCGCCGAGGCGTGGGGCACGCTCCTGCGGGATCATCCGCTTGATCCGCTGGCGGCGAAGGGGCGCTACTACCTCGGGCTCTGTCGGCTCCAGGAGGGGAAGTGGCCGGAGGCCGCGGAAGCCTTCCGCGCGGTCGTCGATAGTCGCGGGCAGGCCGGGGGGGCCGACGCCGAGACGGCGCTGGCGGCCCGCTTTGAACTGGGGCGGGGGGCGTTTGCCGTGGCCCAGGGAGCGCCGACGGTGCAGTCGTACAGCGACGCGGTCGGAGCGCTGCGGGAGTATCTCGCGGCGATGCCGGACGAGGCGCAGGCGGCCGAGGCGTCGCACCTCCTCGCGGAAGCGCTGTGGCAGGCAGGGGACCGGGCGGCGGCCGTCGGGGCCTGGCTGGAGTTCGTCCGCGACCGCCCCGCGTCGCCCCGGCTGCCGGCGGTGCTCTATGCCCTCGGTGTCGCCCAGGCCGAGATGGGGGAGGCCGACGCCGCCGCGGCGACGCTGCGACGGCTGGCTGAATCGTTCCCTGCCGACGAACTGGCCGACGAGGTCGCGATCCGTCGCTCCGATCTCGCCCTGGCCGCCGAGGAGCCCGCCGAGGCGGCCCGGCTCGTCGTCGACATCGCCCGCCGCCAGGACGGGCCGCGCGTCGGTGACGCCCTCGAGCGCCTCGGGCGCGCGCTGTGGGAGCAAAAACGCTATGCCGCCGCTGCTGCGGCCTACGACCTCCTCCTCGCCCGTAACCCTGAGGCCGCGGTGGCCGCGCCGGCCCTCCTCTCCGCCAGCGCTGCCTGGAGCGAGGCCGGCAGGGACGAGGAAGCGCGACAGCGCCTCGGGCAGCTGCTGGCGCTGGCGGGGGCGCCGGCGGGGCTCGCGGCCGAGGGGGGGGCGAGGCTGGCGCGGATGGAATTGGCCGCAGGTCGCACTGAGGCTGCCATCGCCGTGGCAGAGGGGGCGCTTGAGCGGGCGGCGATCGCGGGGCGCGGCGGTGACCGGGTCGATCCTGCCGTCATCGCCCGCCTCGAGCTTTCGCGCGCCGAGGGGCTCGTCGATCTCCCTGGCCGGCGCGACGAGGGGCTCGCCGTTCTCAATCGCCTCGTGGCGGAGCATCCCGGCGATCCTGCCGTGGCGCCTGGCTTGGGCTTGGCGGCGTCGGTGCTCCTTACCGCGGGAAGGAGCGACGAGGCGATCGCGGCGGCCGACCGCTTTCTCGCGCTCCCTGTCAAGCAACGCGGCGAAACTGCGGCCGATGCGGCGACGGTCATCGACGTCCGCGCGATCCGGGCGGAAGCGCTGCTGGCCGGCGGCAATGCCACCGCGGCGGCAGAAGCCTTCCGCGCGCTGGTGTCGGATGCCGGTGACGATCCGCGTGCGCCGCATCTCCGGCTGCGGTGGGGCGCCGCGCAGGCCGCGGCCGAGGACTGGGAGGGGGCCCACACCACGCTCGGGCCGCTGACTCTCAGCGGTGGCGAGGCCCTCGCAGGGGACGATCGCCCGCTCGGATTGTTGCTCGACGCGACGGCGCTGGTCGAGCTCGCGCGGGCGAGTGAAGCGGTGGTGCTCCTCGAGCGGATCGCCCAGGATCATCCCGCCTGGCCGCGGCAGGCCGAAGGGCAGCTGCTCGCCGTGAGGGCCCGGCGCGAGGCCGGGGATGCGGCCGGAGCCGTGGTGATCGGCGAGCAACTCCTGGCGGGCAACCCCGCTCCGGCGATCGCCGAGCGCGGCTGGTTCCGGCTCGGCCAGGCCCGCGAGGATGCCGGGGATCCGGCCGCCGCCATCGAAGCCTTTGTCGCGGCCCGCCGGATCGCACCGCAGGGCCCGCGGGTGGCTGCGGGGCTGTTGGCGGAAGGGTGGTGCCATGAGGCGCTCGGAAGTCTCGACCTGGCCATCGGGTGTTGGACGGAGGTCGTCGACCACCATCCCGACTCGGCGGCCCTCGTGCCGGCGCTCCTCGCCCGGGGCGATGCCCGGCAGCGCTTGGGGATGCCCGTCGAGGGGCTCGCCGACGCCGAGGTGGTGCTCGGCCTGGCGGCGACCGATAATCGGAGGGTCGATGCGCAGGCCGCGGCCGAGGCCCGGTTCCTCGCCGGCTTGTGCCTGGCTGCCAGCGGAAAGACGACGGCGGCGATCGACACCTTCTCCGCGCTGCTTGCGGCCACGCCCGACTTCCCAGCGGCCGATCGCGTCCTCCTCGAGCTCGGGCTGGCCCGATCGCTGACCGGGGACACAGCCGGGGCGGAGCTGACGTTCGAGGAGCTGCAACGCCGATTCCCACACAGCTCCCGCCAGGCCGATGCCTGGCTCGAGCGCGGCGAGATGCGGTTTGCTGCCGGCGACTGGGAGGGCGCCACCGCGGCCTACGGCCAGGTCCTCGCCGCCGCGCCGCAGCGGAGAGCGCTTTGCGAACAGGCCCGGCACAAGCGCGCTTGGGTCTTTGCCTTGCAGCAGGATTATGCCGGAGCGGCCGGGGCGTTTGCCGAGCAACTCGCCGAGGATCCCGACGGCATCTGCGGCGCCGACGGCCGGGCGATGCTCGGCGACGCGCTGTTTCGGCTGGGGCGGTTCGCCGAGGCGGAAGCGGTGCTCGCCCGAGCGCTGGCCGCGCCGGAGGCGCTCTCGAGCCCCGACCTGGTCGGGGTGGCGACGGTCCGGGCCGCGGAATGTGCTGCCAAGGGGGAACGCTGGGAGGAGAGTTTCGGTTTTGTCGACCGGTGGCTCGCCGCCGTGGCGGCCCGCGGCGAGGGGGAGCAGCCCGGCCGCGCGACGGTCTGGCAGGGGAGGTTTGCCCGCGCCTGGGCGCTGCAGAATCTCGGTCGGCTCGACGAGGCACTCTCCGAGTACCGCGCGCTGGCCGACGCCGCCCTCGAGGCGGGGAGCGGGGATGGGCGCGGTCCGGGAGAGTTGGCCGCCCGGGCCCGGCTTATGGAAGGGGAGATTCTCTTCGAACAGGGGCAGCACAAGGAGGCGATCGCCGCCTTCTTTAAGGTCGCCTATGGCTTCGGGGAGACCGAAGCCCCGGCCCCGTTCCACCCCTGGCAGGCCCAGGCGACGTTCGAGGCCGCCCGCTGTTTCGAGGTCCTTGCCAAGCCGGAACAGGCCCGTGGGCTGTACGCTGAAGTGGTTGATCGCTATCCGGCGTCGCCGTACGTGGCGGCGGCGCGGAAGCGGCTCGACGCCCTGGTGAGCGCCGTGAACTGAGCCTCGGCGTCTCTCCGTCCCGGTTTCCCCCGTCACGGCCCCGCAGGCCCCGCCATGTCGATCAACGTCGGTAGCCTGAAGACGCTGTGGGAGTTGTTCCTCGCTGGCGGTCCGCTCATGTGGCCGATCACGGTGATGTCGTTCCTCGTCGTTGCCTTCGGGCTCGAGCGGTTGGTGGCGCTGCGGCGGGGGAGGTTCGTGCCCGCGAGCTTGGTCCTGAAGCTCCGGCTGATCGGCGATGGCTCGGCGTTCGACCCGCGGCAGGTGGCCGGATGGTGCGATGCCCATCCCTCCGTCCTGGCAACGGTGGTCCGCGCGATGCTCACGCGGGTCGGCAGGCCGCTCCCCGAGGTCGAGCATGTCGTCGAGACAACCTGCAACCGGGAGGCCTCGCGCCTCTTTGCGAATATCCGCCCCATCAGCCTCGCGGTCACGATCACCCCGCTCCTCGGGCTCCTCGGCACGGTCCAGGGGATGATCATCGCCTTTTACACCACGGCGAATCTCCAGGCGGGGGCCAACCGGGCGGCGGAACTGGCCAGCGGGATCTATCTGGCGCTGATCACCACCTTTGCCGGCCTGTGCGTCGCGATCCCGGCCGCGATCGTCGCCCATTACCTCGAGGGGCGGATCCTCGCTGGTTTTCGCCGGGTCGACGACGTCGTCGCCGGCCTGCTTCCGGCGATGGAGTCGCTCGAGGGGCGCGGCGGGCGGGGGACGGCGGCCCAAGGTCGCGATCAGGGCGCGGCCCGGGGGGCGCCATGAGTGTCCGCATCGACAAGGGGCGGCTGGGCACCGGGCTCGATCTGACGCCGATGATCGACATCGTCTTCCTCCTCATGATCTTTTTTCTCGTCGCCAGCAAACTCGAGGAGGATGACCGGGCGATCGACGTCATCCTTCCCCAGGCCTCGGCCGCCAAACCGCTGACGAGCCGGCCGCGTGAGTTCATCATCAACATCGACCGCGGCGGCAACACGTTCGCCGGGTCGAGGCCGATCCGTCCCGAGGCGCTCGTCGGGCTCCTCCGGCAGGCGGTCGCCGACAATCCTGCCAGCCAGAAGGTGACCGTGCGGGCCGACGAGAACGTCGCCCACAAGCATGTCGTCGCCGTCATGGATGCTTGCGTTCAGGCCGGGATCGAGGACTACCGCATCCAGTCGGCGGCGGAGGTATCCGCCGACCGGCCGGCCGGAGCCGACGGCGGCGCGACCGACGACCGGTAAGAGGCGACCATGACCCCGGCGATCGACAACCTCCGACCCCCCCTGGCATCGACCCTGGCATCGACCCGTCGTTGGCGGAGCCGCGCCCGGCTGGCGCTGGCGGTGATCGCGAGCCTGGCCCTCCACTGGCTCCTCCAGCAGGGACTGGCGCGGACGGTGATTGCCGTCCGCCCGCTCGACGGATTGCTGGCAAAGCGAGAGCCTTCCTATCGCCCGGAACTGGCCAGCGACTTTCCCCTCCACGACGAGACAGCCACACGCGAAGCGTTTGCTCACGAGCGCCCGCTCGATGTCCCGATCGCCATCGATGCGGCTGCGCCGGCGTCGGCCCGGGGGCCGCTCCGCGAGGGTGAACGGGCCGTGGCCGAGGGGGCGGTGGCGGAGGAGGCGGAGGCGCCCGAGGTCGCCGCCACCCGGATCGATCGCCCCGTTTTCAAACCTCCGGTGCCGGGCCCGGCAGCGCTCGGGGATCCGGAGCGGATCGGGGCGGAGATGGCCGAGGGGAGCGCAGCGGCTGAAGCGCTCCCGGCTGTCGTGGGGAGCGATGCCGCGGAGGCCCCTGCGGCAGCGCGGCGAGAGCGGTCGAGCACCAGCGACGAACCGGCGTCGTCGCGGGGGCGTTCCGTCATCGATCCCTCGGAGACCGGCCCCGCCGAGGAACCCGTCGCCGTCATCAGCCCGCGCCGATTCGCGCGGGCCGGCCCCGGGGCAGATGCTCCCCCCGCCCTGCCCCGCTCCCTCCGCCGGACGGATGTGGCGGAGCCTGGAGCCGGGGGAGAGACAGCCCGGGTCGAGCTTCCCGCGCGCGGTGCCGCGGGGATGGCTGGGGAAGAACGCGCCGCGTCCGCCGTGCCACAGCCAGGGGGAGCCGGTGCGGACCTTCCTGCCGGGCCCCGCCCGCGCGCCGGCCGGATCCCTGACCGGGGGCGAGGGAGTGGAGCGGTGGCCCGCCGCGGGGGCGCCGCGACCGGCGCGGAGGAGGAGATGCTGTCGGCGGCGGTGACGGCCCCAGGGGCAGCGTCTGAAAGCGCGCTGCGTCCCCGTACGAAGCCCCTGGCCGGAGCGACCGACGTCGCCGGCCCGGCAGCCTTGGCGACTCCGATGCGCCGCGCCGGCACGCTCCTCCTCCCGGCCGAGACGCGCGTCCGCGAGACCGCCGGGGCCTTTGCCCGGAGGTGGCGTGAGAACCGGGGGGAATCTCCGGCCGATGCCCTCGTGGAGCGTGGCCTCGAATGGCTCGTCGCCGCCCAGGAGGAGGACGGCCGCTGGACACTCGGGGCCTATCATCCCGACGGTGCCGGCGGCGCGGTCCGGCTCCGCTCAGACACCGCCGCCACTGGCCTGGCCCTCTTGGCCTTCCTCGGCGCTGGCTACGATCATTTCGACGGCCGCCACCGCGACGTCGTCCGCCGCGGGCTGGAGTGGCTCGTGTCGGTGCAGCAGGCCAATGGCGATCTGTTCGTTCCCTCCGATCCGGTGTCGAACAGCTGCGCCTGGCTCTACAGTCACGGGATCGCGACGATGGCGCTGTGCGAGGCGGTCGGGATGACGGGCGATCCGCTTCTCCGGCCGGCGGCGGAGCGGGCGATCGGGTTCATCGTCGCGAGCCAACAGCCCGGTCGGGGTGGGTGGCGCTACCAACCGCGGGCCGATTCCGATCTCTCGGTGAGCGGCTGGATGCTCGTCGCGCTCCGCGCCGGGACACTCGCCGGCCTGTCTGTGCCGGCGGAGACCTATGCCGGTGTCCGGGGTCTCCTTGACGAATCGGCCAGCCCCGACAGGGCCGGGCACTATCTTTACAACGCCCGTAATCCCGGCCAGCGCCCCTCCGATCTCTCGGCCGCCTCGATGACGGCGCTGGGGTCGCTGATGCGCCTCCACACCGGCACGCCGCGGACCGACGAGCGGCTCCGAACCGCGGCGGGCGATCTGGCGGCGATGACGCCGGCGTACGGCACGCGGCAAGCGCGGACGCGCGACGCCTACCTCTGGTACTACTCCTCGCAGGTTCTCGTCCAGACCGGCGGCCCGCAATGGGATGCCTGGTATGGTCGACTCTGCACGGTGCTCGAGGCGGAGCAGGTCGGCGACGGAGATGACGCCGGCAGTTGGGAACCGCTCGGCACCGTCCCCGACCGCTGGGGCGCCTACGGTGGCCGGCTCTACGTCACGGCCCTCCACCTCCTCGCGCTCGAGGTGCCCTACCGCCACCTGCCGACGTACGGTGTCACCGACGACGACCGTCGCTGACTTCCATCACGACCACCACCAACTTCACCGCACAAGCCATGCCCCGCCACGCCGACGACTTCGATGCCGATGATGAGTTTGGGGAGGACGTCGAAGACGGCAGCGACGAAGGTGATTCGGCCGTCGCTGACGACGACGATGCAACGATCCCCTGCCCGTTCTGCAAGGCGGAGATCTGGGAAGACGCCCCGCGCTGCCCAGCCTGCGGCAACGCGCTCGGTGGAACCGACATGCCGGCCCCACGACGGCCGTGGTGGGTGCTGATCACCGCGGCCGCGCTCCTCTATCTCTTCGTGCGGGCGCTCTTCCCTTGGTGATCGGCCGGTCAACGGCAGGTCACTTCTTCGCCCGACGTCGCTCAAAACGGCGTGGGGATCAGCAGTGCGTGGTGATCGAAGAGGGCCCGCTTGCCGAAGGCGTCGATGGCCGGGGTGAAGAAGAGGAGGAAGAGGTAGAGCGCCAGGACCGGAACGAGGAGCGCCGTGACGGGCCAGCGGAGGAGGAGCCAAGCCCGCGCCGGGCGCGCCTGGGCGCGGTGGGTGGCCCAGCCGACCGCCAGCCGTGCCGGGTAGATCGTGAGGATGAAGATCGGTGTCAGGAAGAGAACCGCATCGCGCGGTGCCGCCACGATCTTGAAGAGGTAGAGGGGGAGGGAGAGCCCGTAGAGGATCACCAGCGCCAGGAGCATCACGACCGGCGCCCGGCGCCACAACTCGCGCACCGTTCCCAGGTCGCGGAACACCGCGAGGCGCTGCTCGGCGGCGAATCGCGCCTGGAGAAACGGCACCCAGGCGAGGGCGATTCCCAGGAGGATTCCCCCCAGAAGCGTCACGAGCACCTGCCCGGGCTTCGTCGTGTCGCCCAGAAAGGAGAACAGGAGCGTGGGGAGGAGGAGCCAGAGAAACGTGCCGACGAATCCGCGCAAGCCTAGGGAGAAGAGCCTCCCTGGCTGGACCGCGTCGATGATCTGCGCGAGGGCCTCCGAGGCCGTTCCCCAGGCAGTCCCGGCGCGGAGGGCCCTGAGAAGCCGGCGGCCGTTGCGCACCGGTCGGAAGAAGGACGGAAGGCTCCCCCCGAAAAACCAGGTCGCGAGGAGATGGAAGCCGACGAGGAGGGAAACGGCGAATCGGACGAGGGCCCAGCCCCGGGCCGATGGCCCCCCCGGATCGATGAGGGCGGCGTCGGCGCTGGCCTGGGTGACGAAGCGGATGACGAGGAGCCACAGCCAGGTCCCGATCACGATCCCGCCGAGGCGGGGGAGCGCCCCGGCGAACGGGATGCCGTCGCGGAGGCGACCGGAGCGGACGACGCGCCCTTCGGCCTCGAGCATCGTCCCCAGGGCGAGGAGATTGACGATCGGGATCGCCGCCAGGATCGCCAGGAGGAGAAGGAGGCTCGCCAGCCCGGTGCCGACCAAGAACAGCCATCCGAGGGCGCGGAACGGATGGTGCCTGGGGGAAGGACAGGGAGGGAGCCTGCTGATGTCAGCCGGCGCGACGGTCGTATCCTCTGCCGTCGCCACGTCATGCCTCCGCCCGATTTTCTGCCCTCGCAGGAGAGCATAGCCTGACCGTCCTCGGCCGAGCACGTCCCCCCAGCTGGGTTGCCGAATCGATCTCCTGCTGCGTGGATGGCGTGGAGCGCCTAGAATGGGCCGCTGGAGAAAGCCATGCCCCTGCCACGATTCGGCCGATTCACCCTGCCGCGGCCGACGCTCCCGGCGGTGGCGCTGGTCGTGCTCTCGCTCTTGGTCGGTGCGGCAGCGAGCGATCCGCTGGCAGTCCGGCGTCGGGCCCAGCCGCCGTCGCCGGGGACCGTCCGGTCGTCCGGGGGCACCCTCCCGACCGCTGCCACCGTCGCAGCGATCGATCGGCTCCTTGCCGAGCGCCGCTCGGTCGCGGGGGTCGAAGCAGCGGCCGTTGCCGACAATCTCACGATCCTCCGCCGGCTGTGGCTGGCGCTGGCCGGAACGATCCCGTCGCTCGAGGAGATCCGGAGCTTCGAGGCTGACGGCGCACCGGGGGCAGTCGATCGGGCACTGGCGACGCTCCTGGCCGACCGTCGGTCGGCCGAGGCGCTTGCCCGCCGTCTGGCCTCGCCCTTGGTGGGGGATGAGAAAGGCGAGTTCATCGTCTTTCGCCGCGACCGCTTCACGACGTGGCTGGCCGATCAGATCGCGGCCAACCGCCCCTGGGACCAAACGGTGCGCGAGATGGTCTCCGCCCGTGGTCTGTGGACCGACACCCCGGCGGTGAACTTCATCACCCAGGCGGCGGCCAACGGCGTCATCGATGCCGACAAACTCGCCGGCCGGGTGTCGCGGGTGTTCCTCGGGGCACGGCTGGACTGTGCCCAGTGCCACGATCATCCGTTTGCAGCCTGGAAGCAGGGGGAGTTCGAGGGATTGGCCGCCAGCTTCGCCCAGGCGAAGCTCTCGCCGGTCGGCGTCGAGGATGACCCGGCGCGCGTTCACCGCATCGACCGCACGTCGGTGGCGGCGCTGGCGACTGCGATGACCGGAGCGGGACGGAACGTACCCCCCCGGGTGCCGTTTGGGGCGGAGTGGCTCGGCTCCGGTGGCACGCACCGCGAGAACCTTGCCGCGTGGGTCATCCACACCGACAACCGCCGCTTCGATCGGGCGATCGCCAATCGGATGTGGAGCATTCTTTTTGGCAAGGCCTGGCACGAGCCGGTCGACGACATCCCCGATCCCGGTCCGACGTCGAGCCCCGACGACCTCCTCGACCTCCTCGCCGACGATTTCCGGGAGCATGGCCGTGACCTCCGCCGCCTGATCGGGGTGATCGCCGCGACGGAGGCATTCCGGTTCGCGTCGACGCATCCCGACCTTGAGTCTGCCGAGGGGGCCGCACGGGTGAAGGCTGCGTGGGGGGCTTTTCCACTCACCAGGCTGACACCTGAGCAGATGATCGGGGCGATGGCGGCGACGACGTCTCTGCAGACGATTGAACGTGACTCCCACGTCCTCACGCGGACGATCCGATTCTTCCGGGAGACCGATTTCCTCCGCGAGTATGGTCAGGTGGTCGATTCCCAGGGGGGCTCGCTCCCGGCGACGATCCCGCAGGCGCTGGTGCAAATGAACGGCAAACTCGCCCGGGAGATGGTCGAAGCCAACGTGGTCACGGCGACCGGGCGGATTGCCGGCATGGCCCACGACGATGTCGCCCGGCTGGAGGTGGCATTCCTTGTCGCCCTCACCCGCCGTCCGGCGTCAGAGGAACGCGAATTACTCCTGCCGCTGCTCACCCTTGCGGAGACGAAGGGGCGGGGGCTTGAGGATGTGATGTGGACGCTCTTTAACTGCCCCGAGTTCTCCTGGAATCATTGAGGCTCGAGATGCCAACACGCTTGCGGATACCGGTCGGGCCGCGGTACGAGGGGTTCGCATCCGCGCCGACCGGGCGCCGCTCCGTGCTCCTCGCCGCAGCGTCACTCGGGCTGTCGTTTGCGCTGCCGGCGCTGCCGGCCCGGGCGGCGCGACGCCGTGGCGTCGAGAGGCCCCGGTCGCTCCTGGTCGTCTGGCTCGCCGGCGGCCCGAGCCAATTGGAGACCTTTGATCCCCATCCCGGTGCTGCCGCCGGAGGGCCGACCCAAGACATTTCCACGGCTGTCCCCGGCGTGCGGATCGCCGCCGACTATCCCCGGCTCGCGGAGGTTCTCGATCGCTTTGCTCTCGTCCGCTCGCTGGTGTCGAAGGAGGGGGACCACGAACGCGGTCAGTACGCGGTGAAGACCGGCTACCGTCCCGACCCGACCGCCATCCATCCGGCCCTCGGGGCGATCGCTGCGCACGAGCTTCCTGCGACTGGCCTCGAGCTCCCCCGCTTCATCGCGCTGGGAGAAGCGGAGTTCCCTTCGCGCGGCGGCTATCTTGGCAACGAGCTCGATCCGTATCGGGTGTTCGCGCCAGGACAAAAAGGGCAAAACCTCGAGCCGCATGTCCAGGCTGACCGTCAGGCCCGCCGGCTCGGGGCCCTCGACAGCCTGACGCGGTCGTTTGAGACCGGTCGGGGCGAGGCGGTGCGGCGCACGTTCCACGAGCACACGCTCCGCGAAGCCCTCACGCTCATGACCTCCGAGCAACTCGCCGCCTTCGATCTCGACGGCGAATCGGAAGCGGTGAAGGGGCTCTACGGCGACAGCGATTTCGGGCGGGGGTGCCTCGTCGCCCGGCGGCTCATCGAGGCGGGCGTCAGGAGCGTCGAGATCACACTTCCCGGCTTCGACACCCATGCCCGCAACTTCGCCGGCCACACCTCCCAGGCGCGGCTCCTCGATCCGGCGCTGGCCGCGCTCGTCGGTGATCTGGAAGACCGCGACCTCCTCGAATCGACGGTCGTGCTCGTGATGGGGGAGTTTGGTCGCACGCCGTCGATCAATCCGCTCGATGGCCGCGACCATTGGCCCCACGGGTTTTCCTGTCTGCTCGGGGGGGCGGGGATCGCCGCCGGCCAGGTGATCGGCAGCACCGATCCCGAGGGGGTGGCCAAGCAGCCCACCGATCCGGTGGAGATCCCCGATCTTTCGGCGACGGTCCTGGCCGCCCTCGGGATCGACTTCGCGCGGGAGGTGGCGACGCTTGTGGGCCGGCCGATGAAGCTCTCCGCTGGCACTCCGCTTGCCAAGCTCCTCCGCGGCGAGGCGTGAGGCGAGCGGTTCGTCTGGATGTCGAGCGCTGTTGCGGATAGGCTTTTCCTAACGGTGGGGGAAGCTCGGGGAGGAAAGCGATGCTCAATCTTTCCGGCTCAGGCGCGGGGCCAGGTGCACGGCCGCAGCAATTCTGCGACGGCCTGTCGCGCCGCAGCCTCCTTCGCATCGGGTCGCTTGCCGCCATCGGCGGGGGCGCATCGGGAGGTTGGTCGCTCCCCGCGATCCTCGCCGCCGACGCGGCTGCGGGGCGCCGGTCGAGCCCGAAATCGGTGATCATGATCTACCTCGTGGGGGGGCCTCCTCACCAGGACATGTTCGACCTCAAGCCCCAGGCCCCGAAAGAGTTTGCCGGGCCGTGGCGGCCGGTGCAGACGAATGTCCCCGGGATCGAGATCTGCGAGGCCTTTCCAAACCTCGCGAAAATCGCCGACAAATACACCCTCATCCGTTCGCTCGTCGGCAATCAGGCCGACCATGACGCGGCGCAGGTGTTTCACGGCCGCGACACGCGGAAGGGAAAGCCGGCCGGAGGCTGGCCGCAGTTTGGATCGATGGTCTCGAGCCTCCTCGGGGCTGCCACGCCCACCGCGCCGCCGTTTGTGAGCCTTTGCTACCCCTGCACGCACGGGCCCTACAACGAGCCGGGGGCCGGGTTTGCAGGCGCTGCCCATTCCCCGTTTCGGCCGTTGGGTCCGGCCCGCGACGAACTCGTTCTCAAAGGGATCTCGCTCGATCGCCTCGAGGATCGCCGCGGCCTCTTGAAAAGTGTCGATCGGCTCCGCCGCGATGTCGACGTGACGACGAACATGCGCGGGATGGACGTCTTCACCGAGCGCGCCCTCGGGCTGCTGACGTCGTCGCAGCTGGCCGATGCCCTCGATCTCTCCAAGGAAGATCCGCGCGTTGTCGAGCGCTATGGCTCCGGCGATCCGACGGTGTTCATGGATGAAAACGGCGCCCCGCGCGTGCCCCAGAGCATGCTCGTCGCCCGGCGGCTGATCGAGGCTGGTGTCCGCGTCGTGACGCTCAATTACAGCAAGTGGGACTGGCACGGCGGCCCGGGCAATTCGATCTTCAAGCGGGAGGCGGAGGATTTTCCCGTCTTCGACCAGGCGCTCTCGGCGCTCGTCGAGGATCTCCACCAGCGCGGGCTAGCCGACGACTGTGCCGTGGTGGTGTGGGGCGAGTTCGGGCGGACGCCGAAGATCAGCGACATCGTCGGCCGCGACCACTGGCCACAGGTCAACTGCGCCTTCCTCGCCGGCGGCGGGATGCGGCATGGGCAGGTGATCGGCGCCACCGACCGGATCGGTGCCGAGGCGATTGCCCGCCCCGTCACGTTCGGTGATGTCTACGCCACCCTCTTCCACCACCTCGGGATTGATGTCCAGAGCACAACGCTCACCGACAACCAGGGGCGCCCGCAGTATCTCGCCGATGACGGCGGGACGGTGATCCGCGAGCTGGTCTGACGTCTCCTCCGTCTGGCGGAGCCAGCGAATAGGGGCGCGGCACGGCTTGGCTGTGGTCGTGCTGGCAGGCCCGGCCGTTGATCAGGCCTGGCTTCAATTCAGCGGCCAACTCGCGGCGAGGGCCATCGTGGCGAGGAGGCCGACGGTTCCCTCGATCGCCACCATGACACTCGCCGTCTTCAGCGTCTCCGTCTCGGTCATGCCGGTCATCCGCGCAATCACCCAAAAGCCGCTGTCGTTCATCCACATGCCCGGCTTCGATCCGCAGCCGATCGCCAGCGCCACGTAGACCTCGTGATAGGGAAGGCTGGCGGCATCGGCGATCGGCGCGATGATCCCCACAGCGGTGATCATCGCCACGGTGGCCGAGCCTTGCGCCGCGCGAATCAGCACCGTCACCCCCCAAGCGATCGGGAGGAGGAGGAGGGCGTGCTGCGGCACCGCCGCGGCCGCCAGCTCCGCCATCCCGGCCTGGCGGAGCGTGGCGCCGAGGGCCCCACCGGCGGCGATCACGAGGATGATCTCCCCCCCTTCGAGCACCGCGGCGGCGACGGCCTGACGGACCTTCTCCCGGCTGCTCCTCGGCCGGCAGGCGAGAAGGAGGATCGCGGCGAAGGCCGAGACGGTGAGGGCGAGATTCTTGTCGCCGACGACATGGATGACTCGGGCCACGGTGGGCGGGATCGCAGCGATCGAGTCGACGGCGGAGTCGGCGCTGATGAGCACCACCGGGAGGAGGATCGGGAGGAGCGAGGCCCACAGCGGCGGAAGTGGTCCGATCGCCGTGCCGGGGCGCTCGTCGTCGGGCACCGTGCCGGGGCGATCATCCTCGGCCGTCCGCAGCGGGATGTCGAAGTGCCTGTCGGCCCAGGTGGCATACCCGAAACCGGCCAGGGCCGCGACCGCGCCGACGATCATTCCCTGCCGCATCATCAGGGCGATGTCGATCCCCATCTCGTCAGCGACAAACAGCGGCCCGGGGGTCGGCGGGACGAGCGAGTGGGTCATCGTCGCCCCGGCGACGATCGAGAGGACGAGCAGCACCCCGTGCCGCCGCGTCTCCCGCCACGAGGCCTTGGCCAGCGGGAGAAGGAGATAGAAGACCCCCTCGGCGAACATCGGGATGCCGAGGAGGAATCCGGCCCCGAGGAAGGCCAGCGCCGCTCGCCTGCGCCCCACGACCCGCTCGATCGCCGCCACGATCCGCTCAGCACCGCGGGCCTCCATCAGGCATTGCCCGAGGATCGAGGCCATGGCGATCAAGATCCCGATGTCGTGGGCTGTCTTTCCGAAGCCCTCGGCGACCCGGCGGCCGATCGGGAGGGCCGCAGCATCGCCGAGCCGGTCGGGCGGCGTCAGGCCCGCCACGACCAGCGCCGTCACGATGAGGACCAGGAACGGATGGAGCCGCGCCCACAACACGCCGGCGAGGACGAGCAGCATCGCGACGGTGAGGATGGCCAGTGGAGGCAAGCAGCCGTTTCCCGGAGGGGCGAACGGAAGACTACACTGCCTGATCCGATACCGGTGTCGTCCTCCGGGCCAATTCCGATGGCTTTTTTTCCACCCGTTCCTACGCCGAAGTCGCCCGAGCAGCTCCGTTCGCGGCGTTGGTTCGCGCCCGATGACCTGCGGAGCTTCGGCCACCGCAGCCGGATCGCCCAGATGGGATTCGGAGGCGAGGAGCTCCGTGACCGCCCGGTGATCGCGGTCCTCAACACCTGGAGCGATCTGGCCCAGTGCCACACGCATTTCCGAGAGCGTGCCGAGGAGGTGAAACGGGGCGTTTGGCAGGCGGGGGGATTTCCGGTCGAGATCCCGGTCCTTTCCCTGTCGGAGATGTTCGTCAAGCCGACAGCGATGATCCATCGCAACCTCCTCGCCCTCGAGGTCGAGGAGGTGCTCCGCAGCCAACCGATCGACGGCGTCGTGCTCATGGGAGGCTGCGACAAGACAGTTCCGGGGCTCCTCCTCGGCGCGATCTCCGTCGATCTCCCCGCCATCTTCCTCCCCGCCGGGCCGATGCTCGCCGGCCGGTTCCGTACGACACGTCTCGGGAGCGGATCAGACGTCTGGAAATACTGGGCCGAGCGGCAGGCCGGCTGCCTGTCGGAGTGTGCCTGGCGGCAAATCGAGGAGGGGATTGCCCGTTCCCCCGGGACCTGCATGACGATGGGGACGGCGTCGACGATGGCCGCGATCGTCGAGACGCTCGGCCTGGCGCTCCCCGGCTCGGCCACGATCCCCGCCGTCCATTCCGCCCATGCCCGCCTCGCCGCCGAGTGTGGCCGTCGCGCGGTGGGGCTGGTGTGGGAAGACCGCCGCCCCGCCACGATCCTCTCTCCGCAGGCCTTCGAGAATGGCGTCATCGCCGACATGGCGCTGTGTGGATCGACCAACGCCATCGTCCACCTCATCGCGCTGGCCCGGCGGGCGGGCATTCCCCTTTCCATCGATGACTTCGACCGGATCTCGCGCGAGGTGCCGGTGATCGCGAATCTGCGCCCCGCCGGCGAGTATCTGATGGAGGATTTTCACGACGCCGGTGGCGTGCCGGCCCTCCTCTCGCGCCTCACTGCCATGCTTCACCTCGATGCCCCCACGGTGACGGGCCGGACGCTGGGGGAAAACATCGCCGGGGCCGAGGTCCTCTCCGACGAGGTCATCCGTCCGCTCGACAGGCCCCTCGACTCCGCCGGCGGAACGTTCGTGCTTCGTGGCAACCTCGCCCCCGACGGCTGCGTCATCAAGCCGACCGCTGCCGACCCGCGTCTTCTCGTGCATTCGGGCCCCGCCCTCGTCTTCGATTCCTACGCCGATCTCAAGGCGCGGATCGACGCACCCGATCTCGACGTCACCCCCGACACGATCCTCGTTTTGCGGAATGCCGGCCCGATCGGCGCTCCGGGAATGCCGGAGTGGGGGATGCTGCCGATCCCGAAAAAGCTCCTCGAGGCGGGCGTCCGCGACATGGTGCGGATCTCCGACGCCCGGATGTCGGGCACGAGCTACGGCACGTGCGTGCTCCATGTCGCCCCGGAGTCAGCCGTCGGCGGCGTGCTTGCGCTGGTGCAGACTGGCGACCGGATCGAGCTCGATGTCCCCGGCAGGCGCGTGCACCTCGCCGTCGACGATGCCGAGCTCGCCCGCCGCCGTGCCGGCTGGACGCCCCCCCCGCCCCGGCACGCCCGCGGCTACGGCAAGCTCTTCCACGACCAGGTCACGCAAGCCCCGGACGGCTGCGACTTCCGCTTCCTCGAAGCCGGCCCCCCGCCGCCCGAGCCGGATATCTTCTAGAACGGGCCAGGCTGGCCGGCTTTTTTTGAATCGCGAGTTCATTGATGATCACCACGCCCCTCTCCGCTGACCACCTCGCCGCTTCCGTGATGGCGGTGCCGCCGCTCTCGCGCCGACCCGACTTCACCCTCGACGAAGAAGCGAATCAACGGATCGTCCGCCATCTCGAAGCGGGGGGCGTGCGGCTCCTCCTCTATGGTGGCAATGCGAATCTCTACCACGTGCCCCTCTCGGAGTACGAAGCGATCCTGGCGATGCTCTCCCGGATCGCCGGCCCCGACACGCTTGTTATTCCCTCGGCCGGGCCGTCGTTCGGAATGCTTGTCGATCAGGCGAAGATCCTCCGCCGGTTTGCCTTCCCGACGGTGATGGTGCTCCCCCAGCAGGGGATCACGACGAGCACTGGCGTCGCCACGGGGATCCG
>CAMBFA010000043.1 GCA_945865325.1 Candidatus Kuenenia stuttgartensis
GCAGCCGGTCGTCAGCCCGAGCCAGGTGACGCCGGTGGTGCTCACCCGGTCGACCATCGCCAGGTAGCGAAACTCGAGCGGATCGATTCCCCCCTCCTCATTGATCATCGTGTTGCGGTGGAAGCCGGTGGCGATGATGTCGTCGGCCGCTGCGCCGGGGAGGAGATCGCCGGCGATCTGGCGGCGCGTGAAGGCATCAAACGGCATGTCATCATTGAGGGCCCGGACCACCCAATCGCGATAGGGCCAGATCCGCCGTTCGCGGTCTTTTTCATAGCCGTTGGTATCAGCATAGCGGGCCAGATCGAGCCACCGCCGCGCCCAGCGCTCGCCGTAGCGCGGGCTGGCAAGCAATCGATCGACGAGCTTTTCATAGGCATCGGGGGATCCGTCGGCGACGAAGGTATCAAGCTCGGCCGGCGTCGGCGGCAGCCCGATAAGATCGAGGTGGACGCGCCGGCAGAGGGTGGCCCGATCGGCTTCCGGGCTTGGCCGCAGCCCTTCGCGAGCGAGCCGGTCGCGGACGAAAAAATCGATCGGATTCTCTGGCGCCGCGGCCCCGGCCGCGTCTGCCACCTTCGGCACGGCCGGGCGCACCGGCTTCCCAAACGCCCAGTGCTCGGCGTAGGGGGCGCCGGTGGCGATCCACGCCGTGAGGATCTGCTTTTCATCGGGAGTGAGCACCCCCTTCGTGTCGGGCGGGGGCATGACGACGTCAGCGTCGGCGCTGCCGATCCGGGCCACGAGCTCGCTGTCATCTGCGTGCCCCGGCACGATCGCCCGGTTCCCCGAATCGGCCGCGGCGAGGGCGTCATCACGCCGGTCGAGCCGCAGGCCCCCCTGACGCGTGGCGTCGTCGGGGCCGTGGCACTTGAAGCAGCGGTTGGCGAGAATCGGCCGGACCTCGCGGCCAAAGTCGGGCCCCTCACCGCGGGCCAGCCCCCCGGCGGCGACGACGGCAAGCAGGGCAACGGCCGGAACGAGCGAGCGGCATATGGTGATCATGGCTCAATTGTTTCACACTCCGCCGCCGTGGCCAACTCCAGCGCCGCCGGGCCTTCATTTCGGGCAGAAGCTCCGTGGCAAGAAGCCGGGTGACGGCGTCGCGCCCGCCCCTGCGTCCGATGGATCGAAGCGATCCGCTCGCGTCACGTCGGATTGGCCTTCACATGAACAAGGGGAGGATTCCCGCCGAAGCGATGACGGCCAGCACACCACTGCAAACCACGATGGCGAACTGACGCACGATCGCCTGCCATTGCTCCAGCCGTTGCTCTGGGCGAGATGCCACCGATCTCGCCGAACGGCCTAATCCGCACAGGAGGACAAAGAAGAAGATCGCTTGAATCAGGACAGTCGCCCAGGAAGCAAGCACCATCAAGAACACCCCCTTCCCCAGCGGCAGTGCCCACCTCACCGCTTCGACTCGCTCCGACGATCCAATCACGATCGACAGGACCGCAAACACGCCCTGGACGGCGAGGATCGAACGGGGGATGGATTGCGAAGATCGCGGTGCCATGGATTCAGGGATTGAGCAGGGGAGAGGAACGCGTATCCGCCGCAGCACTTCCACCTTGATCGCGAGACTGATCAAGAATGATCGTCCAAAGGGATCGGCCCGCATAACGCGTTTTCTGAAGGTAGTCGGTGAAGCGATTGAACATGTTGTCGGAAGTATGCGGCCCGACGATTTCGTCCAGATTATTGAAGGGCCATGAATGACCTGGTCCAAGCCAGTCCAGATCGTGCATGGGTTCATGAACAAGCACTTCCAAAGCGGTCAGGTCCTGCCCATAAAACGCCTCGGCGTCGAGATAGAATCCTGGCGAAAAAGGCAGATTCGTCGAGCTCCCGTTTCTGAGGGCAACGAGCTTGGTGGTGCGATACTCCATGGCGTGGAGAATGTGCTCGCGTAGAATGGCCCACTCTTCGCTATTGAATGATTCCTGGGGATAATTCGCACACAAATCGCCGGCTGCTATCATATCCCCGTGCGCGACAAATCTTCCCAGGATGGATTGAAGATAGTTCAATCGATCCTGAACACGGATTTCTTCCGGTGTTGGCTCAGTCGGAGGACCGATCCATGGCGGATTACTGACCGGCCCTACTGGCATCGACGGCGGCAGTACCCAGCCGGGGGAATACGACTCCGGTGTATTTACACTCGGCTTCCCTGCGGCGGACGGGCCCGTCGTCTGAATGCCTGGAGACTGCATCGAGTGGTCATCGACCGGCACCATCGCCGCCGGGGATCCCTTTGGGCTCGACTGAGTCAATGACTGAACGGCGGGCAAGCCACACTTGGGCGGCATCAGGATCACTGGAGGCGCCATTCCTTCGCCATCCATCGCATATCGAGACTCAAGCCGCTCCACGGCCGCCGGCAGCCAGCGACCCCCGCGTCCGCGGTCTGCCGACCTCTTTCTCGAAGCGCCGTTCCGCCGCATGCGTCATCCTCCCTGTTTTACGATGTCGGCAAAGCGCTCACGCGCTTTCACGCCCGCCGTACCCCCCACCGAAACGTAGCCTACCCGCCCTAGGCTGTCAAAAATTCGGTTTGCTCGGGAGTGAAGGGATTGCAAAGCCCCGCCGAGCCCCCTGCCTGCGTCCGAAGTCGCAGCTCCGGTCCCACGAGGGATTTCTTGATGCATGCATACGTTTCAATGAAAATCGATTCATGCGAACCACTCTCAACATCGACGACAAAGCACTCTCGACCGCCGCCCGGCTGACCGGCGTTCACCGGAAGACGGAGCTTGTGCGCATGGGGCTCGAGGCGCTCATCGCGCGGGAGTCGGCGCGGCGACTGGCGGCACTTGGCGGCTCCGAACCGAAGGCGCGCCCTGTTCCCCGGCGGAGGCCGGGCTGAATGGTGCTCCTCGATACCTCGGTGTGGATTGACAACCTGCGGCGGGGCAACAGCCGGGCAGCCGCCCTTCTTGGGGCGGGAGATGTGGCCTGTCATCCGCTTGTCATCGGCGAGCTCGCCTGTGCGGGGCTGAATCCGGACAAGAGCCGGTGGCAAGGTTTAGAATGCCCACATGAATACCAATACACCTCCACGCGTTGCTCCCCTCCCCTTCCTCGCGCACTCCGCCGCGGCGACGATCGCTGCCGCGGCTGTGATCCTCGCGGGCGTTGCCTTCATGCCTGCTCGCGCGGGCGCTCAAGATCCGGCGGCCAGCGCCGCCGCAGCGCCTCCCACGAAAAACCTCGTCGTTCCCGGCGAGGTGTTTTCAGTCGACGGCCACACGGCGTTTCTGTTCACGCCGGCTGAGGTCAACGCCCTCCCTCTCGGTGCGCCGCGCCCCTGGATCCTCTACGGGCCGACGCTCGCGCCCTATCCCGACGAGGCAGAGAAGTGGATGCACGAGCGCTTTACGGAAGCGGGCGTGGCCGTGGCGGGGATCGACACCGGCGAGTCGTACGGCAGCCCTTTAGCGGTGGCGGCCACCGAAAAGCTCCATGCCGAAATGGTGAAGCGCGGCTACGCCGCCAAGCCGGCCCTCCTCGGCCGCAGCCGCGGCGGCCTGTGGGCTTCGGCTTGGGCGATCGCCCATCCCGACCTCACCGCCGGCCTCGGCGGGATCTATCCGGTCTACGACTGGCGGACGTATCCCGGCGTCGAGGGCGCCGCGGGAGCCTACGGGCTCACCCCCGCCGACCTCCTCGCAAACGTTGAAGAGCTCTGCCCGGTCGAGCGGATCGACGTCGCCGCCCGGGCCGGGATCCCGGTCTGCATCATCCATGGCGACATCGACGCCGTCGTGCCGATCGAGCCGAACTCCGCTCGCTTGAAGGCCCGCTACGAGGCGCTCGGCAAAGGGGATCTGGTGGAGCTGATCGTGGCCGAGGGGCAGGGGCACAACTTCTGGGAAGGCTTTTTCCACTGCCAAAAGCTCGTTGACTTCCTCATTCAAAGGGCCCGGGCCGGCGCGATCGGCGGCAACGCGGCGGCCGGAGGGGAGTAACCGGCGGGGATTCGGCACGCCGCGTGGGAATACGTTTGCATCGGCGGCAATTCCGATCAGGATAGAGGTAATTCTTTCCCCCGGAAACCGCCCCGCATGGCTCGTTCGCCCGAATCTTCCGGCCTGCCCCCCTCGTTCCCACGCCTCCCGGCGGGGGGCGCGTGGCTGGCGCCGCTGGCCGCGGTGCTTCTCTTCGGGCTGGTCAGCGGACTATTCGGGATGTTCTACACCGTCGGACCGGAAAGCGTCGGCGTCGTTCAACGCTTCGGCAAGGTGATCGACAAGGTCAATCCGGGCCTGCGCTTCAAGCTCCCCTTCGGGATTGACAAGGTGACGATCGTGCCGGTGAAGCGGCAGCTGAAGATGGAGTTCGGCTTCGGCACCGTCGGCGGCAGCAACCCCGATCAGGTGTCGAGCGAGCAGACCCGCGAGAGCGACATGGTGACCGGCGATCTCAATGCCGCCCATGTCGAGTGGGTCGTGCAGTATGAGATCAGCAATCCGGCGGAATGGCTGTTTAACAACCGCGAACCGGGCCCGACGCTCCGCGATCTCTCCGAGAGCGTGATGCGCGAGGTGATCGGCGACCGGACCGTCGACGAGGTGCTCACCGTCGGTCGGCAGGGGATCGAGAACGAATCAATTCTCAAGCTCACCGAGCTCGTCCGGGAGCTCGAGATGGGGCTCCGTGTCCAGCAGGTGCAGCTCAAGAGCGTCCACCCCCCGGCCCGCGTTCAATCGGCCTTTGAGGAGGTCAACCGCGCCCAGCAGGAGCGCGAGCAGACGATCAACCAAGCCAACGGGGAATACAACAAGGTCGTCCCCAGGGCCAGCGGCGAGGCGACGAGGAAGGTGAGCGAAGCGGAGGGCTACGCCCTCAAGCGCGTCAACGAGGCGGAGGGAGACGTCGCCCGCTTCCGCAAGCAACTGGCCGAATACGAAAAGGCCCCCGAGGTGACGCGGCAGCGGCTCTACCTCGAGGCGCTTTCAGAGGTGATCCCGCAGCTGGGAGGGAAGATCATCCTCGACGCCGACGCGCGGCAATTCCTCCCCCTCATGAATCTCCGCCAGCCTGAAGCCGATCCGGCCCGACCACTCCCGGCCCGCCGGCGCCAGGGCACCTCGACGGGGAACACCACACCATGAGCCCGCTCCCGATCAATCATCCGCTCTTCCAAGTGGGCCGTTGGCTCTCCGGGCTGGTCTTCTCGCCGCTGGGGCTGATCGCGCTGGTGGCGACCGGCGCGGTGTTCCTCGGGGGCGCCTACACCATCGACGAGACCGAGCAGGTGATCATCACGCAGTTCGGCAGGCCCGTCAGCACGGCGATCAACGCCCACGACGGCCCCAACGGCGCCGGCCTCCATTTCAAGCTGCCGATGATCCAGACGGTGAACCGCTTCGAGAAGCGAATCCTCGAATGGGACGGCCCGCCGACCGAGATGACGACCCGCGACAAGCTGTTTATCGTCGTCGACACCTTCGCCCGCTGGCGGATCGCCGACCCGCTCAAGTATTTCCAGAGCCTCCGCGACGAACGCAGCGCCGTCTCCCGGCTCGACGACATCCTCGGCAGCGAGACGCGCAACGTCGTCGCCCGCCACGATCTCATCGAGGTGGTCCGCTCCGACAAGGATCGGATCGCTGAAAAAGACGACACGATCGAGGAGACGGGCGTGTCGATTTCCTCGCTCCCGCCGATCCAGTTCGGCAGGCGGGCCCTGGAGAAGGAGATCCTCGCCGCCGCGCAGCCGAAGGTGACGCTGTGGGGCATCGAGCTCCTCGATGTCCGGATCAAGCGGCTCAATTACAAGTCTGGCGTGATCGAGAAGATCTACGACCGGATGTCGTCGGAACGGATGCAAATCGCCGAGCGGTTCCGCTCGCAGGGGGCCGGCGAGGCGGCGAAGATCGAAGGGAAGAAGGAAAAGGATCTGCAGAAGATCGAATCGGAGGCCTATCTCAAGGTCCAGGAGATCATGGGCGAGGCCGACGCGAAGGCCTCGGAGATCTCCGCCTCGGCCTACGGATCGAGCCCCAGGGCCGCCGATTTCTACCGCTTCGTGAAGACCCTCGACACCTACCGAGCAACCCTCGATCGCGACGCCACGCTCGTGCTCACCACAGACAGCGAACTCTTCCGACTGCTCAAGTCGAGCGGGCCGTTGCCAGTCGCTGAGACGCCGGCGGAAGGGGCGCCAATCCCAACGCTGATTCCCCCGACAATCCTCCCGCTCGCTCCCCCGATTCCGGCAGCCGAATCGGCCCCGTGATCCGCCTTCGGGCCGCTGGCCAGAGCGCAGGAATAGAACCAACGCCAGGAACGGGGTACAACACCTGAAGCGGTGGAGGATGCGGGAGGTCGGCTCGATGCGAGGCCGGCGTCCATGGGCACTTCTCCCGCGGGGCAAACGGGACGGCTGGTCGTCCCGGGGGAACGGTGGCCGACAGCCTGGCCGGGTGAGCCGGTCGGGATATCAGGGGGATCATCATGGCGGGTCGTGGCTCATCCTTCCAAGGTCTGCTCGGGCGGCATGGCGCCGCTGCCGGCTGGTGCTTGATGGCCGTGTTTGTAGGGACAGCGGCCGCGCAGCCAGCCGCTAAAGGGCGGCCGAAGCCCAACCCGGAGGTCAAGAAGCTCGACTCCAAAATGGAGAAGGTGAAGGATTCGTTCCTCAAGGACACCGAGCAACTGATCAAGTCGTACGAGGATGCCGGCTCCTTCGACAGGGCCCGCACGATCCTCGAGGCGCTCCAGAAGCTCTACCCGCAGAACGAACCGATCAAGATGAAGCTCGAACTGCTCGCCGCCCAGAGCCTCGATGCCAGCGAGATCGATTTCGACCTCGATGCCGGCAAGTCATGGCAGGAGGTGGGACCGGTGGGGAAAGACCGCACGATCCGGATCAAGGTCAGCGGCGACTACAAGCTGACCACGGCCCCACTCACCACCGGCCCCGATGGCTTGGTTGGCGAGAACCCCGAGAAGGACCTCCTCCCCCATGTCCCGTTCGGTGCGGTGATGGGGGCGATCATCCCCGCCGCGGCCCCCGCCGCCACCGAGAAGCCGCCGAAGCCGTTCCTGGTCGGATCGTCCTACGAGCGCCCCGCCGACCGGGACGGCGTCCTCTACATGAAGGTCAATGTCCCGCCGAACTCGAAATGCGTCGGCAAGCTCCAGGTGAAGGTCGGGGGAACGATCCTGCCCTGAACCATGACGCGTTCAGGCTGGCACCCGACACTGCCTCCGCCGGCCCACTTTCGACGTGCTTCCGGAGCCTGACGTGACCCAACGCTGGTACTACGCGCGCGACGGACAACGGCAAGGGCCGGTGCCGCGGGAGCGATTGGTCGACCTCGTCCGCGACGGCTGGCTCTCCGCCGACGATCTGGTCTGGTCGGAAGGGATGCCGGAGTGGAGGCCGGCCCGGTCGTTCGATTGGCTCTGCCGCGGCCCGATCGCCCGCACCGTCCAGGACCTCGTCACGGCGACGCTCCATCCCGGGGCCCGCCCCGATCCTCCGGTCGCCCATCCGCTGAACATCCCGGATCAGCCCAGCCGTCGCTCAGACTTGGTCGATTGGGATCGGCTCGAGGCAAGTCACCTGCTCGCCGCCGCCGGCGCGTTTCTGGCGGTGCTCGGCATCGCCTTCACGGTCATCGCCCGGACTCGCTTCGCCCTTGCGGTGACGCTCGTCGGCTTGGTGCTCCTCGGGCTGGGACGGCGACGGGAGTCGGCCTGGCTGCTCCGTCAGGCCTGGGGGAATCTCGTTCAGTCTTGGCGTGAGATCGCCAGCCACCGTGCCGAGGCGCGACGGCTCGAAGCGGAGCGGAAGCGGACCGCCGCCGAGCTTGCTGCCGCTGCCGAGCCCCCTCCCCCCTCCGGCGAGACCGTCGCTCCCGCGGCCACGGCGGCATTCCCACCCCCGCTCCCCGCCGCTCCGCCCCCCGCGTACTCCGCCGCCACCCGGCGGATCGTCTACGAGCCGCCGGTACGGCGCTGGCGCCCCGGCCTGGCCGGTCTGATGAGCCTCTTCGTGCCCGGCCTTGGCCAACTCTACAAGGGGCAATGGCTCAATGCCGTCGCCTGGTTCCTGGTCGTCGCTGCCGGTTACGCGGCCCTCGTGATCCCAGGGATCCTCCTCCACGTCTGCTGCATTCTCGGGGCCTGCAGCGGCGACCCCTGGACGAAGGGGCGGACGGTCTACGTCGATGACGGCATCCCGGCCCGCGGCCAGCGGATCTGACCGGGCCGCCCGGCCGGTTGCCCGCTACTTCGGCCCGAGTCGGCAAAGTGGATGAAATACCCCCTGCGGCACCCGCGGCGAACGGTACGCTTGGGGTTCGCGTCCAACCGTGACCGCGACCCTTCCATGAAGGCCCCAGCAAGCAGGTTGCATCCGCGCATGTCCCAATCCACGCAGCCCCACCCAAGCCCGGTTTCCGACCGCTGGCTCGGGGTCCATTTCGCCTTTGCGATCACGCTCAGCGCGTTTCTCCTCTTCCAGGTCCAGCCGATCATCGGGAAGTTCATTCTGCCCTGGTTTGGCGGCTCGCCGGCGGTCTGGACGACCTGCATGCTCTTCTTCCAATGCCTCCTCTTCGCCGGCTACGCCTACGCGCACGCCAGCATCCGCTTCCTTCCCCGCGCGGCCCAGATGGGGCTCCACATCGTGCTCCTGGTTCTCGCGGTGGCCCTGTTCTCCATCGCCCCCGATCCGGCCTTCAAGCCGAGCGATAGCAGCGACCCAACGTGGCGGATCATCAAGCTCCTCTCGTTCGCCGTCGGCCTCCCCTACTTCATGCTGGCGACGACCGGTCCGCTCGTGCAGGCCTGGTTTAGCCGGGTGTTCCCCGGAAAGTCGCCCTACCGGCTCTACTCCCTCTCCAACATGGGCTCGTTCGCCGCCCTCCTCACCTACCCGTTCTTGTTCGAGACCATCTGGGGCGTGCAGACGCAGACCTTCGTCTGGCGGGTCGCCTTCGCCATGTTCGCCGTCGTCTGCGCCGCGATCGCCTATCTCTCCTTCCGGCACAGTGCCCAGGCCGACGGCGCCCGGGAGGCCCGCGCGGCCGACCCCGGCAGCGGCATCACCTGGTTCCACCCGATCGCCTGGGTCCTCCTTCCGGCCTGGGCCTCGATGGTGTTCTTGGCCACAACGAACCACATGTGCCAGGACGTGGCGCCGATCCCCTTCCTGTGGATCGTTCCTTTGAGCCTCTATCTCCTCACCTTCATCATCTGCTTCGACCACGAGCGCTGGTATCTGCGCCGCACGACGGCGCTGCTCATGCTGGCGGCGGTCGTGGCCGTGGCCGGCGACAGCCTCTTCTACTTCCTCCGCGACGGCCTCGAAGGGATTGGATTCAGCCACCGGATGCCCTATTGGCAGGAGGTGATCCTCCTGTCGACGACGATGTTCCTGATCTGCATGGTCTGCCATGGGGAGATCGTGCGGATCCGCCCCCACGCCGACCATCTCACCCTCTTCTACATGCTCGTATCGCTCGGTGGGGCGCTCGGCGGCGTGTTCGTCAGCCTCATCGCCCCCCGGCTGTGGACCGACTACTACGAATGGAGCCTGACGATCTACGGCTCGCTCCTCCTGGCGATTGCCGTCCTCCTCGCCGCATCGCTCAAACAGATGAAGGGCGACGCCGGGGCGAAGGGCGAAGCGTGGAAGTACGCTCTCGCTGCCCTCGGCGCGGTGGGTGGGCTCCTCCTCTTCCGCACCTGGATGTCTGATCCGAATCGCTACATCGATCAGGCCCGCAACTTTTACGGTGTCAGCCAGATCGCGGAAACCGACGTCGGCACCCCCCTCCATCACCGCACGATGTGGCACGGCGGCACGGCCCACGGCAAGCAATACGTCTCCGATGACATCGCCAAGCGCCGCATCCCGCTGGCCTATTACGGCGAGCACACCGGCATCTCCAAGGCGATCCATGCCTTCGACGCCAAGGCCAGCGCCCGAGTCTGCACGATCGGCCTCGGCATCGGCACGACCGCGGCCTTCGCCAGGCCGGGCGACTCCTACCGCTTCTACGAGATCAATGACGAGGTCATCCGCCAGGCGGAAACGCTCTTCACCCACCTCTCCGACTGCCCGGCGGAGAAGGAGCTCGTCGCCGGCGATGCCCGGCTGATGCTCGAACAGGAGCTCCAGCAGGGAGGGAGTCACCGCTTCGACCTCATCGCCGTCGATGCCTTCAGCGGCGACTCCGTGCCGACCCACCTGATCACGACCGAGGCGATGAAGCTCTACGTCGATCACCTCGCCGACAAGAACGAGGGGATCATCTGCATGAACATCAAGAATCGCTACATCGACCTCTGGCCGGTGGTGAAAGGACTGGCCCGGGAGCACGGGCTGAAGCTGCGGCGGATCACCGCGCCGCAGGACAGCGAGCGGCTCTTTTACGAGACCGACTTCGCCCTCCTCACCAACAACGAGGCCTTTCTCGCCAGCACCACCGACGTGATGCCGACGGGGGTGAACCTCGACAAGGAGGTGCCGCTGTGGCGGGACGACTTCAACAACCTCTCCCAGATCCTCAAGTGATGCCGGGGTGATCCCCCGGGATGGCCGGCTGGATTCGTGGGGCGACCGTCCCGCGGACCTCCTCCTTGCCCTCGGGGGATCCCGGGATCCATAATCGCGTTTCAGTTGGGACCGTAGCTCAACGGTTAGAGCAGGGGACTTGACGGGCACCACCTACACGGATCCTTCCGCAGGGTGAGGCCCCACGGGTTGCCGCCGCGCTCCCAGACCGCCCCACGGGGGGTGGCCCGGGCCGGCGGTAGAATCTGCCAAACTCGGGGAACGCTTCGTCGCCGTCGGCATCTGCCGGGGGTGACATGCCAATCCCGAGCCAAGCCGTCGGGGCCGGTGCGAACCGGTCGTGACGGAAGGTGTAGAGGCCAGACGGCAGACGCATCCCGCCGGGGGCGGGGCGAAGGTATGGTCCAGACCACGAACCCGAAAGGGGCGGCGAAAGCCGAAGTGGGAGGCATAATCCCTTGGTTGCAGGTTCGAATCCTGCCGGTCCTACTTTTCCTCATCCGCCGGACAGGCTGCTCCCTGCGGGGGCGGGCTCACGATGACTGATCACGATCATGATGCCAATGGTGCCGACCGGCCAACAAAGCCGACCAATCTGACGTTCGTCGACATCCCTCTGTCGACCGAGCCGCGCGAGACCGACGAGCGGTCGTTCGTCCTCCGGCCATCGGGGATCGCGGGAGTCGGGGTGTTCGTCACGCATCCGGTTCGGAAGGGGGCCTATCTCGCCCTGTTCCTCGACGACACGGTCCGCCGCGTCACCTACGCCGAGATGGAGAAAGACCCGCAACTGAAGGCCTTCTGTCTTGTCTACGGGGTCGAGCGGGAGGAGCACTGCTGCGTACCGCACAGCTTCTCGAAGATGGAGGTGGGGTGGTTCCTCAACCACTCCACCACCCCCAGCGCCGAGCGCAACGATGGCTGGCGCGCCGCCCGCGACATCGAGGCCGGCGAGGAGATCACGATCGACTACCAGGCCTGCTAGCAGGCCCTGCCCCGGGGAAGCGACAGCAATGCTGCTTGTGAAGACGTACCTCGACCGGAGCCCGATCGCCGGGGTCGGGCTGTTTGCCGCCGAGCCGATCCCCGCGGGGACGCTCGTCTGGAAGCTCTCCGACGTCGACATCGTGATCCACCAGCGCGACCTCGACGCCCAGGGACTCACCGACCTGCAGCGGGCGTTCTTTGAGTCGCACGCCTACAAAAACGGCAATACCTACTACCTGTGCATCGACGATGCCCGGTTCATGAACCACTCGCGCGACGCCAACACCCACGAGAACGGGCAAAGCAGCATCGCCAGCCGCCAAATCGAGGCCGGCCAGGAGATCACCTGCAACTACGGCAACTTCGACGACAGCAAGCGCCATCTCGAGTACTGCCAGCCGAAGGATGCCTGATGGCCGCCCCCGCGGCGCCCCATTCCACTCCACCAGCCCACAGGATCCATCATGCCCCGCCCCGTCGCGACGCTTCTGGTCGGCCTGCTCCTCGTCCCCGCGCTGACGGCATCGGCCCAGAACTGGCCCGATTGGCGCGGGCCGAATCATGACGGCACGGCGGAGGCCACCGGCCTGCCGACCGACTGGACGAAAGAGGGGAAGAACGTCCTGTGGCGGACCCCGCTCCCCGGTCGGGCCGGTGCCACACCCTGCGTGTGGGGGGATCGCATCTTCCTCACCAGCAACGACGGCGATGACCTCGTCGTGCTCGGGCTGTCGACGAAGGATGGGCGAATCCTCTGGAAGAAACAGGTGGGGAGCGGCAATCAGGACGCGCGGGCCGGCGAGGGCAACTCCGCCTCCCCCTCCCCGTCGACCGACGGCAAGCATGTCTGGAGCTTCTTCGGCACCGGTATCCTCGCCTGCCACACCATCGACGGCGACGAGGTGTGGAAGATCGACATCAACGAACGCTTCGGGCGGATCGACATCCAATTCGGGATGACCTCGACGCCGGTCCTCGACGGAGGTGCGCTCTATCTCCAGCTCATCCACGGCCCGATGAAGCTCGACGACCAAACCCGCACGGGGAAGGTCGTCAAGCTCGACGCCGCGACGGGGCAGATGATCTGGGAGGTCGAACGCCCCACCGACGCCCAGTTCGAATGCAAGCACGCCTACGCCTCGCCGGCCGTTTACCGGGATGGCGCGCGGGAGTTCCTCGTTGTCCACGGCGCCGATTGCATCACCGGCCACGCCCTCGGCGACGGCCGGGAGCTGTGGCGGTTTTCGAAGCTCAACGGCCCCACCGTCACCAATCCCAAGCCACACGATCCGACGTTCCGCTTTGTCGCCTCCCCCGGCATCGTCCCGGGGTTGATCGTCGTCCCGACAGCCAAGGGGGGCCCGACGGTGGGGCTGAAGGTCTGCGACGCGCTGTCGGGCGATTGCTCCGACAAGCCGGAGGTGATCGCCTGGGTCCACCCGCGGACCCCCGACGTGAGCACACCGCTGATCGCCGATGGCCTCGTCTATCTCCTCCACAACGACGGCAAGCTCCAGTGCCTTGACGCCGCCACCGGCGCGGAGTTGTGGTTCGAGCGGACCCACACCGGCCAGCATCGGACCAGCCCCCTCCTCGTCGACGGCCGGCTGTGGTTCGGGTCGAACGACGGCTGGGTGTCGATCGTGAAGGCGGGCCGGACCTTCGATCTGGTCAATTCGCTCGAGCTCGGCGAGCCGGTGACCGCGTCGCTCTTGGTTGCGAACGGCGTCCTCTTTGTCCGTTCCTCCGACGCCCTCTACGCCATCGCCGGACAGCGCTGATCGGTGACAAGCCGGCCGAACAAAGCCCGTCGTTTGCCTTTCTGGGGCATGACGGCGATGATGTGGCTCCTTCCAGAGACGCCACCCAGGGATTTCCTCCTCGGATTCCCTCCCCGCCCGGCGCCAGTTGCTCCCCGTCCGACGCCCACACCCCGGGTCGGCCCATCGTTGCTTCCATGCACATGATCTGTGAGCCCACCGCGCCATGGACTGTCGACCAACCGGTCGATGTCGTGGCCGTGCAGGAGATCCTCGACGACGAACCGGCCTGTCGTTCGATTTGGGATCTTGTCACCGGCCAATTCCGCACCCGGGGCAAGTTCCTCGCCATCTGGCCCGGCGTGCGCCATGTCGTTCTCCACCGCGATCCGGACCGCGCGATCGATGGATTCCTCCTCATCACCGAGATGGTGAACTGGCAGTTGGACTACGTCGTCGTCCGCGATGACGCCCGCGGCAAGGGGATCGCCTCGGCGCTGGTGCGCGGGGCGCTCAACGCGGCCTGCCTCCGTCGCGTCCCGTACGTGATGCTCACCTGTGCCGATGAACTCGCGCCCCTCTACGAAGGCTGCGGCTTCAAACCGGTGGCCGTCCCGCCCCGGCTGCCGAGCTGATCGAGCCTTCCCCCTGACCATCGATCCGTTCGCAGGATCCTCCCTTCGGCCCCCCAGAGAACCCTGCCATGTGCGGCATCATCGCGTTCACCGGTTCGCTCGACGTCATCCCGATCCTCCTTGAGGGCCTGCGGCGCCTCGAGTACCGCGGCTACGACAGCGCGGGGATCGCGACGGTCGATGAGGCGGGAATCCACGTCCGCAGGCGGTCTGGCCGAATCGCCGCGCTGACCAGCGCACTCGACGACGAACCGCTGTCCGGCACCTGCGGGATCAGCCACACCCGCTGGGCGACGCACGGTCCGGCCACGGAGCGCAACGCCCACCCGCATCTCGACGGAGCCGGGGACTTCGCGGTGGTCCACAACGGTGTCATCGAAAACTATCTCCAGCTGCGACAGCAACTCGAGGATGACGGCGTCGTCTTCCGCTCCGATACCGACACCGAGGTGCTCCCCCACCTCCTCGCCAGATTCTGGTCAGGGGATTTGGTCGCGGCGGTCGCCCGGGCGACGGAGGTCGTCCGCGGCACCTACGGCCTCGCGGTCGTCAGTCGCCATGAACCCGGAACGATCGTCGGTGCCCGCCTCGGCAGCCCGCTGGTGATTGGCATCGGCCCCCGCGGGCACTCGATCGCCTCCGACGCCGGCGCGTTGGCCAACCATGCCGAGAAGGTCGTCTACCTCGCCGACCGGCAGGTATGTCGGATCGACGCCAAGGGCTGGTCGGTGTCGACCCGCGGTGCCGCCACCGTCGACTGTGCGACCCATGACCTGCGGCAGTTGGTGGACGCGGAGGACACCGATCTCGGGGGTTTCCCGCATCACATGCTCAAGGAGATCTACGAGCAGCCCGAAACGCTCACCAACGCGATGCGAGGGCGGCTCGACGATGCCGATGCGACGGCCCGTTTCGGTGGGCTGAATCTCGATCCACGGCAGCTCCGCGGCGTGGAGCGGATCATCATGACAGCCTGCGGCACGAGCTACCACGCTGGATTGGTGGGCGAATACCTATTCGAGGAACTGGCGAGGATCCCCGTCGAGGTCGAATATGCCAGCGAGCTGCGCTACCGCAATCCGCCGGTCGATCACAACACGATCACGCTGGCGATCACCCAGAGCGGCGAGACCGCCGACACGCTCGCGGCCCTGCGGGAATCGAAGCGCATGGGCCATACCACGCTTGCCATCTGCAACGCGGTGGGGAGCAGCATCGCCCGCGAGGCCGACGGCGGTGTGTACCTCCACGCCGGCACCGAAGTGGGGGTGGCGAGCACCAAGGCCTTCACGTCGCAGGTCTGCGTGCTGGCGATGCTCGCCATCTACTTCGGCCGCACCCGGCACCTCTCTGTGTCCCAGGGGGAGCGCCTGATCGCCGAATTGCGGGCCCTGCCCGATGCCGTGAGCGCGGCGCTTCGCTGCCACGAGGTCGTGAAGCAGGTGGCCGAGCGCTACTCCCATGTCCGCAACGTCCTGTACCTCGGTCGGCAGTTCCTCTATCCGGTGGCGCTCGAGGGGGCCCTCAAGCTCAAGGAGATCAGCTACATCCACGCCGAGGGGTATCCGGCCGCGGAGATGAAACACGGGCCGATCGCACTGGTCGACGAGGAGACGCCGAGTGTGTTTCTCGTGCCGCGCGGGCAGGTGTTCGACAAGGTGATGTCGAACATGCAGGAGATCAAGGCCAGGCGTGGCCCCGTGATCGCCATCGCTAGCCCCGATGATCGCGAGGTGGCGAAGGTCGCTGACGATGTCATCCCGATCCCGGATGTCCCGGAATGGCTCCAGCCGATCGTGGCGGTCATCCCGCTCCAACTCCTCGCCTACGAGATCTCGCTCCTGCGGGGCTGCGACGTCGACAAGCCGCGAAATCTCGCCAAGAGCGTGACGGTGGAATGACTCGCCCTCACGGCAGCCGCCCGACGATCGCCTCGGCTAGGGCCGCCGCCGCCGCCGGGTGACGGCGGAGCCAGAGCTCCGGCTCGATCAGCTCCAGCTCCATCACGGCCCACGCCCCGTCGGCACGGCGGACGAGATCGACCCTCCCATAGGCCGGGGGGCTTTCGCAGGCCGCCATCGCAGCCTCGGCCAAGTGGATCTGTGCCGCGGTTGGCGTGCAGGGATGGACCGTGCCGCCGTGGTCGTCTTGGACGCGGAAATCCCCCGGCTTCGCCCGCTTCGTCAGGGCATGCGTGAAGCGTCCGCCGACGATCACCAGCGTGTCCTCGCCATGGGTGACGATGTCGGGCTCGAACGGCTGGACGAGAAACGCCTCCCCGGCCAGGAGCGGGTTGATGATCCCTTCGAGACACGCGGCCCCGGCGGCATCGAAGCGGTGGGTGTGCCGGGCCCCACCGGAGACGGCCGGCTTCACGACCCCTTCCCTCCAGCCCTCGGCGGCGAGGATCCCGGCCAGGCCGGCGGTGGTGCCTCGCTCGAGAAACCGCGTCGGGACGACCGGCACGCCGCGGGCGGCGAGATCGGCGAGATAGTGCTTGTCGAGATTCCAACGGACCGTCGCGGCGTCGTTGATCAGCCGCGCCATCGGCTCGACCCGGTCGAGCCAGGCGGTAAATTCCTTCTGACGGTCGTAGTAGTCCCACGTGGTGCGGAAGACGACCGCGCGGAAGGCCCCCCAGTCGATCTGCTCGTCGGCCCAATCGAGGCGCACGCTCGCCAGCCCCCGGGCCGCGAGGGCTGCGGCGAGGAGCCGATCGTCGGCGAGAATGTTGCCGAGATACCAGTCCCCCGCCGCGGCCTCGGTGGCCGTGTAGCGGCGGTCGGTGAGGAGGGCGATCGCGGCGCGCGGTGCCATCCGGGGCACTCCATCTGGGTCATTCCCGGCGGTCGGCCGGACCGCGCGTGGAACGGGATCACCAATCGCTGCCCACGGCCTGACCGTCGGCCGGGTGGCAGACGCTCGCCCAGGTGGCGGGGTTGATGTCCCCCTGCACCGCTCGCACGCTGGCGTCACCGAGGGTCACGTTCATCCCGCCGTAATGCGGGGTCTGGGCCCGCGACGAATCACACGCTTTGATCCAGTGCGGCGCGGCCTGGAAGACAGCACAGGCGGTGTAGCCGGCAGTCGATGGCGACTGCATCGTCTCATTGATGCAGAAGACGGGGCGCCAGCGGCTGTTGGAATCGCTCCACAGATTGCCGTTGGTGCTCGAATCGTCGGCATTGCCACTCGAGCCGCAGGTGCCGTACTTCTCCGCCAAGAGGACGGTGCTCGTCGTCCCGTCGGGCATCGACTGCGAGATCCGCGAGCTCCCCTGGATGCGGGCCTCGGGGGTCGCGGCGGTGGGGTTGCCGAAGACGTTGTAGTTGACGGCATAGTTGCCGACGGCCCACTCATTCGCTCCGCCGCTGGTGGTGGCCCCCATCCCGCCGGTGCTCGACATCTCCGTCGGGCAGAGGAAAGTCGGGATCGAGACGGCGTAGATCGTGCCCGCCCCGCGGGTCCCGGGTACCGTCGTGTAGACGGTCCGGTTGGCGAGATCGAAGAGGTTCCCTTGTTCGACGTATGGGAGGAGCCAGGTGAAGGCGGTGAATCCGGTCGACCCGCGATAGCCGTTGCCGGCCAGCGTGGCCAGATCTCGGCTCGACGGCGAGGCGACCGGCGGCAGGCCGCGCTTGGCGTCATTGATCGAATGGCAGGCGATGCCGAGCTGCTTGAGCTGGTTCTTGCACGACATGCTCCGGGCAGCCTCGCGGGCGGCCTGAACCGCCGGGAGGAGGAGTCCGACGAGGGTGCCGATGATCGCGATCACGACGAGCAATTCGACGAGCGTGAACGCGCCAGGGAGGCCCAGGGAGGTCCCTCGTGACGACGCGAAACGGCGGGAGCGGGGGGTGGAGGAAGTGAGGCCCATGGTTCGGTAGCTCCGGTGGGGAGCAGCGGGCCCTCGATGGCTGACGGGCCGCCTGACCCGACCGCTGCACGGGAACGCCGACGGCGGCACGGAGCCCCATCGAGGGTCCGGGCCGCCGTCAGAGGGGCGTTCCAGGTAGGGATGAGCCTATCCGGCCAGCAGGGTCGCCGCCATCGGGCCGGCGCCCAGCAGATTTCATGCCGTGAATCAGCGCAGGGGCCTTTTGAAAACTCACAAAACTATGCCTAGTCGAGACTTGCGCCGAGATCCGAAGGCCTTTCGGGGCCGCCGAGCCGGGCCGAAAAATCGCCTCGGCCGCGGTCAGCGGGGCGACGGCTCCAGCCACAATCGGGCCGTTGGCGGCGAAGGAACCCCGTAGCGAACTTCGATCGGCAGCCCCCTCTTCCCAGGACCGGAGGAGATCCCGTCACCTTCTTTATCGCCCAGGACCGGCTTCAGGGCGGTCACGGCCACCGGCCTGTCGACCTCGGCCGACTGCCGCGCCGCCACCGACCCCAGCACCACGCCCAGCGCCGCGAGGGGAATGATCGCCCAGTGGGGCCGAGGCCCCCAGAAACCGACCGGTAATCGAGACACGACACGCCCTCCCCAGGATCGAGCACCGGGCCCCGACCGGGGAAACCTAGGCCACGGAACGCCCCTCGGCAAACCTCCTCTATGACTTGGGGGGGCGATGCGGCGCACGTTCCTCCGGCCTCTCCCGCCTAGGCCGCAGAACCGGAAAAACCTCCCCGGGGCGAATGATCCGGGGGAAAAAACGGTTTATACTCGGGGAGCCATTCCCCCGCATCAACGGCTCCTCATGTTCTGCCACATCGAATCAACCCGCCACGGCACCGTCGATGTCGTGAGGATTCTCGAACGTCGGCTCGTCGACGGGGCCCCGCTTGACGACCTCCGGGAGGAAATCGGCCAGGTGGTGGGAGACCACCGGGGAATCCATCTCCTCCTCGACCTCGGCAACGTCGAGTTCCTCGCCAGCGCCATGCTCGACACCCTCTGCCAGCTCTACCGGCGGATCCACGCCGCCGGCGGTCAACTCCGGCTCTGCGGGATGAGGCCCTCGATCGCGGAGGTCTTCCGGACCACCAACCTCGAACGGCTGTTCCCCATCCACGCCGACGTCGACGAGGCGATGGCGAACTTCTGACCGCCCCGACGAGAACCGGGGCCGCGGCCTGGATATACTGTCTTCTTCAATTCCATTCCCATTTCTTTCCCTTCTTTTCTTTCATCCGAGGTCCATCGTCCATGAGCGACGCCTTTCGCAGGATCGACGTTTCCAAGCAGGAAAAGGCGGAGATCGCCAAGTTCAAGGACAAAAAGATCCTCGACGAGACCGCCCTCGATGAGCTGCGCGTGGAATTGCTGCGGTTGATCAACGACCGGCAGGGGCTGAACCTGCTCCTCGACTTCTCCAACGTCGAGTTCATGTCGAGCGCCGTCCTCGGCCTCCTCGGTCAGATCCACCGCAAGATGGGGACGCTCAAGGGGAAGCTGAAGATGTGCAGCATCCATCCGCAGATCTACGAGGTCTTCAAGCTCACCAACCTCAACAAACTGTTCTCGATCCACAAAGATCAGGCCGAGTCGTTGGGGAAGTTCTGATCCCCTGGCGAAGCTGTCCTCCAAGCTGTCAGCCAGGCTGTCAGGCAATCAGCACGGATTCCCCTCCACCGGCCCCATGACACATCCTCGGGGTCGCCTCTTCCCCCCGTGGTGCCATGAGCGAAACCCCGTCCCCGGGCAGCGCCCCGAGTCCCTACAGCCCGCGCCACCGTGTCGATGTCCTCATCGCCGAGGACAGTCGGATCCAGGCGAAGATGCTGGAGAAGCGCCTCGTCGATGCGGGCCACACGGTCCGGTGGGCGATCAACGGCGCCAAAGCGGTCGAGCTCCTCAAAGAAAAGCGGCCCGATCTCATTATCTCCGACATCGAGATGCCGGAGATGAACGGCTACGAGTTCTGCAAGATCGCCAAGACCGATCCGTCGTGGCAGACGATTCCGCTGATCCTCCTCTCGTCGCTCTCCGACCCGGTCGACATCATCCGCGGCCTCGAGGCCGGGGCCGACAACTACGTCACCAAGCCCTACGATCCCAACTACCTCCTCGGGCGCATGGATTCGCTCCTCGACACGCCGCTGGAGGCGGAATCGCCGAGCCCCGGCAGCGAGATGGAGGTGACGATCTCCGGGCAGAAGTTCAAGGTTCAGGCGGGCCGCCAGCAGGTGCTCAACCTCCTCGTCTCGATCTTCGAAAACGCGGTGACGAAGAACAAGGAACTGATCGTCACCAACCAATCGCTCTCCGTGGCGAAGGATTCACTCCAGAAGGCCTACCTCGAACTGACGGCCTTCAACGAGCAGATCGAGCGCAGCAACAAGCGGATGACGCGCGACCTCCACGCCGCCGCAAAGGTGCAGCAATCGCTGCTCCCGGCCAAGGCGATCGACGTCCCCTCTGCGACGGTCGCCTGGAAGTACGTCCCCTGCAACGAACTTGCCGGCGACTTCCTCAACGTCTTCCCGCTCGACGACGAGCATCTCGGGATGTTCGTCGTCGACGTCAGCGGCCACGGTGTGCCGTCATCGCTCCTGGCGGTGACCGTCGGTGCCTTCCTCACCAACCGCGTCTCCGACTCCTCACTCCTCGTGCGCCCGGGGAAGGACGGCGGGCCGCCGGTGGTGGTGTCGCCGGCCGAGGTGGTGACGCAGCTCAACAACCTCTTCCAGGCCGACAACCAGGTCGGCCTCTACTTCACGATCCTTTACGGCGTGCTCCACGTCCCCACCGGGATGCTCCGCTTCACGTCGGGGGGTCATCCGCCGCTGCTCCACGTCCCCAAGGAGGGCCCCCTGAAGCTCTTCGAGGTGGAGAGCTTCCCGGTCGGCTTCGTGCCCGACGTCGAGTTCACCGAGGAGACGCTCCAGTTGCAACCCGGCGACCGCGTCTACTTCTACTCCGACGGCGTGCCAGAGGCGATGGACGAGAAACTCGACCAGATGGGGAACGAGCGGATGACGGCGCTGGTCGAGTCGCTCCGCCGAGAGCCGGTGGAGACGAATGTCACGAAGCTCCTCGAATCGGTGCAGGCGTGGTGCCAGCCGAAGGGCCCGCTCGACGACGTCTCGATCCTCGGCGTCGAGTGGAAGGGCTAGCCCAGGCAGAGACGGCCCGGGCACTCAGCGCCAGTCGATCACCTGGAAGATCCCCCGACGGCTGGCGATTCGACCGGGGATTTCGAGGATCCGATCCCGCCACACCGACAGGGCGATCCCGATCAGGAAGATCATCAGGCCACCAACGCCGAGATAGATTCCCACAGCGAGCTCCGGACGGTAGACCAGATTCGCAAACAGCGTCAGCAGATAGATTGCCATCCCGCCGACGCCGACGAGCGCGGCGGAACGGATCCTGACCCCGCACCCGATCACGACCAATGGCAGCAGGGCGGTGACGAGGAGCATCTCGTCGAACAGCACTGGCCGCCCCCCCGACCAGCGGTTGCCGAGGACGTTCCAGAGCACCGGTCCGGCCGCCACCACGCTCCCGACGGAGAGGAGAAAACCGACTCCGGCGTCACGCTGCCCCGGCCGTTCCCTGACCCGCCAACTGCAGCCGGTGGCCAGCAGCAACAGCCCCGCCGCCGTGGCACCGAGCTCGATGGCCTGGGCCGGTTGCAGATGGAGCAGCCGCACCCATCCGGCGCCGGTCACCCCCACGATCGCGTAAGCGCTGAGGAGGAGGAAACGCCGCTGCGAGGCGTTGACCGCGACGAACGCGGCCAGAGCGGCGAGGCCCGCGGTCGCCATGGGGAGCAGGCCGACTCCGACCAGCCCGGTCTCGTCGCCGACCAAGCGGAAGATCCCCTGCATGATCGTCGCCATCGCCGCAACGGCCACCATCAAAAGCCCGACCGTGCGCCAGGCACGCCCGATGGTGCGGAAGGCGGGGCTGCCGGCGACGCCGTCACAGGCCCGTCCCGTTGCCAACACCACCAAGCCGGCAGCGGCTGCCAGAGGGATGAGGAGATCGACCGTGACGAGATCCTCGAGGATCGTGCCGCCGGCGAGGAGGACCGCGGTCGCCGCCAGGCCGGAGAACGCCCCGCGCATCGCCGCGGGCCGATCACTCCCTTCAAGACTCGAGATGACCCAGAGATACGCCGCAGCCAGCCACAGCCCGGCGGCCACCGGCGCCGCCGTCGCCACCCGGCTCCCCCCCAATGCCCAGCCGGCGACCGTCCAATCAGGGACGAACCAGGCCGCCAACTGGAGCCCGAGGAGCCCGATGGCCGCGGCGAGGAGTTGCACCTGCCCTGCCAGGAAGAGGGGACGACCGAAGCGACGACGGTCGTAGACAGGGTCCTCGATGGCGAAGGCCCGTTCGGCGTGGATCGAGATCGCTGCCAGGCCCAAGAGCGCCATGCACACCCACGCGCTATCCGTGCCCCGCCCGAGATCGCCGAGAAGGAGCAGCGTGGTGAGCGTCACCCCCACCTCCACGGCCCAAAAAAAGACCGGATCACGGAGAACGACCACCGTTGCTGCATAGGCGAGGCAGCAGACGAGACCGCCGACCCACAGATGCCCGTCGACGGTCACGATCCCCTGCCAGTCGAGATACCAGAGATTGAGCGGGGCGGCCACACAGGCGAGGAACGTGATCGCCTGCCCGGCGCGATGGTAACGGGAGCGCAGCGTGACTCCCCAGCCGGCACCGAGCAGGAAAAGTGTCGCGCTGACCAGCGCCAGGGCCACGACGCGCGGGTCCTCGAACACCCCGAGGCTGACGAGCGTGGCGATCAGCCCGAGGATCGACAGGCATCCACCGGCGACGAGCAACCGCTCGATGGAACGCGGATCGAGAAGGACCCGCAGCCAAGCGCCGATGGCTGGCTCGGCCACCCCATCCCGAGGCTCGCCCTCGATTTTCCCGGCCTCGTTTGTCGAGGCCTGCCCCGGGGATTGATCTCGGGCATCGTGGTCTTCGGTCGACATCGGATTGGCTTCCTGGGGCCCTCTGTGAAATGGATCCAGAGGAAGAGGCGACAGAGGCAGGAGGGCGTCACGCGGAAAAACGGACGTGATGGTCCAACCGCTTCGGGCCCGCGTTGCTCCGGTCGAGATCGTTCCCCCCGTGCTCCTCGACGCGGAAAGGGCTCTCCGCAGCCGAGCCCGGCCGGCCCCTCAAGAGCGCTTCGGGGCGGGGACGCTCCGTGGCCGGTAGGCGCTGCAACCGACCCCCTCGACGCGGTCGTAGGTGTCGCAGACGCCGAGCATCGTCTCAGCGCCGCCGAGGAACAGCGCTCCGTCAAGGCGGACGGTCGATCGCATCTTCGCCAGGATCGCGGCGCGGGTCGGGACGTCGAAATAGATGAGGATATTCCGCAGGAAGACAAGGTCGCACGGCGGCACACCCTGCCAGGCCTCGAGGAGATTCATCCGCCGGAACTCGACGTACTTCCGGCAGTCGTGCCCGATGCTCCACTTCCCCTGGAGCCGGACGAAGTACTTGTCGCGAAGCTCCACCGGCAGACCGCGGGCGACCTCGAAATCGCTGTAGAGCCCCTCCCGGGCCCGGGCCAATACCGGCTCGGAGATGTCGGTGGCGAGGATCCGCACCGACCAGCCGACGAGTGCTTCGCGGAAGTGCTCGTTGAGGAGTATCGCCAGGCTATAGGCCTCCTGCCCCGATGACGCGGCCGCCGACCAGAGGACCAGATGCCTGGCGACCGTCCGACGTTTGAGGAGATCGGGGAGCAGCCGCTTCACCGTCTCAAACGGCGATCGATCGCGAAAGAACGACGTCTCGTGCGTCATCATCGCATTGAGGACGTCCTGCTCGAGCCCGGGATCACGGGCGCTGCGGACGCGCTCGACGAGGCCCTCGAAATCGGGGAGGCCCCGCTGCCGCAGCACCGGCAGGAGCCGGGCCTCGACGAGGTAGGCCTTCGATGCGTCGATGACCACGCCGCTGCGCCGCTTGAGGAAGGTCGCCAGGAAGGCGAGCTGCTGGGGATTGACCTTCAAGGGAGCCGTCCTGTCTGGGGTACGCCTGGCCGTGGAACGACGGTCAGCCGCGCCGTCGCAACCGCATCCCCACCTCGACGCCGAGCTGCCGGAGGGGGAGGACCGCCTCGGCGAGGCCCGCCCGGGCGACATGCCCAGGCATCCCCCAGACGACGCTCGTGATCTCGTCCTGGGCGAGGATCGTGCCGCCGGCGGCGTGGATCGCCTCGCTCCCCTTGAGCCCGTCCTTCCCCATTCCGGTGAGGACGACGGCGAGCGTCGCCCCCCCCCACACCGCCGCAGCGCTGCGGAAGAGAACGTCTGCCGCCGGCCGACAGGCATTTTCGGGGGGGCCGTCGTCGATCTTCACGATCACCTTCGTGCCTGCACTGGCCACCTTGAGATGCCGGCCGCCGGGAGCGAGGAGGATGTCGCCGGCGACGAGCTCATGGCCGTCGGGCGCTTCCCGGACCGGCAGGCCGCAGACCTTCGTGAGCTGCTCGGCGAGGTGGGCGGTGAACACGGCCGGCATGTGCTGGACGATGAGCACCGGCACCCCGGCCGTTTTTACAAACGCGGGGAGGAAGTCCGACAGCGCCACCGGCCCGCCGGTCGACACTCCCACGACCACCACCGCGACAGGGTCGGCACGGGGCCGGGGCGTAGACCTGGTTTGGAGGGGAGCGGCGGCGCCCCCCGGCGCCGACACCTGCCGGCGAAACTGTTTCAGCTTGGGAATCACATCCTCGCGGATCCGTGCCGCCACCTCCTCGCTGCTGGCCCCCTTCGGCTTGGCGACGTAATCGTTGGCGCCGGCAACGAGGGCCTCGAGCGCCACTTTCGCACCGCGCTCGGTGAGCGTCGAGAACATCACCACCGGCAAGCGGGGGTGGATACGACGGAGCTCACGGAGCATCGTCAGCCCGTCCATGACCGGCATCTCGACGTCGAGGAGAACGACATCGGGGCGGGATTCGGCGATCCGGGCGAGCCCCTGGACCCCGTCGGCCGCCGTCCCCGTCACGCTCAACTCCGGATCGGCCGAGAGCGTCGCCGAGACGACGCCACGGATCGCCGCCGAATCATCGACGACGAGAATCCGCACCGGCGCGTGGCCGGGAGCGGCACCGGGGCGGGGAACGGTCCGGGCGCCGACGGCAGCGATGGCCTCGCCGATCGCCGCCGGGGTGAAAGGCTTGGCAACGAAGACGCCGGCCCCCGCCCGGAGCGCCCGGTCGACCACCTCCGGGGCCCTGTCGGACGACATCGCCACGATCGGTAGGCTTTTCAACAGGGCCTGGCCACGGATCCGCTCGATGAGCGTAAAGCCGTCCATGACCGGCATGTGGAGATTGACCGTCACCACGTCCGGCCGGCCGCTGCGGGCGAGGATCGCCAGCGCCTCCTCGCCGTCGGCCGCCTGCTCGCAGGCATACCCGAGGTCACCGAGCATCTTCGCGAGGATGCTCCGCACCGGCTTGGAATCATCGACGATCAGGGCACGCATGGAATCAGCCATCGGATCAGCGTGGACCGGGGCCCCACGGCCCCGGCGTCACTTCTGGTATTCCTCCACGAGCCGCTGCAGGTTCTGGGCCATCCGCGCTAGCTCCTGGCTGGAGAGCTGGGCGTTGCTCGCCCCCTCGGCGGTATTCTGTGCGGCTTGCGCCACTTGGCCGATGTTCTGGGCGATCTCCGTCGAGCCGATCGTCGCCTCGCCGATGTTGCGGCTGATCTCGCTGGTGGTGACGCTCTGCTCCTCGACCGCGGCGGCGATCTTCGTCTGCAGCCCGTCGATCTTCTCGATCACCGCCACGATCTCGCCAATCGCACGGACAGCTTTGGAGGTGTCGGCCTGCATCGCCTCAATCTTCGACCCGATATCCTCGGTGGCCTTGGCGGTCTCGCGGGCGAGATCCTTGACCTCGTTGGCGACGACGGCGAAGCCCTTCCCCGCTTCGCCGGCCCGCGCTGCCTCGATCGTGGCATTGAGAGCGAGGAGGTTGGTCTGCTCGGCGATCGAGGTGATCACCTTCACCACCTGGCCGATCTCAGCGCTCGACGTCCCGAGTTTGTCCATCGTCTTGGACGTTGCCCGCGCCAGGTCGACCGACTGCCGGGCGACACCGGCAGCATCCTGGGCGGAGCGGGCGATCTCGTAGATGCTCTGGACAAGGTTCTCGACCGAGCCCGACACCGTCTTCGTGTTGGCACTGACCTCCTCGGCGGCCGCGGAGACGAGGTTGGCCTGAGCGGTCGTCTCCTCCGCCGCAGCGCTCATCTGCTGGCTGACGCTCGTCAGCTCCTCGGAGGCGCTAGCGAGGGTGTGGGTGTTGTCCTTGATACCGTCGACGAGCTTCGCTTGGCGGCGCGCTGACCGACTGAACGACGATGCGATCCGCGCCGAGAGGAGGGCCACGCCGAGTGTCGTCAGGCCGAAGATCCAGCCGGCGAACCGCTTCAGGGTAGCAATCGGGGCCGACACCTCCGCCTGATCAATTTCTGACACGATTGCCCACCGCACCGCGCCGTTGCCCGGGCCGTCGGCCGGGTGGACGAGCGCCGGCCCCCACGAGGAGAGGACGGGCTCAT
>CAMBFA010000044.1 GCA_945865325.1 Candidatus Kuenenia stuttgartensis
ACATTGATTCAATCGCCAAGTCGACAGACATGGTTGCCTCCGTGTGATCCGCTCACTCTAACGAGTCGCTTTCTCCAGCACCTGCACGGTGTTTTTCTTGCGGTCCGACGCGACGCTCGCGGTCGGCCGCAAGCGACCCCCTCACGCCAGCACTTCCCGCACGACATGGCCGTGAACGTCGGTGAGTCTCCGGTCGACGCCGGCGGTGCGGAAGGTGAGCCGGGTGTGGTCGATGCCGAGGAGATGGAGAACCGTCGCCTGGAGATCGTGGACGGTCGTCGTGCCGGTGGCCGTTTGGTAGCCGAGCTCGTCGCTTTCGCCGTGGGTGGCGCCGGCCTTCACGCCAGCGCCGACCAGCCAGGTGACAAACGTGCCGCCGTTGTGATCGCGCCCGTCGCCCCCTTGCGCAACCGGCGTGCGGCCGAACTCGGTTGTCCAGATCACGAGCGTGTCGGAGAGGAGGCCGCGGTCGCGGAGATCGTCGAGGAGGGCGCCGATCGGCTGATCGACACTCTTGGCCATCGGCGGCAGCTCGCGGGAAATGCTGCCGTGGTTGTCCCAGTTGTCGACTGCCCCCTGGGGGCCGCTCCACACCTGCACGAAGCGCGTGCCACGCTCGATCAGCCTGCGGGCCATCAGACAGCGCTTGCCAAAGTCGGCCGTCTCCTTCTGCTCGAGGCCATAGGCGGCGATCGTCGCCGCGGATTCTCCACTCATGTCGAAGGTGGCCGGCGCCGAGAGCTGCATCCGGGCGGCGAGCTCGCCCGAGACGATCCGGGCTTCGAGCTGCGTGTCGAGGGGGCGGGCGGCGGCATGTCGGCGATTGAGCCGGCTGATCGCGGCGAGGGTGTCGCGATCGGCATCGCCCCGGGCAAACGGGAAGGCGTCGGCGGCGAAAATGTCGGGGATCGGCTCGGGCCGGCCGAGATCGACGACGGTGCCTTGGTGGCGGGCGGGCAAAAAGCCCGCGGAAAAGTTTCCCTTCTGGTTGTAAGGGAGGCCACGCGGGTCGGGGAGAACGACAAACTCGGGAAGATCGTCGACGATCCGCCCCAGGCCATACGACACCCAGGCGCCGAGGCAGGGAAACCCGGGGATCATGAACCCGGTGTTCATCATGTAGCTGGCCGGGCCATGGACATTCGTCGTCGTCTTCATCGCCATCAGGAACGCCATCCGATCAACAGAGTCGGCCTGACAGGGAAACATGCTGCTCACCCATCGCCCCGATTCACCATGCTGGGCGAACGGAAACGGGCTCTTCAAGACGTTGCCGGCCGGGCCTGTGAAACCCTCCGGTTTTTCTTTCGGCCCGAGCGCCTCGCCGTGGTGTTTTTCGAGCGCCGGCTTGTAATCGAAGGTGTCCATCGGGCTCGCGCCACCGTTCATGAACAGCTGGATGACGCGGCGAACCTTGGCCGGAAGATGGAGCCCACCGAGAGGCCAGGAAGGATCGGCAAGCGCTGCACCGTCGGCTCCTCTCCTCACTTCCCCTCCTCTCCCCTCCCCTGCCAGAAGATGCGCAAGCGCCACCGACCCGAAGCCACCGCCGGCAGCGGCGAGGAGATCACGGCGCGAAGGAAGCAGGAGCGACATGGCAGGAACCCCAGTCCGTCTTTGGTCCTTCAATCGACAAACAAAAAATCATCGCCATTGAATAGCGCCCGGGCCACCGCTTCGAGGCCGTGTCGATTGGCCAGGTCCAGAAGCTCCGCCGACTCTTGCGAGGTCGGCTCGCGCTGCCAGGTCCAGTGCACCATCCGCGCGATCCTGGCGTCGAGTGTGTCGGCAGCGGGGTCGGGGGCTGTTGCTGCGGCGCGGCGGGCGAGATGCCGGGCGTGATGGAGCACGAAGCGGTTGTTGGCCAAGACGAGCGCCTGGAGCGGGGAGGCTGAAAAGCCGCGCGTCGGGGAGAGGAGACCGAGATCGGGGAAGTCGAGGGCGTCGAAGAGAGGATCGGGAATGCCGCGCCACACGACCCGATAGATGCTGCGCCGGGTAGCGCCGGGGGAATCCCAATCGAAGGCGTCGTAGTCGAGGATCGGCGTTAGCTGGGCGCCGGGGCGCTGCGAGAAGTGGGCCACGGCCGGGCCGCCGCGCGTGTCGTCGAGGCGGCCCGACGCCAGCAAGACACCATCATAAAAACTCTCGGCGTCGAGCCGGTGCGGCGACATCCGGGCGAGGAGCCGATTGTCGGGATCGATTTGAAAGATATCCGGCGGGCAGGCGGAGGCGCGGCGGTAGGCGCGGCTGGTGCAGATCAGGCGGTGGATCGCTTTGAGCGAGCCCGATCGGCGGATCTCGGCGGCGAGCCAGTCGAGAAGCTCTTGGTGGCTCGGCGTGCCCCCCATCCGGCCAAAGTCGCCGGGGGTGTCGCAGAGGCCGCGGCCAAAATGCCACTGCCAGACCCGATTGGCGATGCTCCGCCAGGTGAGCGGGTTGTGCTCGTGAACGAGCCAGTCGGCGAGTGCCGCCCGGCGGGCCGATTCCGGAGTGCTGGGGGGAAACTCAAACCGGGCGGGGAGTCCGGGGATCGCCGCCAAGGCGCCGGGGCCGACGAGTCCTTGCGGCTGATCGAGGTCGCCACGCTTGAGGACGTGGATCTCACGCGGCGCCGGGTAAACGATCGTGCCGCGCTCGTTCACCGCGGTCGTAGCGGCGGCGTAGAGCTTGTGGGGGGCGGGGAGCTTTTTGAGTTCGGCCTGGGCCAGACTTGCGAGGATCGCGGAAGCGATTGTGGCCTGCTGGGCCTTGGTGCGGGCGGCGGCGGGGATGGCGAGGGCTTCCTCGGCGGCCACGGGGAGGGCAATCGCGGCGTCGGGGTCGCCGGAGGTGATCGAAAGCCTGCCGCGGCCGATGGTGTGCCTATCGCCATGCTCCTGCCGGAGGACAACGGCGAGGGAGTCGCCGGCGCCGAGCACGACCGGCGCCGCCGGCACGAAAATGGCGTGATGCGGCTTGCCTTCCTCGGGATGGATCCCCCAGGCGGTGGCCGGGTTGCCATCGAGGGCATGTTGGATCGTCCAGCTCTGCTGGTCGAAGTCGGCGGTGGCGCGGGCGATCACGATCCGCTCGGGCTCGGCGACGCTGGCACGGAAGACGCGGAGCTCAAACTCGGAGAGATGGAGATTGCCGTTTTGCCCGCGCCCCGGCCCTTGCTTGGGGAGCGATTCGTGCGGGATGACATCGAGGCGGATCGCGGTGATCGCCGCCTGGGGACCGGCAGCGGTGAGCGTGACCACGTCGCGTTCGGGAGCCGTACCACCAGACAGGATCGAGCCGTCGTCGAGCCGCTTGAGCTCGGTGCCGAAAGCAGACGTGAACGTGGTCAGGGGGAGCGTCGTCCACACGGCCCGCGTCTGGCTCGTGGCTTCCCAGGCGGTGAGAGTCGTCACATTCTCCGGGTCGTCGAGGAGGGTTTCGGGGGCGGAGGCGGCTTGGGTCGCCACGCGCTGCCAGCGCTGGCGGGTGGCGGCGACGAGGCTGTCGGGATCCCAGTCGATCTCTCCCTTCCCGATTCCGGCAAAGACGGCCTGGAGGGAGTAATAGTCTTCCTGCGAGATCGGATCGAACTTGTGGGCGTGGCAGCGGGCACAATTGGCCGTCGTGCTTGCCAGGCTCGACATCACCTGCGTGACCATGTCGTCGCGGTCGAGATTCTCAAACGACTTCGGCGCGGTGGCGGCGGCGGAATGGTCGTAGGTGCCGGCGCCGAGGTAGCCGAGAGCGGGAAACGTGGTGGGATCGGCAGCGAAGAAGACGTCGGCGGCGAGTTGGGCGCGGACGAAGGTCGGCCAGGGAAGATCGTCGTTGAAGGCCTTGATGACCCAGTCGCGGTAGGGCCAGGCGTTGGGCCGGAAGACGTCGTGCTCGAAGCCATGGCTGTCGGCGAAGTGGATCGAGTCGAACCAGTGCCGGGCCATCCGCTCGCCGAAGCGCGGCGCGGCGAGGAGCCGGTCGACGAGCCGCTCATGGGCGTCGGGAGCTTCGTCGGCGCTAAACGCCGCCACCTCCTCCGGTGTCGGCGGGAGGCCGTGGAGATCGATCGACACCCGGCGGATGAAGGTCCGTCTGTCGGCCTCCGGCACCGCCACGAGCTCTGCCTTCGCCAGCCGCTCGTCAAGGAAGGCATCGATCGGGTTGCTTGGATCAGAGCCGGTGTCACTCGGCAGTGGCGGGGCGACGAGGGGGCAAAGCGACCACCAGTCGCCGCTGGTGGGGGCCGTGGCCGGCTCGGCGACGCGCGGATCGACGGCGCCGTCGCGGACCCAGGCCTCGAGGATCGCGATCTCCTCGTCAGGGAGCTTGTCGTCGGGCATCTTCAGCTCGGCATCGACATGCCGCACCGCCCGAATGAGGAGGCTGTCGTCGGGGGAGCCAGGGAGGATCGCCGCCCCGCGGTCGCCGCCGGTCGCCCAACCACTCTTCCAGTCGAGGGCGAGGTTTCCCTCCATCTGGCCGGCGGCATGGGAGTGGCAGGCCAGGCAGCGGCGAGCGAGGATCGGCTCGACCTGGTCGCGGAACGTCGCTGCCGGGTCCCCCGCCCCGTCGGCCCCGGGGCTGCCGGCGACGAGGAGCAGGGCGAAGGCGACAGCCGCGGGCAGCGGGTGGAGTCGTCGCACGATCGATTCCCAGGGGGGCGGGAAGAAACCACCGTCGACCGGCGGCCCGATGCCGGCCGGCCTTCAGCCTTCGATTCTACCTCGGCTCCGGTCAGCCCCTGTCGATCAGGAGGCGTTGCGCACCAGCTGAATACTCCAGAACGGGTGGAATCCGGCCGATTCGACACCGATCCCGGCCCGAACCAGGGCCGTCACGAGCCCGGCCGGCGGGGAGAGGGCCGGGTCGATCCGGCAGTCGACGGTGTGGTCGTCAACGAGATGGGCCTCGGGCACCCGGTCGGCGAGACACTCGCGGGCAGCGACCGCGTCGCGCGGCACCGTCACGCGCCAGGTCCAGGTTCGCCCCGGTGCGAACGTGGCCGGGTGGGCGGGCCCGCGGGCGACGATCCGCCCCTCGTCGAGGAGGGCCACATGGGTAAAGCAGGCCGGCACGATCGCGTCGTCGAGCGCCGCGACGACCGTCCGCTCGACGAGGAGCGCCGCCTCGATGAGCTTCTCGCACAGCTGCCGACCGCGCGGGTCGAGGGCGCGGAAGGGATCGTCGAGCGCCAGGATCGCCGGATCGTGGAGGACAGCGCGGCCGAGGAGGAGCCGCTTGGTAACCGCTTCGGGGAGCGTGTCGAGCCGTTCCGCGCCGCGGAGGCCCGCCAGATCGAGGGCCCGGCTCCGGGCCTCGGCGAGCCTCTCCCCCGAGAGCCCGGCGGCAGCGGCGAAGAGATCGAGAAACTCGTCGGCCCGGATCGCCGGCCAGCTCTCGAGCGCGGCGGGGACGTAGCCGCACATCCGCCGGGCCATGGCGGGCTCGCGCCGGTGCGAGCGGCCGTTGACGACGATTTCCCCACCGGCCAGCGGCACGGCCCCGGCGATCGCCGCCACGAGGAGCCCCTTCCCGCATCCCCCGGCGCCGATCAGCGCCCACCCCTCGCCGGGCGCCGCGTCGAGGGAGCAATCGGCGATCGCCGCCACATCCCCCGCGCGGATCACGGCGCGTTCGATGTGGAGCATGGCAAGCTGGGGGCACGCGCCCGGAGGAGCAGGGGCGGATCAGGGTTGGGGCGAGGATCAGGGTTGGGGCGAGGATCAGGGGTGGGGCGAGCGGCCGAGCCTCTCGGTGGTCATCTCCAGCGACACAAGCAACCCCTTCGCCTTGTTGAGCGTCTCTTGGTATTCGCTCTCCGGCACGCTGTCGGCGACGATCCCGGCCCCCGACTGCACGTAGGCCATGCCGTCGGTGAGGACGACCGTCCGCAGCGCGATGCAGGTGTCCATCGAGCCGCCGAAGTCGATGTAGCCGACGGCGCCGGCATAGGGACCGCGGCGGGTCGGCTCGAGCTCGTCGATGATCTCCATGGCGCGGATCTTTGGGGCCCCCGAGACGGTGCCGGCCGGGAGGCAAGCGCGAAGCGCGTCGAAGGCCGTCTTGTCGGCGAGGAGCTTCCCGGTGACGTTGCTCGTGATGTGCATGACATGACTGTAGCGCTCGATCGACATCACGTCGGAGAGCTTCACCGAACCGATCTCGGCGACGCGGCCGACGTCGTTGCGACCGAGGTCGATGAGCATGACGTGCTCGGCCCGCTCCTTCGGGTCGGCGAGCAAACCCTCGGCGAGGGCCCGGTCCTCTTCCGGGGTGGCGCCGCGCGGACGGGTCCCGGCGAGCGGGCGCACTGTCACCGTGCCGTCGATCAGGCGCACCATGATCTCCGGTGAGCTGCCGACGAGCGTCGCGGAGGGGGTGCGGAGGAAGAACATGAACGGGCTCGGGTTCACCACCCGCAGCGTCCGGTAGAGCTCGATCGGCGGGTGGTCGAAGGGGATGTCGAGGCGGCGGCTGAGCACGACCTGGAAGACGTCACCGGCGCGGATGTACTCAATCGCCGTGTCGACGGCGGCGAGGAATCCCTCGCGGCTGAAGGTGGAGGTTGCCGAGCCGTCGGTGAGGCAGCGGGGCTCGTGGCGGGGGCCGATGTCGGCCGCTGCGGGCCAATCGGCCGCCGCGAAGAGCTTCGAAAGAGTGGCGTCGATCCGCCGACGCGCCTCGGCCCGGCCGTGCTCGACGGCGGCGGGGGCGCCGTCGCCGACGTCGGCGAGACCGACGACATCGAGCGACTTCGTGACGTTGTCGAAGACCACGAGCCGGTCGTAGAAGGCGAAGCTCAAATCGGGGAGCGCACGGTCGTCGGGGGGGGCGTCGGGGAGATCCTCGACGTACCGGACCGCGTCGTAGGCCGCATACCCGATGACGCCGCTGGTGAAAGGGGGGAGCTCGTCGAGGTGGGCCGGGCGAAAGGGGGCCATGCGGCGCTGGAGCTCGGCGAACGGGTCGTCCGATTCAAGCTTCTCCTCCGTGCCGCCGGGGAGGCCGTTGCCGCTGACGGTGACCTGCCGCCCACGGGCCTCGAGGAGGAGGAACGGATCAGCGCCGAGAAAGCTGTAGCGCCCCACCTTCTCTCCGCCGACAACGCTCTCGAACAGGCAGCCACAGGTGCCGGCGTCGAGTCGGGCGAAGGCCGACAGCGGGGTCAGCCCGTCGGCGAACAGTCGGCGCCACACCGGCACGAGGCGGTGGGTCGCCGCGAGGGCCCGGAACCGAGCGGCGTCGGGGAGGCAGGAGTCCTGAGGGGACGGTGCAGTCGACATGGAGCGGCGTGTCGGGCGGTGGCGCTGCGAGCGGATATCCCCAGACTACCCCGACAGGCTCCCCACCTCCACCCCGCCGGGCGAACCGGCGGAACGGGGCCGACGCCCCGCGAAGGAGCAACCGGCGTCGTCCGGCGAACCGAAGGGCGACGTTGCGGCAAGGGAACGGATATGATTCAAAGTCCTTCCCCCGGCACGGTGTGTTCCGGGAGGCAGAGCGGACCGGCCGTGCGGGGATGCCATGAAGTGCCAGCAGTGCGACAATCAGGCGGTGTTTCACATCACCGAGCTCGAGACGGGCAACGTCCGCGAAGTCCATTTGTGTGAGGAGCATGCCCGCGTCTACCTCAATCAGTCTGAGGGGGGCGACGGCGGCGATCCCGGCGACCCGGGGGCAGGCGAGGGGAAGGGGCAGAAGGGGGGCGCCTTGTCGGGCCCGCTCGGCGTCGGACAGACCGCCGAGGACCTCGCTGTCCTCGATAAGCGCTGCTGCGACATGTGCGGGATCACATTTTTCGAGTTCCGCAATCAGGGGCGGCTCGGCTGCCCCCATGACTACCTCCAATTCGAGAAGGAGCTCGATCCCCTCATCGCCAATATCCACGGGGCGACCGAGCACACCGGGCGGCGGCCGTCGCGAGCCGTTCCCGCTGGTGTCGATGCCGCCAGCGGCACCGACGGGCTAACGGCCATCATCGGCCTGCGGCACGGGATGAAGGAGGCGATCTCGCGGGAGGATTACGAATCGGCGAAGGAGACCCGGGACGCCATCCGGGGGATCGAGGACGCATGGATGCCGCCGGCCGCCAAGGCCGGGGAGGAGAACGCATGAGGCTCGATACGCTCACCAACTCGATCGGCGAATGGCTCCGGGGGACCGGTCCCGATTCCGACATCGTGATGAGCAGCCGGGTTCGTCTGGCCCGCAACCTCGCCCAATTCCCCTTCGTGAGCCGGGCGACCGAGCAGGACCGGGCCGAGACCGAACGCGTGCTCCGCGAACGGATCGTGGCGGTGCCGGTAGGGCAGGAGCTCGACTACATCGATGTCGGCCACCTCGAGGAGATCGACCGCCGCTTTCTCGTCGAGCGTCAACTCATCAGCCGCGAGCATGCCGACGCACAGGGGGCCCGCGGGGTAGCGATCGACCGGCTCGAGCAGGTGAGCCTGATGATCAACGAGGAGGATCACCTCCGCATCCAGTGCATGCACAGCGGCCTCGACCTCCACGGCGCGTGGGAGCAGATCAAGGTCGTCGACGACCAGATCGAGCGAGTCGTCTCCTACGCCTTCCATCCGCGCTGGGGCTACCTCACCGCCTGCCCAACGAACGTCGGCACCGGGATCCGCGTGAGCGTCATGCTCCACCTCCCGGCGCTCGTCATCACCCGCCAGATCGACAAGGTCTTCCGCAGCCTCCACAAGATCTCGCTGGCCGTCCGCGGGCTCTATGGCGAAGGGTCGCAGGCAATGGGGGACTTCTACCAGATCTCCAACCAGACCACGCTGGGGCGGACGGAGGACGAGCTCGTCCAGCAGGTCGCCGATGTCGTGCCGGTGCTCATCGATTACGAGCGGCGGGCCCGCGATTTCCTCGTTCGCGAGACCCAGCAGAACGTCCACGACCAGGTCAGCCGGGCCTACGGCATCCTCCGGACGGCCCAGACAATCAGCAACGAGGAGACGATGCAGCTCCTCTCAAGGGTGCGGATGGGGGTGCTCTTGGGCCTCATCGGCGACGTCAAGATCGCTGACATCAACTCCCTCCTGATCCGCACGCAACCGGCGCACCTCCACAAACTGCGGGGCGGCGACGAGGATACCAGTGACGACATCGAGCGGGCCCGCTACCTGCGGAACCACTTCGAGGGGGGCGATTCGTCGCGCACCATCACGAACTGAAGCCCGTCGGTCGTCAGCCCCACCGTCGGCCCAGTCGGCGACGGGCTTAGCCGTCTCAATCGGCGCCTGGCTGTGCCCCCAACTTGGCCCGCAGCGCCGGCACGACCGGCGGAGGGACGAATTGATGGAGCGACTCGTCCCCTGCCAGTGGCGTGATCTGCTTCAAAAGCGACGACGAGACGTGGGTGTACTGGGAGTCGGACATGAGAAACACCGTCTCGACCCCTGGATCGAGCTTCCGGTTGGCAAGCGTCATCGTGAACTCGGCATCGATGTCGGTGAGCGAGCGGACGCCCCGGAGGAGGACGCGGGCCCCCTGCTCGCGAACGAAGGCCACCGACAGGCCGCTGTAGAGGGCCACCTGGACATTGACGAGGTGGGCGACCGACGCCTTCACCAGCGCCACCCGCTCCTCGAGCGTGAACAGCGGATGCTTGTCTGGATTGATGCCGACGCCGACGACAATTCGCCCGAAGATCCGGCTGGCCCGTTCGATGACGTCGAGGTGTCCGAGGGTGATCGGATCGAAACTCCCGGTGTAGACGGCAGTCGCCCCGGCTTCGGTCCGGCTGGCCCACTCCGGGCTCGGCAAGGAGGACGCGGTCGGCGGGTGAGGGGGCATGGCGGTCTGGCCTCGCGATTGGCTGTGGGGGGCCATGGTGGGGGGCGGGCAGCGTGGTGGGGGGCGGGCAAAAGGACCCAAAGGAGGCATCCAGCCATCCCCCCGACGCCACCGGTCGCCGGGGAACATTCGACCCAATGGCACGATTGGAGGATCCAAGCCATAATCGCCGGCGCGGGGGCCTGTTTCCCGCCGACGATTATGATCGGCGGGCGGCCACGGGCGAAATTGATTCGGGGCGTCCAGGTTGCGTCAGAGGGAGATCCAGTCCGGTGACGAAGTTCTTGCCAATGACGGGGATGGTCGTATCCGGCCTGATCGGAATCCTGTTTGTCGCCGACTTGGCGGTCGCGCAGCCATTCCAACGGAAGGACATTTTCTTGGATGTCGGATTCCTCGTGGCCAGTCTCATCGTCGGCTACTTGAGTTGGTCGGTTCTCGATACCGCCAAGACCTGAACGCGTTTTCTCACCCCGGCACGAGCCCGCTGGGCGGCTGGCCACGCTCGCCCCCGGTCGGCTTCCCCGGGCGTCAGGCGGCGCGGAGCACCGAACCGCCGGTGGGCTGACAACCCGAGCCGAGCATTGCCGGCAGGTCGCCGAGGCGCACCAACCGGGTTGGCTGCCGCCCCGCCCGGTAGGCCCCCAAAAACCGTGTCACCCGATCCGCAGCGGCGTGGACTCCCTCACCCGCGCCCGGCGGCGTGACGGTGAGCGAACCGGCGGCCGGACCATCGACCCAGGGGAGCAACCGGCCAAGCAGGCTTCCCGGCCGCGGCGGCGTCGCTGCCACTTCCCAGAGTCCCCACACGAGGCTCCGGCAGGCCCAGCCTTCAGGTGCCGGACGACGGTTGCCGCGGGGTAGGTCGTCGAACCGGTCGACGACGGCCGTGTGGATCCCTGCTTCGACGAGGAGATCACGGTGGATGATTTCGACCCCGTCGGAGACGACCACGGCATCGACGGCCGTGTGACGGAGCGACTTGAGATGCTGGCGGAGCCCCTGCCGGGAGTCGCTCTCTGCGCGGTCGAGGGCGAGCGCCCATCCCCACTCCCCACCGCCGTCGGTGATTCGGTCGAGCGTCGCGCCGTCGGCGACCCAGGTCACCACGGCGCCGGTCCGGCGGACGCCTTCGGCGAGGATGCCGAAGCCCTCTTTCGTGATGGCGGCATCGAGTCGGGCGAGGATGACCACCGTCGCCGGTGTGCTGTTGTTCGGCACGTGAACCTCCTGCGGGAGGGCGTGCGATCGACTCCTCTCCCCGCTATCACTCGTTATCGACGGGGTGTCCCCCTGCCCTCCAAGCGCAGCGGTCGACCCGGCGCCACCGTTACCTTCCGCTGTGGGGGGGGCTGCCGATCAGGGCAGCTGTGACGAGGGGGCGTCGTGCCAGCGGCAGATCGCCTCGACGAGGCCTGCCGCACTCGCCTCCCGCGCCTCGCAGTCGGGGGGGAAACCGAGCGTTTCGAGGACGCGCGACGTGACGGGGCTGATCGAGCCGATGCGCCAGCGGCGCATCCGCTCCCCGAACAGCCGGACCGCCGCTTCGGCGATGGCGCCGCTGGTGATCGTCACCCAGTCGATGGGGGCGGCATCGAGGCTCGCAGCGTCGCCTTCCCCGAGCGTCTCCACCGGGCGGGTGGCATAGGCCGCCACCTCGACCACCTCGTGGCCGGCCGCCTCGAGGTCGCGGCGCATCACGTCACGGCCGCGGGCGGCCCGGACGAGAAGGACCCGTCCGGCGTGGAGGGTGGGGAGGAGTGCGGCGACCATCCCCTCCGAATTGGCCGCTGCCGGGACAAGGTCGCACGCCAGTCCGGCCTCTCCGAGCGCTGCCGCAGTGGCGCTGCCGATCGCCGCCAATCGGGCCGTTCCGAGGATCCGGGCGTCCCGTCGTACGGCCCGCAGCCTGGCCACGAAGGCGCGCACCCCGTTGACACTCGCAAACACGATCCAATCGAACATCCCCCCCTCGGCAATCGCGCCGTCGAGCGCCGTCCAGGAGTCGGGTGGGGCGATCCGCACGACGGGGAGATGAAGCGGCTCGCCGCCGAGGGTGGAGATCGCGGCGGCCAACTCGTCGGCCTGCCCGCTCGGGCGCGTGAGGAGGATGCGGCGGCCGGCGAGCGGCCCGGTGGAGGCCGGGGTGACGGGGGTGACGACGTCCCCGACGATGATCACCGCCGGCGCGGGCCACTGATGCTCCGTGAAAGCTTGCGCGAGCGTGCCGAGCGTGGCGGTAGCGATCCGTTGATCGGGCCAGGAGCAGCGGCTCACGATCGTCACCGGGGTGGCGCTCGATCGCCCCGCCGCGACCAGCGCGGCGCCCCAGCGAGCGGCCTGTGCCACCCCCATGTAGACGGCGAGCGTCCCCGAGAGCGCCGCCAAGGCTTCCAGATCAACCCGGCTTGTCTTCTCCTCGGCCTCATGACCGGTGACGATCGTGAGCACCGACGCGGCGGCGCGACTCGTCAGCGGCACGTCGGCCGCCGCCGCCGCCGCCAGCGCGGCAGTGACCCCCGGAACGATCCCGAAGCCGATGCCGGCGGCGCGGAGCGGGGCGGTCTCCTCGGCAAGTCGGCCGAAGACACTGGGATCCCCCCCCTTGAGCCGCACGATGCGCCCTCCGGTCGAGGCGAGCTCGACGAGGAGTCTCCCGGTCGTCTCACCGGGGTCGCCGTCGGTGGCATGACGGGGAACGGGGATCCGGATCGTCCGGGGGCCGGCCAAATCGAGGATCAGCGTGGGGACGAGTGCATCGTGGACGATCGTGTCGGCGGCGCGGAGGAGCTTGAGGCCGCGGAGGGTGAGGAGGTCGGGGTGGCCCGGCCCCGCCCCGACAAACCACACGCGGCTGGCGTCGGGGATCGCGTCGACGGCGGTTGGCGTCCGGGAAGTGATGGCCATGACTTGCCGTGGGGGGGGGCGACCGTGGGGCCGCGATCGGCACGGCACGCTCGGGCCCTTTGAGGGGCGCCGTGGGGAGGGCTACACTCTAGCGGTCGGTGGACCAACCCATCCATGGCCTTTATCCACGGGGGACACCCCCGAAAAAGCCGATGTTTATCGGTGGTGCCTGCCGCCGCATCCAGTGGCGGAGCCCTTTTTTCCCAGCCTGCTCGCGGTCCGTGGAAGGTCATCCCTGATCTTTTTTCACGATGTCGCCCGCAGGAATCGCCAAGGTTTTCCGGGGGTGTCTGCCGCCGCATTCAGTCTGTCGGGGCATGCTCTCCACAGCCAGCCAAGATCGTTCCGCTTTCCACCCTTCAACAGTCCGACGCGACCCATCATGGCGAATGACCCCGCTTCCGGGCAGGCTGCCGATCCTGCGGCCTCCCCCTCCTCGGCCCTGCTCTCGCCGGCGGAGCGATCGAGGCTCGCCCAGACCTTCCAGGCCGGCACGAAGAACCTCACGGCCAACGCCGACTACGCCATCGAGATGTACACCGCGTGCGTCGTCGGTGACCCTGGCAATGCTGTCTACCTTCAGGCGTTCCTCGGCATCCTCCGGAAGAAGCATCCCCCGAAGAAGTCCGGCGGCCTGGCGTCGCTGTTCGGGGGATCGAAGGGGGGCGGGCTGTGGAAGAAGGTCAATGCCGGCCAGTCTCGCGATGTCTTCAAGCAGGGGGTCGACATCCTCAAGGCCAGCCCCTACGACTCCGGCGCGCTTTTGGCGATGGCCGAGGCCTGCGCGCAGCTCTCCTACTCCGCCACGCGCCAGGTCTATCTCAAGAGCGCCCTCGATGCGGCTCCGGCAGATCCCGAGGTGAACCGGCACTGCGCCAAGTTTGCCGCTGAGATCGGCGAATATGATCAGGCGATCGCCTGCTGGGTACGGATCGGCAACGTCAAGTCGTTGGCGGAGGAGGCCGAGAAGGAGATCGCCCGCCTCCAGGTGGAGAAGACGATCGCCGCCGGCCAGGGGATGTCGGGCCGCCCCGCGCCCTCAGGCGCCGCGAAGGCGGGGGGGGCCAAGGCGGCCGCGCCGACCGCGGAAGGGGGCGAGAAGGGGCGGGTCGCCGAGCTCAAGGCCACGATCCGCGACAACCCCGCCGGCATCGAGTCCTACCTCGAACTGGCCGATCTCCTCGAAAAGGAGGCGACGGTCGAGGAAGCGCATGCCGTCCTCAAGACGGCGCTGTCGGCCTCGGGGGGGGATCTCAAGATCCGCGAGCACATCGAGGACCGTCAACTGCGCTGGGGGAAGCAGAAGGTGCTCGCCGCCGAGCGGCGGCTGGAGACCGATGACACCCCGGAGCAGCGTGCCGCGGTCGAGCGGCTCCGGGCCGCCCTCCTCAAGCAGGAGGTGGAGATCTACGCCGCCCGGGCCGCCCGTTACCCGGAGAATCCGACCTGGAAATACGAGCTGGCGATGCGGCTCAAGCTCGCCGGAAGCTTCACCGAAGCGATCAAGCAGTTTCAGGAGGTGCTTGGCGACTCCCGCCGCAAGGGAGTGGTGGCCCTCGAGCTCGGCGAGTGCTTCCAAAAGATCAAGCAATATCAGCTCGCCATGCAGAATTACGTCACCGCCGTCGAATCTCTCACCGACCGGGAAATCGATCTCCGCAAGCGGGCCCTCTACCGGGCCGGCGTGCTCGCCAGCGGCTTGGAAGACCTCGATGGGGCCAAAAAATACCTCTCGATGCTTGCCAGCCTCGATTTTGGCTACCGCGACGTGGCCCAACGTCTGGACAAACTCGGCTCTGTCAAGGATAAAGGGGGTTGATGAGGGCCTCGCGCCCTGCCTCGCGACCTTTCCCAGTGCTCCCATCCGCCCCCCCAAAGCCCCGTCGACGGAACCATGCCCCATTCAGCCAATGCCAAGAAGCGTCTCCGCCAAAACCTCCGCGATCGCGAGCGGAACCGGGCCGCGAAGTCGGAGATCAAGACGGAGATCCGCAAGGTTCTCGAGGCGATCAGCGGTGGGGATGTGAAGGCTGCCAACGAGCAGCTCCGGACGGTCGCCAAGAAGGTCGATCAGGCCGCTTCGGCCCGTGTCGTCCATCCCAACCGGGCCGCCCGGATCAAGTCGCGGCTGTCGGCGCGGATCCTCGCGGTCTCGAAGGCGTCTGCCTGACTCCCCCCGCGGGTCTTGTCGGCGCGTCCGCTGCGGGTCCTCAGCCAGCTTTCGGGGGTGCGCCTCGGAGACTCCTCTGGTCGACGTGCCAACCGGTAGGGCGTAAGACCCGCTTCAGTCAGCCCGGCCTGATCATTCCCACTCGATGCTCGTGCCGGCGAATACCGGGCCTTCGATGCAGGTCCGCTTGTAGTCCCAGCCGCCCTCGGCGTCTTTGACTCGGGCGACACACGTGAAGCAGATCCCGATCCCACAGGCCATCGGCGCCTCGAGGGAGACGTGGGACCCTAGTCCCCGCGCCTCCGACCAACGGCTGACGGCGGCCATCATCCCGTCTGGCCCGCAGCAGGCGACATGGCGTGGGGCTGCCACGGATGGATCCCCGGGCCCGGATTGCAGGGGAAAAAGGCCATCGAGCAGATCGATGACCGTCCCTCGGGCCCCCACCGATCCGTCGAGGGTTGCCAGATGGACATCGAGGCCGGCCCGCCGGAAGTCCTCGATGTCACCGAAGGCGCTGCCACTGGAGGCGCCCCAGCAGAAGGTCACCTTTTCGCCGGCCACGGCCCGGTCGCGGCCGAGCGTGAGGAGGGCGGTTTGGCCGATGCCCCCGGCCACGAGGAGAAGGTGGCCGGTGGTCGGAACGTTGCCGTAGCCGTTGCCGAGGGGGCCCCAGAGCGTCATCCGCTCGCCGGGGCCGAGAGATTGAAGCGCGGTAGTGAATCGGCCGTGAACGACATAGACGAAGTCGGCGAAGCGCCGTTCGGAGCGTTCTCCGTGGGGAATGTCATCGTCAACCGAGCGGTAGGTGTCGTAGATGGCCAGCGGACGGCCGAGGAGCGGGTCGACCCGATCGGCGATCCGCAGCATGACAAACTGCCCTGCGGCGGCCGAGGCGGCGATCCCGGGGCATTCCACCCGGAGGCGGAAGGTGTTGGCGGCGGTCTGTCGATGCGACACGACCACGGCGTCCTCGACACGGCGTGACGGTGACGACGGGGACGGCTCTGGTGGGGATGTCTTCATCGGGCTCAAGGCTCCGGAGCAACTCAAGAATCCCGTTTCTTCCGCCAAGTCGAAGCCTTGCCGGGGCGGCGGCGGCGTCCGCCGGGGAGCGGCGGACGGCTGTCATCCTGACCGGCGGGCCGGGGGGGCCGGGCGGAGCCATCGTCATCGCGGGGCGGCCGTGGCGGGCGGCCTGCAGCGGGCGGCCGGCCTGCAGGGGGGCGGCGTGCCCCGGCCGGCGGGGCCCCTGCCCCCTCGGCACGGTCGAGGAATCGGGGGCGGGCTGGGGGCCTGCCAGCGGGAACGGGAGCCGCCGTACGGCCCCTCCCCCCCGGGCCCGCGGAAACGCGCCCCGGGGCGCTGCCGGAGGGCCGCGGGGACCGGCCACCGGCGCCGGCGGGGCGGCCGCCGCGACGGTCGTCATCGCGCTGGCCAAAGGGGCGCTTCGTGCCGCGCGGACGAGGGCCATGCGCGCCGCGGGGGGGGCCGTCAGCGAAGCCGGCGGTTTGGGCGAGGGCATCCTTGCGGAGGGCTTCGACCTCCGACCAGGCCAGTTGCCGCCATTGCCCCGGCAAGAGGTCGCCGAGGGAGAGCTTTCCGACCGCGACTCGCTTGAGCTGATGGACCTTGTGCCCGAGGTGCGCGAGCATGCGGCGGATCTCGCGGTTCTTCCCTTCGTCGAGAACCATCTCGAGGACGGCGCTCTGCTTGTGCTGCGATTTCATATGGACATGCTGGGCCCTGGCCATCCCCTCCGCCAGGCCGATGCCGCGGCGGAGCTTGTCGATGGTGTCCGGGGTGGGGACCCCCGCGACCTGAACGAGGTATTTCTTCTCGACGCCATACCGAGGGTGGGCGAGGAGATTGGCCAACTCACCGTCGTTGGTGACGAGGATCAGCCCTTCGCTCATCCGGTCGAGCCGGCCGATCGCGAACAGTCGCTGTTCCCCCGGGACGAGATCAACGACGCGGGGCCGGCCGTCGGGGTCGAAGTTCGTGGTCACCACGCCGACCGGCTTGGAGAGCATGTAGACGACGCGCTTCGGGTCGGGAAGCCGCTCACCGTCGACGCGGACCTCCTGGCGGAGGGGATCGATGCAAGTACCGAGTTGCGTGACCACCTCGCGGTCGACCTCGACCCGGCCTGTCGTGATCAGTTCCTCGCAGTTCCGCCGACTGCCGAGCCCGGCCGCCGCGAGCACCTTTTGAAGCCGTTCAAGGCCGTCATCGGCGGGGACGGGGGCCTGGCGGAACCGGCCGCGGGGGGCAGACTTACGCGCCGGCTCGTTTCCGGCCTGGCTACCGGCTGGCGGGGAGCGGCGTGACGTGATCCGCGAGCCACGGCCGCGATTGGGCTCCCCCGATCGACGCGGTTGGTAGGGCTGGGAGGGGGAGGGATCGGCGGGCAAGGGAGACTCCGACGCGCAGGGGGGAAAGGGGCCACTCGCACGGCGGACCCATTCGCGGATCATACACCGGACTTCGGGGGGGCTGCGGGATTCGCCCGCCCGGTGTTCCCCGGGCGAGCCCCGGCTGTCGGAGCCCTTCCCTACTGCACCGGCGACCACCAGCGGGAGCGACGGACTTCAGTAACGGGCTCGTTGTAGTCGCGCGGCCGACTCCCATCCATGAGGGCCTCACGGAAGAGGGTGGAGCCGATGTCGGGCTGAGGGTAGGGGTCGAAGCGGACGGCCCGGCGCTGCTGCGTCCGGGCATTGGAGGTGGTCTGCAGGGTCGGCTTTGCCAGCGACGCGCAGCCGCCGGCCAACGGCATGACGCCGGCTAGGGCCAAGAGCGCGGCAGCGGTCGAAAGGCGTCTCATGATGGGCACCCTCGGTGAATCGACTCCCGGTCGGTCGGGGGGGAGAGCATAGAGCCCACCCCGGACGGCGCCCTAGGGCGCTTTCGAGGGGCACTTTCCCGGGTAAACAGCCGAAAAAAAGCCGCCGGAGCGAATCTCGGCGGTCATCCGAGGATGACATGGAGGAGCTTTGTCGCTCCGGTGCCGCCGAGGCTCCGGAGCGTCTGGGAGCCGGTCTCCGCCGGGAGGAGGAGAGTTCGTCCTGGCCCCAAGGCCGGCAGCCCCCAGGCCTCGTCGAGCGCCACCCTACCCCCCACAACGGCGAGGAGATGGCAGGCGTCGTCGCCCCCCACCGTCCAATCGCCCCCGGGGGTAACCTCCTCGAAGGAAAAAAAATCGCAGGTCGCGAGCCGGCGCACGCCGGGGGAGGAGGTCAGGGCGCGGGGGGATGGATCGACCGGCCCGAAGCGGGAGACGGCCTCGAGGCCCGCCTCGAGGTGGAGCGGCCGCGGCCTGCCGTCGGGGCCGGTGCGATTCCAGTCGTGGAGCCGGTAGGTGACGTCACTCGACTGCTGGATCTCGGCGACGACAAGCCCTGCCCCAATGGCATGAACCGTCCCGGCCGGGATGAAGATGCAGTCGCCAGCCTTCGGCTCGACGACATGGAGGACCTCCTCGCAGCGCCCGTCACGGAGCGCGGCGGCGAGCGATTCACGATCGACCCCGGCCTTCAGCCCCGCCCACAGCCGGCTCCCCGGCGCCGCGTCGATCACATACCAGGCCTCGGTCTTCCCCTTGTCGGGAGGGTCGAGCCTCGCGGCCCGGTCGTCGTCGGGGTGGACCTGGACCGAGAGATCGCGACAGGCGTCGAGGAACTTGAAGAGGAGCGGAAACGACGTCAGCCCCGCATGCCGGCCGAGGAGGGCCCGCCCCTGCTTCGTCACAAGATCGCCGAGGGTCCGGCCGGTAAGCGGCCCGGTGGCGACGACACTCTGGTCGTCGCGCCGGTCGACCACCTCCCACGACTCGGCGAAATCGTCCCCCGCGGGGAGGTCACGACCGAGAAGCGTCGCGAAGCGGCGCCCGCCCCACAGGTAGCGGCGATAGATCGGGGTGAAGAGCAACGGGGGCAACATGGCAGGATCGACTCCTGATTTCGGGGCTGGGGGGCGATGCCAGGGCACGATCAGGAAGCGGCGTAGGCCTCGAGGAGTCGCCCGATCCAGAAACAGCAGACGCTCGCCAGGAGCATGACGAGCATCTGCCCGAGGGAGATGGCGTGCTGGAGCTCGAGAACGATGGCCAGGGCCGGGATCGAAAGCCCGGCGAGCTGCCCGAGACGGCCGCACGTGCGTATGAGCTCAGCCATGGCAGGGATCGACCGCAGAAGGGCACCGGAGGGCAACCACCGACAACGGTGCTGGCCACCACCGTAGGGCTCACCGCGGCTGGATCGGCCGGGCGAACTCCCACGAGCCCGCCCCGACCGCCTCGCAGCGGCTGGAGAAATGTGGCAGGTGCTCGGCCAAGCGACAAGCCTCGTAGCGATCGAGGTTGGCTCCCTCGAGGCCGCAGATGCGGAGCAGGCCGCCGTCCCGCACCGCGAGGCGGAGGAGAACCTCGAGCCCTTCGAGGAGCCGGTCGTCGACCCGCTCGACGCCGTCGAGCTCCACCACGATCCGGTTCGTGCCATGCTCCCGGGCGACGTTCCAGAGCGCGTGGCCGAGGTCCCCGCCCCGTCGCGGGGCATCTGTCTCGGGGGGAAAGAGCTTCACGAACAGCCAATCCGGGCCCCGTTCGAGGCCGACGTCGTAACGATCGATCTGATGGTTCATGGAAAGAGCCCTCCGTGGTGCGGCTGCCGCGATCCCCCCCGAAACCCCATTCGGGATTGTCCCATAGTCCGACCGGGGAAGGATACGGGGGCAGGCAAGGGCTTCTTGCCCGGATCGCGGTCCACACCCCCGCACCTTGCCGAAACCCCGCCGCTGGCGATACTTCCGACAGGTTTTTCTGTTTTTTTCTTTTTTTTGTTTTCCTTTCCCTTTTCCTGGAGGACACGCATGGGTCGGCACGGCGCGGTGACGTTCAAGGGCAATCCGCTCACGCTCGTGGGCGAGGAGGTCAAGGTGGGGGCAGCGGCCCCCGACTTCACCCTTACCGGTGACGCGATGCAGGACATCCGCAAGGCCGATCTCCTCGGCAAGCCGACGATCATCAGCGTCGTCCCCTCGCTCGACACCCCCGTTTGCCAGGTGCAGACAAAGAAGTTCAACGAGAGCCTCGGGAGCTTGGGCGACAAGATCAACGCCCTCACCGTCAGCCTCGATCTCCCCTTCGCGATGAAGCGCTTCTGCGGCGCCGAGTCGATCACGGCGATGAAGGTCGGGAGCGACTACAAGGACCGCGAGTTCGGCAAGGCCTACGGCCTCCTCATCGACGAGCTCAAGATCCTCGCCCGCGCCGTCTACGTCCTCGACGCCAAGGGGCACGTCGTCTACGGCGAGCTCGTCAAGGAAGTCGCCAGCGAGCCGAACTACGAGGCCGCCCTGGCGGCGCTCGAAAAGCTCGTCTGACCGAGTCCGGTTCTCAAGCAAGGAGAACGGCCGGCCGAACCCTTCGGCCGGCCGTTTTTTCGTTCTTGCCGGACCAACCTCCCGGCATCACTTCGAGAGCAGCCCCTCGATCGCGGTCTTCGCCGCGGCGAGCGCGTCGGCGAGTTTGTCGACGAGCTTGCCGCCGGCCTGGGCGAGGTCGGGCTTGCCCCCCCCCTTCCCGCCGACGATTCCCGCGGGCTCGCGAATCCAGGTGCCTGCCGACAGGCCCCGTTCTTCGAGCTCGCGGCTGATGCCGGCGACGAGGGTCACTTTCTCCCCGTCGGCCGAGCCGAGGAAGACCGCCACCGGGCTCGCCTTACGGCGGAGCTGGTCGATGCACTGCCGCATCGCCGCCACGTCGGCACCGCCGGCGTTGACGACGACGATCCGGGTGTCGCCGACGATCGTGGCCGCGGCGATGAGCTCGTCGATCGCGAGCGTGGTCGCGGCGGCGACAGGCTTCGCCTTCTTGAGCTCCTTGACCTCCTTGGCGAGGGCCGCCAACCGCGTCGGAAGCTCTCCCACCGGCACGCGGAGGGTGCCGGCCGCTTCGGCGAGCGTTCCTTCGGCGTGGCGGAAGCGCTCGAGCGCTTTCAACCCCGTGATCGCGCTGACGCGGCGGGTGCCGGCCGAGACGCTCTCCTCGCCGGTGATCCGCACCTGGCCGATCTGGCCGCTGTTGCTGACATGCGTGCCTCCGCAGAGCTCGCGGCTCACCTCACCAAGAGACACCATCCGGACGACGTCGGGATATTTCTCGCCGAAGAGCATCATCGCCCCCTCGTGGCGGGCATCGGCCAGCGGCAGGAGCCTCGCGCCGACCGGGACGGCGGCGAGGACGTTGCGGTTGACCATCGACTCAATCGCGTCGAGCGTTTCGCGGCCGACGGCACTCGAGTGGGAGAAGTCGAAGCGGAGCATGTCGGCATCGACCTTCGAGCCCTGCTGGACGGCGTGGCGGCCGAGGTGGTGCTGGAGGGCGGCGTGGATCAGGTGCGTCGCCGAATGGGCCCGGCGGATCGCGGCGCGCCGGTCTTCGTCGACGCTCGCGGTGACGGTGGCCCCCAGATCGAGCGTGCCGCTGCGGAGGTGGCCGACATGGAGCATGAAGCCCCCCTCACGCTGCGTGTCGAGGACCTCGAAGCGCCCCGCGCTGGTCCCCTGCCACTGGAGCCAGCCGATGTCGCCGACCTGCCCCCCCGATTCACCGTAGAACGGCGTCCGGTCGAGGACGACGGTCACCGGCGCCGGGGAATCGTCGGCGGAGAGGGCGTCGCAAAGCTGGCCACGGGCGATGATTCCGAGCACCTTTCCTTGGGCGGAAAGCGTGTCGTAGCCGAGGAACTCGGAGCCGTGCATTGTTTTCTTGAGGGCGTCGAGCGGGCCGGAGGTGAACACCTCCACCCGGTTGCCGGCGCCCGACACCTTCCCATGCTCGTCCATCGCGGTGCGGAAGCCGTCCCAGTCGAAGCGGCAGTTGCGCTCGGCGGCGAGGGTCTCGAGGAGCTCCGGTGGGAAGCCGTAGGTGGTGTAGAGGTCGGCTGCATCGGCGCCGCCGACGGTCCCCTGCCCCGACGACTTCAGCCCCGTGAAGAGCTTCTCGATCCTTTCGAGGCCGCCGTCGATCGTCGCCAGGAACGACTCTTCCTCGCGCTTGATCACCGTGGCGACGCGTTCAACGCTCTCGGCGAGCTCTGGGTACGGGCGGGCCATGAGGCTCGCGACCATCCCTGGGAGCTTGTGGAGAAAGGGCTCTTTCATCCCCATCTGCCGGCCGTCCAGGACGGCGCGCCGCAGCAGCCGCTTGACGACGTATTTCTCCTCGTTGTTCCCGGGGAGAACGTTCTCGTGGATCGCGAACGTGCAAGCGCGGACATGGTCGGCGATCCGGCGCATCCGCCGGCCGTCGTCGTCGGCCGGCAGATACTCCTTCGAGCAGACATCCCCCACCGCCTCGACCAGCGGCCGGAGGATGTCAATGTGGAAGTTGCTGTCGACCCCTTGGAGCATGGCGCAGGTCCGCTCGAGCCCCATGCCGGTGTCGATGTTGCGGCTGGGGAGCGCGGAGAGGTTGTCGGGGGGGGAGCCCTTGCGGTTGAACTGCGTGAAAACGAGGTTCCAGATCTCGACATCGCTACCGTCGGGCATCCTGTAGAAGATCTCGCTGCACGGGCCGCAGACTCCGTCGGGGCCCTGGCTGGGGGCGCTGGCCGGCCAGAAGTTGTCGTCCTCGCCCAAGCGGCTGATCCTGCCGTGGGGCACGCCGATCTCGTCGGCCCAGATCCGGAAGGCCTCGTCGTCGTCTGCATAGACGGTGATCGAGAGTTTCTCGGGGGGGATGTTGAGCCAGCCCTTCGCCGTGAGGAACTCCCACGCCCAGTGGATCGCCTCGCGCTTGAAATAGTCGCCGAAGCTGAAGTTCCCCAGCATCTCGAAGAACGTGTGGTGGCGGGCGGTCCGCCCGACGTTGTCGATGTCGCCGGTCCGCAAACACTTCTGGCAAGTGGTCGCCTTCGTGAAGTCGAGCTTGCACTTGCCGAGGAAGTGATCCTTGAACTGGTTCATGCCGGCCGGCGTGAACAACACCGAGGGATCCCAGCGGGGCACGAGGACGTCGCTGGGGCGGCGGACGCAGCCCTTCGATTCGAAGAACGCCAGATAGGCTTCCCGCAGTTCATCGGCCTTCATGTCGGCATCGGCTCCATGGACACGGTGGGGGACAGGAAAGGGACGGAGGAATGATCTTTCGAATGATCTTTCGATGGGAGGGAGCGGGTCAGAGGCTGAGGGCACCGTCCCGGGGAAAGGCGACATGATACACGCCTCCGCTCCCTGGCCCACGCCGGTTTGCCCACGCGAGTGGGCCGAAAGACGAGCGAGCGGAAACGACACCACCCACGAGTCGTCGCTTGGGTCGACAACTCGTGGGTGGATCGGATCGCATCGGCCCGCCGCCCCGGTAGGCGGCTGGGCGGACGCGGAGTGTGGAGTCAGCGGAGGGGCATCAAACCCCTGGTCCGCAGACTGTTTCGCCGCGGGGGGATCACTCGTCGCTGCCGCCGTCACCATCGTCGTCGTCTGACGAGGTCGATTCCCCCCCCTCGCCGCCAATCAAGTCATCCTTGCTGTCGAGGACCCGCTGGCGGATCTCGGCAGCCACCTCGGGATTGTCTTTGAGGAACTGCCGGGCCTTCTCGCGACCTTGGCCGAGGTGGACCTCGCCGAAGCGGAGCCAAGTGCCGGTCTTGTCGATGAGTTTGGCGGCGACGGCGAGGTCGAGGATGTCCCCCTCCACGCTGATGCCGTTGGCATGCATCATGTCGAATTCGGCGATCCGGAACGGCGGTGCCACCTTGTTCTTCACAATCTTCACCCGCACCCGCTGGCCGACGACATCCTCGCCGTCTTTGAGGGTGCCGATCCGGCGGACGTCGACCCGGCATGAGGAATAGAACTTGAGGGCCCGGCCGCCAGGGGTTGTCTCGGGGCTGCCGAACATCACGCCGATCTTCTCGCGGATCTGGTTGATAAAGATCACGGTCGTCTTGCTCTTGGCGATGGCGCCGGTGAGCTTCCGCATCGACTGGCTCATGAGCCTGGCCTGGAGGCCGACGAACGAATCGCCGATCTCGCCATCGAGCTCCTTCTGGGGCACGAGGGCCGCCACGGAGTCGATGACAATGATGTCGACGGCGTTGGATTTGATCAGCAGTTCGGTGATTTGCATCGCCTCCTCACCGCTGGTCGGCTGGCTGACGAGGAGCCGCTCGAGGGCGATTCCCAGCTTCTTGGCCCAGCTCGGGTCGAGGGCGTGCTCGGCATCGATGAAGGCGGCGATCCCGCCGTTCTTCTGCGCAGCGGCCACGGCATGGAGGGCGATCGTTGTCTTGCCACTCGATTCCGGCCCGAAGACCTCAATAATCCGGCCGCGGGGGAAGCCCTTACCGCCGAGGGCGAGGTCGACGGAGAGGCTGCCGCTCGAAATCCCCTCAATCGGCACCTGGGAGTCGGAGTCGAGGGGCATGATCGACCCCTCGCCAAACTCCTTCTCGATCTGCATCAGGGTGTTTTTCAGGAGCGGGTTGTTGTCGAGGAAGTTCGTGGAGCTTTTTCCGCCACGCTTCTTCTTGGAATCCGCCGCCGATCGTCTCGGCTCCGACTTGCTCGATTTTGCCATCCGTCCGTTCGCTCCCTTGATTGCCGTTTCTGGGCGGGGCCGTGAGCCAACGACAGGCCCGGCGCTCGCGCCGGCACCCTGCCCATCAGCCAATCCGCCCGCGATTTCTTCAAGAACCGATGCTTCCGCCACCACCATGACGAGCCTCCCGCATGATCGGGCCCACGCCGGGCGGGCCCGAGTGACTGTTCGGCCCGCCAAGGCGGAGCCGATCGTTCGTTGCCGGCCCGTCGTTGACGGGGCCGGTTCCGCGGCGGGGCGCTCGGGGTGGTTGCGTCGCCACCATGAATCGAGCGGTTCGCCACGGAAACGAACACTGAACGCAGGTATAGTATCGGAGTCGACCCGGCCAGGCAAGCACTTTTATTGAACGGCCGTTCAGGTTCCCTTCAGCCGCCTCCCGGGCCGGGGATCCGAAGGCTAAAACATCAGCATTTGCCGGTATTCGACCAGCCGGCGGTCGAGATCGGCCCGGTCAATGCTCGCCAAGCGATCGAGGCTGAAGTCCTCGACGGTGAAGCTGGCGGTGACGACGCCGTAGGCGAGGGCCTCTTTGAGGGCCTGGGGATCGAAGCGGCCGAGGGCGGCCAGGTGTCCCATCATCCCCCCGGCGAAGCTGTCGCCGGCGCCGGTGGGGTCGACGACCCGGGGGGTGGGGTAGGCCGGCAGCACGTACATCTCGTGTTCGCTGAAGAACATCGCCCCGTGCTCCCCCTTCTTCACGACGACGAACTTCGGCCCCATCTTCAGAATGGCCTGTCCGGCGCGGACGAGATTCTCGTCGTTCGCCAGGAGCTTCGCCTCGGAGTCGTTGAGAACGAGGCCGTCGATCCGCTGAAGAAGCTGCCCCAGCTCGTCTCGCTGGATGTTGATCCACAGGTCCATCGTGTCGGCGACGGTCAGCACGGCCCCCTTGGCCTGATTGAGGACGTCCAGCTGGACGACCGGCGAGGCGTTGCCGAGGAACAGGAAGCGGCAGTCGCGGTGGGAGTTGTTGAGCTGCGGGCGGAACTGCTCGAGGACGTTGAGATGGACCTCGAGGGTCTCGCGGTCGTTCATGTTGGGGAGGTAGCGGCCGCGCCACCGGAAGGTCTTGCCGCCGGGAATCGTCTGCAGACCGGAGGTGTCGATGCCGCGGTCCTCGAGGAGCCGAGTGTGCTCGCGGGGCCAGTCTTCGCCAACGGCGCCGATCATCCGCACCGGCGAGAAGAATTTGGCGGCGTAGGAGAAGTAGACGGCCGAGCCGCCGAGGATGTCGTCGCGCTTGTCCGTGGTGGTCTCGACGCAATCCAGGGCGACGCTTCCGACGACGAGCAGGGGCATGGGGGGCTCCGGGGATGGTGGTGGATCGATCGGGGCAGAGGCCCTTGGGGAGGCTTTGGCCGAGGCACTTCCTTACGGTAGCGTCCCGGGGGCTGGGCCGACCAGTCTGCCCCGCGAGAGGGCCGGTAGAATGGGGGCCGGAGAGATGCCTCGATCGGGCATGGTCGTGCGATCTGGCATTGGGGGGGTGGGAGGAAGAAATCGGCGGCTGGCGGGAGGGTGCTAGCAGCGGACCGGTGGGCCGGTATGATTTCAGTCCCCGCGGCCCTACCGGTGGCTTCTGGACAGCAGCCACGGTGTCTCGGCGGTGCCTGTTTTTTGTAGCCTTCTTTCCCTCTTCGCTCGTCGGCCCCGTCTCCCATGAAAGCCGTCATTCTCGCTGGCGGCCTGGGGACACGGATTTCGGAAGAGACGCATCTCAAGCCGAAGCCGATGATCGAGATCGGTGGCCGGCCGATTCTCTGGCACGTTATGAAGCTCTATTCCGCCCATGGCGTGAACGACTTCGTGATCTGCTGCGGCTACAAGGGCTATTTGATCAAGGAGTATTTCGCCAACTACTTCCTCCACATGTCGGACGTCACGTTCGACATCGCCTTCAACACGATGACCGTCCACGA
>CAMBFA010000045.1 GCA_945865325.1 Candidatus Kuenenia stuttgartensis
GTGTTTGCTGGGCCCTCCTGAACTCCAGCGAGTTTCTCTATGTCCAATGACTCGTTCCGGGCCGGCCGGCTTGAACCATTCAGTGGCCTCGTGGCCTCTCCCCCAGCCCCGCTCGTTCCCCGCCGCCACTTCCTCTCCGGCTCCAGCGGCGGTCTGGCGAGCGTCGCCTTTGCCTGGCTGCTCGCCAGGGAATCGACGGCCGAGACATCGGGCCTGGCACCGGCAGGCGCAGGCTCCGGCCTCCACTTCCCCGCCAAGGCGAAGCGCGTCGTGCAGATCTTCTGCAGCGGTGGCGTCAGTCATCTCGAGACGTTCGACCAAAAGCCCGAGCTCGAGCGACTGGATGGCAAGTCGCTCGAGGGGATGGGGGAGAATCTGGGATTCTTCGGCCAGCCGGGGATGCTCATGAAGAGCGTCTACCCGTTCGCCAAGCACGGGGAGAGTGGCTCGTGGGTCAGCAGCCTCTTGCCCCATCTGGCCAGCTGCGCCGACGACCTCTGCTTCATTCATTCGATGGTCGCCAAGAGCAACAACCACACGCCGGCCACCTTCCAGATGAACAGTGGCTTCACGCTCAACGGTTTCCCTTGCATGGGGGCCTGGTTGAGCTATGGCCTGGGAACGGTCAACGAAGACCTCCCGGCGTTCGTCGTCCTCCCCGATCCCCGCGGCCAGCCGGCCGGCGGATCGATCAACTGGACCAGTGGCTTCCTCCCTGCCAACCATCAGGGAGTCGCCTTCCGCACCGATGGCGGCGATCCGATCGCCGACCTCCGCACGCCCGCGGGCCTCTCTCCGGCCGACCGCGTGGCCGATCTCCGGCTCCTCAGGGACATGAACAGCGACTTCGCCCGGCTCCACCCCGGCGACACCGACTTCGCGGCGAGGCTGCGGTCCTACGAGTTGGCGGCCCGGATGCAGGTGAGCATTCCCGAGGCGACGAGCTTCGACGACGAGCCGGCCGCCGTCCGGGAGCTCTATGGGCTAGACGACCCGACCAACAAGGGTTTTTCCCGCAACTGCCTGATGGCCCGCCGGCTCCTCGAACGGGGCGTGCGGTTCGTGCAGCTGTTCAACGGCGGCTCGTTCGGTAGCCCGCGGATCAACTGGGACGGCCACGAGAACATGAAGGAGAACCACGACACGCAAGCCGCCACGATGGACCGCCCCGTCGCGGCGCTCATCAAGGATCTCAAAGACCGTGGCATGCTCGACGACACGCTCGTCGTCTGGTCGACGGAGTTCGGCCGCAGTCCAGTGACCCAGGGGATCGGCGCCACCGGCCGCGATCACCACCCCAAAGCCTTCACCTGCTTCCTCGCTGGGGCCGGCGTCAAGGGAGGCCACCATCACGGCGCGAGCGACGATGTCGGCTACGGCGTCGTGGAGGACGAGGTGACAATCCCCGACTTCCACGCCACGATCCTCCACCTCCTCGGCATCGACCACGAAAAGCTCACCTTCTACCACAACGGCGTCAACCGTCGTCTGACGGACGTCCATGGGCATGTCGTCCGCGGGGTCCTCTCCTGATCGTCGAATCTCCCGGGCCTGACGCCCCTCATCGAAGCGTGCCGCCGCAGGGTAAACTGAAGGGCCGGGAGGCGAATCTATGGTTTTGCTGCTGTCGTTCCTTTGCCGGTTGGCGCTCGTCGTCGGGCTGTTGCTCTCCCTTCAGCCGTCCATGGCCGCCGCCGAGGATCGCCACGCTGCTGCCCGGGCGCTGCTCGTGGCCCGCTGTGTCGAATGCCACGGCGAAGACTCTCAGGAAGGGGGCTTGAGGCTCGATTCGCGCGGGGGGATTCTCCGTGGGGGCGAATACGGCCCCATCGCCATTGCCGGAAACGGCACCGAGGGGGAGCTCCTCGACCGGATCCGCACCGCCGACGCCGACGAACGGATGCCCCCCTCCGGTGAGCCACTCACGGCCGACGAGGTCGCTAGCCTTTCTGCTTGGCTGGCCGACGGCCTCCCCTGGCCCGGTGCCGAGGGGAACGCCGACCGCGACCCGCGCCTCGACCACTGGGCCTGGCAGCCGATCCGCCACCCCGATCCGCCGGCGCCGGTGGAGGCTTTTCAATCGCTTCCGGGCGTCGAACCGGACCGCAACCCGATCGACGCCTTCGTGCGGGCCACGCTCGCTAAAGAGGGGATGCGTCCCACGGCCGTGGCCGACCGACGGACACTCATCCGCCGCCTCTCCTTCGATCTCCTCGGCCTCCCGCCGACACCGGAAGAGATTGATGCCTTCGTCGCCGACGCTGACCCTGCCGCCTACGAAAACCTCGTCGAGCGGATGCTCGCCTCGCCCCGCTACGGCGAGCGCTGGGCCCGGCACTGGCTCGATGTCGTCCACTACGGCGACACGCACGGCTACGACAAGGACAAGCAGCGTCCCAATGCCTGGCCCTACCGCGACTGGGTGATCAGTGCCTTCAACGCCGACCTTCCCTGGGCCCGGTTCGTGGCCTATCAAGTCGCTGGCGACGTTCTTCGCCCCGATGATTCAGGCGCTCTCGAGGCGACCGGCATGCTCGCCGCTGGCCCGTGGGACTTCATCGGCCATGTCGAGGTGCCGGAGACGAAGACCGACGGCAAGATCGCCCGCCATCTCGACCGCGACGACATGGTTGCCAACACGATCGGCACCTTCGCGAGCGTCACGATCCAGTGCGCCCAGTGCCACGCGCACAAGTTCGATCCTGTCTCCCAGGAGGATTACTACGCCCTCCAGGCCGTGTTCGCCGCCCTCGATCGCACCGAGCGGACCTATTCCCCCGATCCCGCGGTGATGCGGGCCCATGCCACCCTCGATGCCCGCCGCACCGATCTCGACACCCAAAAGAAAGCCCTCGAGGCCAGGCTTGCCGAAGCCGCCGGCCCCCGCCTCGCCGAGATCGACAAGAACCTCGCCGCTCCCGGCGGCGGCAACGCCACGCCCGCTTTTGGCTGGCATTCGGAAATCGTCGCCGCGAGCAGGCCGACGGCGGCAGATACGGAAAAATGGGTGCAGGTCGATATCGGCCGCGAAATCGCGATCACACGCGTCGTTCTCCATCCCTGCCACGACGATTTCAATGGTATCGGGGCTGGCTTCGGATTCCCTCGTCGGTTTCGGATCGAGGGTTCGAGCGACCCGACGTTTGCGACCAACGTCGTTCGTCTTGCCGACTCGGGTCCCGATGATCTCCCCAATCCAGGCACGACGTCGCAAGTGTTCGCCGCTGATCCCGCGGCAGCCGGGGCCGTTCGCTACGTCCGCGTCACCGCCACACGCCTCGCCCCGCGGCAGAACGACTTCATCGCCGCGATCGCCGAGCTCGATCTCCTCGATGCCGACGGCACGAACGTCGCCCGCGGCGCCGCCGTCACCTCCCTCGATTCGATCGAGGCCCCACCGCGCTGGCAGCGGGCAAATCTCGTCGACGGGGAGTTTCCGGGCCCGAGTGCCGACGCGATTGCCCTCCGCCGGGAGCGGGATGAACTCCTGGCGAAGGTGCCCCTCGAGGTGACCGACGGCCTGCGAACGCTTGAAGAGGAACTTGCCGGCCTGGCCCGCCAGCGCGAGGCCCTGCCGGCGCTGCGGCCGCTCTACACGGTGACGGCGACGCAGCGTGGCGGCGTGCCCCGCCCGATCCATCTCCTTGCCCGCGGCAATGTCAGTACGCCGGGCCGCGAGGTCGGCCCCGGAGCGCTTTCGGCGCTCGCGATGCTCCCGGCCCGGTTCGAGCTTCCCGCCGGTGCCCCGGAAGGGGCCCGCCGCAAGGCGCTGGCCGAGTGGCTCGTCTCGCCCGACAACCCGCTCACCTGGCGGAGCGCCGTCAACCGCGCCTGGCTCCACCATTTCGGCCGCGGCATCGTCGACACCCCGAGTGATTTCGGCCGGATGGGCTCCCCGCCGAGCCACGCGGCCCTCCTCGACTGGCTGGCAGCCGAGTTCCGCGATCGGGACGGCTCGCTCAAAAATCTCCATCGCCTCATCGTCGGCAGTGCCACGTGGCGACAGCGCGCCGATGACGATCCGGCCATGACGGCCGTCGATAGCGGCAACGCGTTGCTCTGGCGGCAAAGCCGACGGAGGCTCGAAGCCGAGGCGATTCGCGACGCAGTCCTCGCCACCGCCGGCACGCTCGACCTCACGGCAGGCGGCCCTGGGTGGCAGGACTTCCGCATCGAACACCCCGAACACTCCCCCCACTACCGCTACGACCTCGCCGATCCGGCTGACCGCTCCACCTGGCGGCGGAGCATCTACCGCTTCATTGTTCGCAGTCAGACGCAGCCCTTCATGACGAGCCTCGACTGCGCCGATCCGTCGATGCGGGTCGAGAAGCGCAACGAGAGCCTCTCGGCGATCCAGGCTCTGGCGCTGCTCAACAATGGCTTCATGACCACGCAGGCCGTGGAGTTTGCCACACGGGTTGCCCGCGAGGCAGGAGATGATCCCCGAGCGCAGGTCGATCGCGCCTTGCGCCTCGCCTTCGGCCGGGCGCCGACCGACGAGGAATCGACGGTGCTGCTCGAGTTGCTCCGCGCCCACGGCCTTCCCGCCGTCTGCCGGACGCTCGTCAATCTCAACGAGTTCACGTTTATCGACTGATTGGATGATTCGGCTGCCCGTTCCACGGGCGGCCCCCCGGAGGCTCCATGACATCCACATCCCACCATGGCTCGGCCTTCCCGCACGGCAACAGCTCGCCCCTCTCGCGGCGCGGCTGGCTCTCCACGGCCGCCGGCGGCCTCGGGGGAATGGCCCTCTCGTCGCTCCTCGCCGGCGAGGCGAGCCCCGCGGAGGGCACGCATCCGGCCCTCGTTTTTCCGGTCAAAGCGAAGCGGGTTGTGCAGCTGTTCATGGCGGGTGCCGCCAGCCACATCGATCTCTGGGACCACAAGCCGGAGCTCGTCAAGCGGCACGGCGAGGAGAGTGATTTCGGCGAGCCGGTCGAGGCCTTTCAAAACGGCCTGGGGCCCTGGCTCAAACCGGTATGGGACTTCAAGGCCCACGGGGGGTGCGGCAAGATGCTCTCCGACGCCGTCGCCCCGCTCGGCGCGGTCGTCGATCGGATGGCCTTCATCCACAACATGGTGAGCACGTCGGGGGTTCACTCCGCGGCGACGCTCCTCCAGTCAACCGGATTCATTCTCCCTGGATTCCCCGGCACTGGCTGCTGGGTCGGCTCCGCGCTCGGCTCGCTCAATGACAATCTCCCCACGTTCGTCGTCCTCCCCGATCACCGGGGCTACGGCTCCAACGGCGTGAAGAATTGGGACGCCGGCTTCCTCCCCGCCCAGTACAGCGGCACGGTCGTCCGGCCCGGGGCTGCCGAGCCGATCGCCGACCTCCATCCCCACGCCTCGGCCCAGTGGCTGACGACTGACTCCGACGCCGCCACCAGGCGCGCGCTCGCCCGCCTCAATCGGGCCCACCTCGACGGCCGAGAAGGCGACGGTCGCCTCGAGGCCCGGATCCGCACCTACGAACTGGCGGCGCGGATGCAGCTGGCGGCCCCTGAAGCGCTGTCACTGGCCGACGAGCCGGAGCATGTCCTGCGGATGTACGGCGTCGAGCCGGGCAAAACCGACTGGCCGACTGAGATCAATGTTCCGGAGGAAACCCACCACTTCGGCCTCAAGTGCCTCACCGCCCGCCGACTCCTCGAGCGCGGCGTCCGCTTCGTGCAGGTCTGGAGCGGCAATGACAACGGTTTCCCGCGCCGCAACTGGGATTCCCACGAGGACGTCGAGCGCGATCACGGGCCGCTCGCCCGCGGCATGGCGCACGGTGCGGCGGCCCTCATCAAGGATCTCGACCAGCGTGGCATGCTCGACGACACACTCGTTGTCTGGACGACCGAGTTCGGAAGGATGCCGAGCTCCCAGGCGGGCCGGGGGCGCGATCACAATCCGTTCGTGTTCACCAACTGGCTGTGCGGCGCGGGCATCCGCGGCGGGATCACGCACGGGGAGAGCGACCAATGGGGCTACAAGCCGCTCGACCGGGAAAATCCGACGACCGTTCACGACGTCCACGCCACGGTGCTGCGGTTGCTTGGCCTCGAGCACACGAAGCTGACGTGGCGGCACAACGGCGTCGATCGCCGCCTCACCGACGTTCACGGCCACGTCCTCACGCCGATCCTGTCGTGACGCGTGACGGTGCCGCTGGCCGGGCCGAGACTCACTTTGCCGGCGTCGATTCGCTCCGGCCCTGGCCACGCGACTGGGCGAAGAGCCAATCCCACAGCGCCGGATCGGCGTAGGTCTCGGTCCAGGAATCGTGCCCCGCCTCTGGATAGACAGTGAACTTCGGCTCGCCCCCCTTCGCCTTGATCGCGTCGACGATTGCCTGCGTCGACGCGAGCGGGACGACAAAGTCCTTCGCGCCGTGGAAGGCCCAGGTGGGGATGCCGAGAAGTTTGTCGGCCTGGGAAGGATTCGCACCGCCGCAGATCGGCACGATCGCGGCGAAGCGATCGGGCTTTGTGGCCGCCAGGGCCCAGGTGCCGAAGCCCCCCATCGACAGCCCGGTCAGCCAGATCCGATCCTCGTCGACCCGGTAGTCCCGGCAGACCTCGTCGACGAGCGCCGAGAGCACGTCGGGATTCCAGCCCCGGCCGGGGCTCTGCGGCGAGACGACGATGCAGGGGAAGGCCCGATCGCCGGCGGCGATCAGCTTCGGCGGCCCATGCGCCTTGACCTTCCCGAGATCATCCCCCGACTCACCCGCTCCATGGAGGAAGACCAGGAGCGGCCAGCGATCCGTACCGGACTCGTAGCCGGCGGGCAGCGCGAGAAGATACTTGAGCCGCGCGGTGACCGTGATCTCCCGCTCGAACACCTTTTCTTCCTGCACTGTTCCCGCTGTTGGGGGCTCGGCGCCAATGCTCATCCGGGGCCCAGCGGCCATCACCGCGAGGAGAAGCACAGCCACACGCCACATCGATGAGCCCCTGACTGAAGGAACTGGGGGGGAATCGAGGAAACCGATGAAAGAATCACTCGTGAATCGCTACTGAATTGCGGGAGCCGGGCTTGGGGCATCGGCCTGTTCGGCCGCCACAGGAACAACCTTGGCGAGGCTGTCGACGCCGCCGGAGAGGGCCGCGAGGTAATCGGCGACGACGCTCATCGCCTCCTCGAAGTAGTAGTCGCGCTTCACGATCGGCCGCTGCGGATCAGCCTGCTCCTCGAGTTTCTTCTCCTCGTCGTCGGCGGCTTTTCCCTCGTTCCACTGCTTCGCGAACTCATCCTCGCGGAGCGAGACGGTCTTCTCGCTCTTCCGCCGCTTGTACTGCTCGATGTCGCGGGCAACCTTGTCGAAGTCGCCACTGGACGCCACACGTTGCCCGGAGCGGTCGCGGAGCGTGGAGAGGATGGCTGGCGGCACGCGCCCACTCGGCTGGAAATTCGCCGGGGGCACCTTGTCGAACTCGATCGCGTGATCGAGATCCCCCTCGCCCACCGGAAGGTGCGTCGTGATGCTCGGCAGCTCAACGTCGCTCTTCACCCCTTCGAGCTGCGTGGAGAGCCCGCCGGGGCGGTAAAACTGCTGCATCGTGATCTTGATCGCCCCCAGCGAGGGGGCATTGGGGAGGCGCTGGAAAAGCTGCCGCCCCAGATCGATGAGGCTCTGCACCGTTCCCTTGCCGTGCGTAGCGTTGTCGCCGATGACGAGCCCGCGGCCGTAGTCCTGGATCGCCCCGGCGACGATCTCGCTGGCGCTGGCGCTGAACTTGTTGGCCAGAACGACAAGGGGGCCGTCCCAGGAAACACCGGCATCGACGTCGTCATATTGCTGGACCCGCTTCTCGGCATCCTTGACCTGCACGACCGGCCCCTTGTCGATGAACAGGCCCGTCAGCGAGATCGCCTCGGGGAGCGAGCCGCCGCCGTTGTTGCGCAGATCGAGGCAGATGCAGTCGACCCCCTTCGTGCGGAAGTCGTCGATCAGCTTCTTTGTGTCGCGGGTGCTGCTCTTGTAGTCGGCCTGCCCCTGCCGGGCCCCGGCCATGTCCATATAGAAGCTCGGCAGATTGATGTAACCGATCCGCCAAGGCGTGCCGTCGGGCTTGCGGCCGGTCTCGATGAGCTCGCCGCGGGCCTCGCTGTCCTTGAGCTCGATCTTCGCGCGTGTGATGTCGTATTCCTTCGGCGCCGTCTGGCCGACAGGGATGACTTTCAGGCGGACGATCGTCCCCCGCTTGCCGCGGATGAGCTTCACGACCTCGTTGAGATTCATGTCGACGACATCGACGATGTCGCCTTCGGTTCCTTGCCCCACGCCGATGACGCGGTCTTTCTTCGTCAGCCGGCCGTCACGGTCGGCGGCTCCCCCAGGAACGATCTCCGCCACGGTGGTGTAGCCATCCTCGCCCTTGAGCGAGGCCCCGATGCCGTCGAGTTGGAGCCGCATCCCGATCTCGAAGTTCTCGAGGGTGCCGGGGGACATGAAGCTCGTGTGCGGGTCGAGCGAGCTCGTCAGACTGGTGAGATACGACTCGAGGAGCTCGTCGGCGGTCATCTGGTGCATCCGCTTGGCGAAGCTGCGATAGCGCCGCGAGAGCTTATCCTTGGCCTCTTCGGGGGGGGTCTTGTCCATCTTCTGGATCAGGAGGTCGTATTTGATTCGCTTCCGCCAGTTGTCGACCGCCTCCGCCTCGTTCTGGGCCCACTTCGTCTCGTCGCGGTCGACGATGATCGATTCATCCTGGGTGAAATCGAGCGGCTCGGAGAGAAACTTCTCAACCAGCGGCACGCGCGAGTCGACCCGCTCGAGAAACCGCTTGAAGACCTCGTAGGCAAAGGAGACATCCCCCCGCTTGACGAGATCGTCGAGCATCTCCCGCTTCGGGACGAAGCCGTCGACGTCGCTCTGGAGGAAATAGATCTTCATCGGGTCGAGGGCCTCGAGAAAGATCCCGAACCAGCGGCCCGCGATCTCGTCGTCGATCGGATGGTGGGTGAAGTGCTCGCGCTCGATGTAGCTCTTCACCGCCAGCGTGATCTGACGGTCGTTCGGCCCGGGCTTGGTAGCCGCTGCGGGCGCTGGCGCCGGATCCTGGGCAGAGGGCCGCCCGAGGGGGAGCAGCGCCACCACGACAAGCAGCCAGAGGCCAAGCCTCACCGGGGAAGCTGCTTCCCCGAGGCGAGCCGCTGCCGTCGGTCTGTTCAACCGACCTTGGGACGCATCGATGACCGTCGTGTCCACGCCTGACTCCTTCACTTTGCGTTTCCTCTGACCTTGTCGCGCATTGTGACAGGTTCCTTCCTCCCTGACGAGGTAAAAATCGACCCGCCACGCCCCAGCGGGCGCGGGAATCGTCCGCGGAAAAGTCATCGCTCGACTTTTCGCAAGGTTTCGAGCGCTCTGGCCACCACGGCCCGCGCCACGTCGGGTTCGGCCCCGAGACGGGGGACAACGACCCACTCGATCGCCGGATGGCGTGCTCGGGCCTGGTCGACCGCCTCGCGCACCTGCTCTTCGACCCGGCCGCGGAAGAGCAGATGCGGTTGCACGAGGACACGGCGCGGGACGACTCCGGGGAGCGAAGGATCGACGACGGCGTCGAGCGCCTCCTCGACCGTCGGCCGGGCGGCGGCGACAAACCCCACGGCCACCCGCCCCGGCCCCGGCGGAATCGGCAAGCCCACGCACGCGGCGGGGTGGAGCGTGCGGCCGCAGGTTGCCGCCGGCTCTCCCGCATGACAGATGGCGGCCGCCCCACAGGCCCGCGTCGCCTCGAGAAAGGCGAGCAGTTGCCCCGCGGCGCCGGGATCGCTTGCCCCACGGCCGACGAACACGAGCGCCTCGAGCCCGGGAGCGAGCGGCGCGAGGGTCCGGCCGATCTCCTCGCGCCGAGCCCGTGAGAGACGGACGAGCTCGGGGTGGATTCCCAGCGCTGCTGACTGGCAGACGGGGACCCGCTCCGCGTCGGCCGCCATCGCCAGCGCCTCCGGGAGGTCGCGGCGGGCATGGCCGGCGGTGAAGAGCAACAGCGGCGCCGCGACGACGCGATCGACCCCGCGTGCGCACAGCCGCCGCAGGGCCTCGCCGACGCTCGGCCCAATGACCTCCAGAAAGCCCAGTTCGACGGCCACCCCGGGGGCCGCGTCGGCGACGTGCCCGGCGAGTTGCCGGGTCTCCCCCTCGCCGACCCGATCGGCCGTGCCATGCCCCACGACCAAGAGGCCACAGCCCTGCGGAAAAGCGATTTCGACCATTATTCCCCTCCCTGGCAAGGCGGCGTCACACCCCGACCGGCGCCCGGGCCCCGTCGACCGTCGTCCGGCGGACGAGTGCCAGCACGCCGAGGAGCGTGACCACCGCCACGGCGTAGGGAAGCACCCGCGACGGATGGAGCGTGAACAGCACCGACCCGCAGAACGGCCCGAGGATCCGCCCCAGCGAGGCGAACGACTGGTTGACGCCGAGGACCTCCCCTTGGTTCGCCGGATCGGCATGGCGGGAGATGAGCGACGAGACCGACGGATTGACGAATGCGAATCCCCACACCGACAGCCCGGCAGCGGCATAGAAAAGTCCGCGCACCAACGACGACGAGAGCCCCTCCCCGGCGCTGCTGTGGACGATTCCGGCCACCGCGCCGACCACCGCCAGGCCGGTGGCCATCAACAGCAGCCCGACGGTCAGCAGCCGTGTCTCCGACACCCGCTTTGCGAGCGGACGGTAGCTGCCGCCGGCGAGCATGAGCACGAACCCGATGCCGGCGAAGACGAGGAAGTTGTCGTCGTCGGACATCCCGAAGGCCTCCTCGGTGAGGCGGGCGAGCGTGGCCTCAAAGTTGGCAAAGGAAAAGATCGACAGGAAGTAGATGAGCACGAGGGCCCCGACCGCCGGGATCGCCAGGACGCGGGCCGAGCGGCTGACACTGAAAAAATCCTTGGCGGCCCGGTTCGCCGGATCGCGGGTCTCGCGGAAGACGAAGAACGCGAACAAAAACGCCACCGCGGAGAGGGCCGAGGCGAGGGCCCCCACCGCCCACGGTTGATCATTGAAGAGCCGCATTCCGAAGTAGGCGATCAGCGGGCCGAGCGTGAAGCCGGCCCCGAACGCGATCCCGATCAGCGCCATCCCGCGGGAGCGGTTTTGCGGGGTCGTGCAGTCGGCGATCACCGCGGCGGCGGTTCCCACGCTCGCGCCGGCGATCCCGGCGCCGATCCGAGCGAGCATCATCAGGCCAAGTGCAAGGGCGGCCCGCTCCGGCGGAATGGTCACGGCAAACCCGTAGAGGGCGTAGAACACGACCGACCCGGCCAGGCTGATGAGGAGCATCGGGCGGCGGCCGACGCGGTCGGACCAGCGTCCCCAGATCGGGCTGAAGACGAACTGCATCAGCGAGAACACCGAAAACAGCAGACCGATCGTCGCCCCGGACGCCAACGGCGAGAGGTGGAGCGATTCGAGGTAGGGGCCCGCCTGTCGCGGCATCACCGGGAGGACAATCCCGAAGCCGAGAAGGTCGATGAACACCGTCAGGAAGATCACGAGCAACGCGCCGCGTGGCGGGCCGCTGCGGGCCATATTGACCGTGGCGGCAGGAGCAGAGATGTCGACGGAGTCCAACATTTGGATTCCCGGAGTGGTGGGAGACGGGGGCGCGACTGGATGGCTTGGCAGACCGTGGATCGGACGAGGTCATGGATGACTTCTTCCACGGACAGCTAGACTCCCGGCCATGGACCCCCTCCAAGGTATCGAGCGTCGCAGCGAACCGCCACCGGACGTGCCCGGCGTCGGCGAGGTGACCGCCCGCATCAAGGAATGCGTCGAGGGGCGATTTGCCGACGTGTGGGTGGCGGGCGAAGTCACGAATGTCGTCCGCGCCGCCTCGGGCCATGTCTACCTCGCGATCAAAGATGCCGCTGCCGTCCTCCGCGGGATCGTCTGGCGAGGGGCGCTCCCCCTCCTGGCGATCGAACCGGAGGACGGCCTCGAGGTCATCTGCCATGGGCGCGTCGAGGTCTATCCGCCGCGGGGCACCTATCAGCTTTCGATCGATCGGATGCATGCCGTCGGCACGGGGGCGCTGGAGGCGAAGCTCCGCCGGCTCCAGGCGACGCTCGAGGCAGAGGGCTTGTTCGCCCCGCAGCGGAAGCGGCCACTCCCCCCGTTTCCGCGCCGGATCGCCGTCGTCACCAGCCCCGCCGGCGCCGCGCTCCACGACTTCCTCCAGACGCTCCGCGGCCGCTGGCCGGCGGCGGAAGTGATTGTCGTGCCGTCGCGCGTTCAGGGGGCCGGCGCCGCGGCGGAGGTGGCCGCGGCCATCGCCCGGGCGGGCCGCCTCGCGCCCCCCGTCGACGTCATCGCGCTGGTCCGTGGCGGCGGCAGCCTCGAAGATCTGTGGGCCTTCAACGAAGAGCCGCTCGTGCGGGCCGTGGCCATGAGCCCGATCCCGATCGTCGCCGGCGTGGGGCACGAGATCGACGTCACGCTCGCCGACCTCGCCGCCGACGTCCGCGCCCTGACGCCGACCGATGCCGCGGTCCGGATCTCCCCCGACCGTCACCAACTCCTCGCCACCGTCGGCACGCTCGATCAACGGCTCCACGCCGGACTGCTCCGCCGCGCGGCGTCGGCCCGCGAATGGCTCGAGCGCCTCGCCAACGCGCGGATGCTCGTCGACCCCTCCTGGATTCTCCGCGACCGCCGGACGATCGTCGACACCCACGAGGCCCGCCTGAAGCGATTGGTGGCCGGAGGCATCGAGCGAGCGCGGGAGCGCTTGGCCGCGGCAGCGGGACGGCTCGACGCCGTCAGCCCACTGGCGATCCTCGCCCGCGGCTACTCGGTCACCTGGAGCGAGGCCGACGGGGTGCGGGCGGCGCGGCCACTGGTCTCGGCGGAGGGCCTTGCGGCCGGCACTCGGCTCGTCACCCAACTTGCCACCGGCCGGATCCACAGCCGCGTGGTGCGGGTCGATCCGCCGGATGGAGAAACGGTGGGGGCGGCTGCGGGGAATGTCCAGGGGGATCGGCAACGGGGAGGAAGCGACGATGAGCCGTGATGAACTGGAGGCCACCAAGGTGTCCGATCGGAGCAGTGGATCGACGACGGCGGCACAGTCCCCACAATCGGTATCGTTTGAAGAGGGTCTCGCCCGTCTGGCGGATCTCGTCGGAGGTCTCGAAGGGGGTCGACTGGGCCTTGCTGAATCGATCGCCGCGTACGAGCAGGGAGTGTCGCTCGTTCGCCGCCTGCATGCGGAGTTGGCCAATGTCGAACAACGGGTGAAGACCCTCACCGCTGCGGCCGAAAAGGCCGCGGCGGAGGACCGTGACGACGAACACCCCGACGCGGACGCCCCGCCCGGTTCGGCACCGCAGGCCCCGACGGCTGGGCCGCGGAAGGGCCCTGCCAAACGGTCGACAGACCGGCCGCCGCGGGGCGTGGGTGGCCGTCCGCGGAGGCTTCCGGGGATGGACGATAGTTCCGCGGAAGTCTAGACTTCACGGGCTTTTCCGGAGTCCGGCCGGGGGGGCGAGAAGCAGGAATCGTCGGTCGTTCGTCCAACCGCTGGCGGCGACCCACGGGCCACGAGCTTGGACCAACGGGCCACGAGCCTGGGTTTCAGGGTCGCGTTCCCGGCGACAATTCCGACTTCGGGACCGAAAGGATGCTCCCGTGAGGATCCCGCGGTTCGTGGGGTGATGGTGGCGGACCGATCAGGACCTCTCCCGATCGGCAGTTCTTCCACCGGCAGTCGATCGAATCCCCATGCACGTCCCCGGCAGCTAGGGCAGGCCCGCCAAGCATGATGGTCGTCAGTCACGACACCGCCGCGGAAACGCGGCCGACGGCGCTTGGGGCTTGCGGCTCGGGAGCCGTTCCGCAGGCGTTGGCGCGGGTGAAGGCCTTCATCGAGCCGCGGCTCGAACAGGCCCTGCAACTCTCCGGCGAGGCCGCGCCGCGGCTGCTCGAGGCGATGCGCTATTCGCTCCTCGCGCCAGGAAAGCGTCTCCGCCCGGCCCTCGTGCTGTGGGCCGCCGGGGCCTGCTCGCCAACCGGAGCCCAGAGATCCTCCCCCGAGATCTGGGAGACGGCGGCGGGAGCAGCCGTCGCGGTGGAGATGATCCACGCCTACTCGCTCGTTCATGACGACCTGCCGGCGATGGATGACGACGATCTCCGCCGTGGTCGGCCCACCTGCCACCGGGCGTACGACGAAGCGACGGCCATCCTCTGCGGCGACGCCCTCCAGGCCCTCGCCTTCGAGACCCTCGTCGGCAGCCTTCCCGCCGCCACCGCGGCCCGCGGCTGCCGGGTGCTCGCCCAGGCGGCGGGCGCCGAGGCGCTCGTGGGGGGGCAGTCGGACGACCTCGCGGCCGAGCGGGGGTGGCTCGATCCGTCGAGCGCTCCCGAGGGGCGTGAGGCGCAGATAGCCTGGATGGAACGGATCCATCGGCGCAAGACCGGGGCGCTGTTCCGTGCGGCGCTCACGCTCGGCGGCCTCGCCGCGGGGGCGGACGACCGCCTCCTCGCTGCACTCGACGACTACGGACGGGCGTTCGGCCTTGCCTTCCAGATCTCCGACGACCTCCTCGATACCGAGGGAAACGAGGCGACGACCGGCAAGCGCGTCGGCAAGGACGCCGAACGGGGAAAGCTCACCTATCCCACCGTCCTCGGGCCGGCTGACAGTCGCCGCCGCGCCGAGGCACTCGCCGCCGAGGCCGGCGCGATGCTCGCCGACTTGCCGTCATCGGCAGACGATCTCCGCCATCTCGCCTCCTGGATCGTGACGCGCGACCACTGAAGCCCGCTCCAAGTCTGCTTTTGGACCCCCTTTGGCCCCCAATGGATCCCCGAGGATCGCCCCCAACCATGCCCGACATCCTTCCCTCGATCCTCTCCCCCCGCGACCTCACCGGGCTGTCGATCGAACAACTGGAACAACTCGCCGGGGAGATGCGCCGCTCGCTCACCGAGGTGGCCGCCACCCGGACCGCCCACTTCGCCTCGAACCTCGGCGTCGTCGAGCTGTGCCTAGCCCTCCACCGCGTTTTCGACTTCAGCCGCGACCGTCTCATCTGGGATACCGGCCATCAGATCTACCCGCACAAGCTGATCACCGGCCGCTTCGCCCGCTTCGGTACGATCCGCACCCGCGGCGGATTGATGGGCTATCCCAATCCTGCGGAGAGCCCGTACGACCTGTTCATGACTGGTCATGCCGGCTGCAGCCTGTCGACGGCGCTCGGCCTCGCCAGCGGGGACGATCTCGCCGGTCACCACGACCGGCGGAGCGTCGCGGTGATCGGGGACGGCGCCCTCCCGTCGGGTATCGTCTTCGAGGCCCTCAACAACGCCGGCTTCCTGAAGAAGCGGCTCATTGTGATCCTCAACGACAACAGGATGTCAATCTGCCCGCGGGTCGGGGCCCTGGCCGAATACCTCGACGTGATCCGCGAGAATCCCTGGTATCGCGGCATCAAGCATCAGGCGGGGGGGATGATCAAGGGCGTGCCGATGGTGGGCGGATCGATGGAGCGGATGCTCCACAACGTCAAGGATTCGCTCAAGGCCTCGCTCCACGGCGGCATGCTCTTCGAGACGATGGGCGTGCGCTACTTCGGCCCGGTCGAAGGGCACTCGCTGGCGAACCTGATCCGCTATCTGGAGCTCATTAAGGATGCCGACGGTCCGGTGCTCCTTCATGTGCTGACGGAGAAGGGGCACGGGTTCAAGCCGGCCGAGGCCGATCCGGTGTTCTTCCACACCCCGGCGCCGTTTGAGCGTGACGACGACGACTGCATCGTGTCGATCAAGAAATCGTCGGGACGGGCCTATACCGACGTCGCCAGTGCCGCGATCGGCACCTCCCTGCGGCGCGATCCCCGCGTCACGGTGATCACCGCCGCGATGTGCCAGGGCAACAAACTCGAGCCGGTGCGCGAGGAATTCCCAGAACGGTTCTTCGACGTCGGCATCTGCGAGTCGCATGCGGTGGCGTTTGCCGCCGGACAGGCCAAGGCGGGATGCCGGCCGATCGTCGACATCTATAGCACCTTCCTCCAGCGATCCTTCGATCAGATCTTCCAGGAGGTGGCGCTGCAGAACCTCCCGGTGACGTTCATGCTCGACCGCGCGGGGCTCACCGGCCCCGACGGCCCTACCCACCACGGGTCGTATGACCTGGGCTACATGCGGTTGTTTCCCAACATGACCGTGCTCGCCCCGGGCGACGAGCACGATCTCGTCGCCATGCTCGACTGGTCACTCCAGCAGCCGGGCCCAGTGGCGATCCGCTACCCCAAGGCCGGGGTCGAGAACCACCCCGGCCCCCGGGCCCCGATGGAGCGGGCCCGCTGCGAGATCCTGCGGCGCGGGCCCGACGGCCTGATCGTCGCCTGCGGCACGCTCCTCGGTGCGGCCCTGGCCGCTGCCGGTCGACTCGCCTCCGAGGGGATCGAGGCGACCGTCGTCAACGCCCGATTCGTCAAGCCGCTCGACCCAGCGATCCTGGAAATGATCGAGGCCAACCCGTGGACGATCACGGTCGAGGAGAACGCACTCCCCACCGGATTCGGTTCGGCGGTCCTCGAGGCGGTCAACGATGCTCGCCTCGCCGCCGGTCCGATCCATCGCATGGGGCTCCCCGACCGGTTCGTGGAGCATGGCGAGCGGGGTGAATTGCTCGCCGATCTCGCCCTCGATGTCGATGGCATCGCCGCTGCCGCCCGGAAGTTGAGCGGCAGGGATTCCCTCCCGCTGGCCGGGGTGGCGATCGATGCCGCCGGCCATTGAGGCCCCACGGACCGCAACGCGGCCGCCCACGAACCTTCCATCCCCGCCAGTCGACCGGTCGGAGTCCTCAATGCCCCCCCCGCAGCGACTCCGATCACCCTCATCGATCGACCACCTTCGGGTCGCCATCGTCGCCCCAGCGGGCCTCCCCGAGGTCGCAGACGTCGCCGCCCGCGTCGGGGCGTCGCTCCACCGCTACGGCCACACGGTCATCGATCGGCCGGCCCCGGAGGGGGATTGGGGGGAGAGTGGCTTTCATCCCCTCCCCGCCGCCGACTCCGCCGGGGCGATCGATCTCGTGGTCGTTCTCGGGGGGGACGGCACGATGCTCCGCACGGCCCGATGGATGGGCTACCGACAGGTGCCGGTGATCGGGGTCAATCTCGGGCATCTCGGATTTCTGGCCGACTTTTCCCGTGACGAGGTCGACGATGTCCTGTCGGAGATCGCCGCCGGACGGTTCCGGCTTGTCGACCATCTCATGTTCGAGTGCGAGTTGATCCGCGACGGTGGGTCTCACCGTCACCAACTCGGCCTCAACGAGATGTCGGTCCTCGCCGGTCCTCCGTTCTCGATGATCGACATCCTGCTCCAGGTCGACGGGGAGCTCGCCACGACCTACCGGAGTGACGGGCTGATCGTGAGTACGCCGGTCGGCTCCACCGCCCACAATCTCTCGGCCGGCGGCCCGCTGGTTCGCAAGGACATCGACGCCTTCGTCTTCACCCCGCTCAATCCCCACACGCTCACCAACCGGACGGTCGTCGATTCCGCCGCTCGCCGTTACGAGGTGTCGGTGCCACGGCCCAACGAGGGCTCGGCCTGTGTCGTCGACGGCCACGTGTTCGCCCCACTCCTGCCCGGGGATCGCCTCCGCATCCGGCGTGCGGAGCCGAGGTTCACCCTCGTCGAGACCCGGAACCACGGCTATTACCGGACGCTCCGTGAAAAACTCCACTGGGGAGGCGGCCTGCGCGGCGCCGCCACGCCGGTGGCCGGCCCGATCACTACTCCCGATGGAGCCTCCTGATGCCCGCACCCACGCGCCGCGAACTGATCGGCATCGGCCTGCTCGCCTGGGTCTTTGCCGGCCCACGGACCGCTCCCGGGATCGACCTCCCTGCGGGCCCGGTGACGCTCGAATACCGGTTCCATCCGGACGAGACGGTGGTGATGACCGTGGCCCACCGGGCGCGCACCGAGACAACGATCTCCGGCTCCACCCAATCGACCGACACCGCCACCGACTCCCGCAAACGCTGGCGGGTGGTCTCCGTCGACGACGAAGGGAAGGCCACGATCGAGCATTCGGTCGATCACGTGACGATGACCTCGCGGAGCAGCGACCGCGGCGAGGTGCGCTGGAGCAGCGACAGCGACGGCCCCCCGCCGCCCGGATACGAGGCGGTGCGTGGGAATCTCGGAGTGCCGCTTTCACGCGTCGTCATCGATCGTGCCGGCAGGGTGGTCTCGCGCGTTGATCTGCAGCCGACTCCCCCCTCCGCGTCCGGCGATCTGATGGTTGTTCCCCTCCCCGATGGCGCGGTGGAGATCGGGGCCGAATGGAGTGTTCCGCAGGAGGTCGTCGTCGAAGTTCCCGGGGGGCCGCGTCGATCGGTCCGCACCCGGCTCCGCTACCGGCTGGAATCGGTGCGAGAGAACGTCGCCGTCATCGGCATCGACACGACCGTCCTGACGCCGATCGACGACCCGCGACTCGAATCGCGATTGCTGGAACGGATCTGGAACGGGGAGATCGAGTTCGATATCCCCTCCGGCCGCGTCATCCGCCGTTCCACCGGCGTCGACCGCCGCGTCGTCGGCTTCAGCGGACAAGAATCGAGCGTCCGCTACCGCTCGACGCTCGAGGAAAACCTCGTCGCAGACGACCTCCCGCCGCCACAGCCGGGCGAGTGATCGGCCCGGTGGCAGCCATCCCTGACAGCGGACACGGACCGCCGCCGGGGCGAGCGGCGTCTCATCCGACCCGCAGATTCTCCTCGACGCGGCGGATCGCTTCCTCGATCCCCCACTCGGCGTCGGCAAGCGTGAGCCGACTCCCCGACGCGATCCAGCCATCGACGGTCCGCTGGGCCGAGATCACGGTCGAATGGCTGCGGCGGCCGAAGTAGGCCCCGATTTCCGCGAGGGCCGCCGGCGTATGCTTCCGGGCCAGGAACATCGCCAGCATACGCGGATGATTGACGCGGCGGACACGGCAGGAGGACTGGAGGCTGCCCGGATCGACCCCCAGCGCCGTGCAGACGGCGCGTTCGATGTCGGCGATCCGGACTGCCCGCGTGCTCGAGCGAACGAGCTCGGCGAGACATTCCTCCGCCATGTCGAGCGTCACGGGAATCCCGAGCATGTGGCTGGTGGCCTCGAGACGATTGACCGCCCCGGCGAGCTCACGGGTGTTCCGCGTCATCCGCGCGGCGACGAAGGCCACGACGTCCGGAGGAACCTGCAGGCCGCGGCGGGCGGCGAGCGATTCGACGATCCCGGTTCGGGTGGCTTCATCGGGGGGCAGAACACGGGCGCACATCCCGCCCCGCAACCGGGCCTGGAGATCGGCCCCGAGCTCCGCCAGCGACTCGACATCCCGATCACTTCCAAACACCACCTGCTTCCCGGCCCGCTGGAGCGTCTCGAGAGTGTGGAGGAGCTCCGAGATCGTAGCCTTCTTGCCGATGAGGAACTGGATGTCGTCGATGACGAGCAGATCAGCGGCCCGGAGGGAGCGGCGGAATCCCGGCAGACCGCGACGGCCATGGAGCGATTCGAGGAACGTCGTCGTGAACTGCTCCGCCGAGAGCATGACCATCGCCGCCCGGGGGAAGCGTTCGCGCGTTCGCCGGCAGATGCCCTCGAAAAGGTGAGTCTTGCCGACACCACCAGGACCGTGGAGCACCAGGGGGGACATCGCCCCGGGCTGCTCGGCCGCCAGGGCCGCCGCCGCGTGCGCCATTCGATTCCCCACGCCGACGACATACTGCTCGAGCGTCAGCAAGGGGCGGGCCGGGTTGGCGGGGCGGCCACTCCCCTGCCCTGCTTCCCCGCCCGCGATCGGTGCCGCACCCGACTGGACTGCGGCCCGGGGAGCGGCGGCACCAGCCCCGCCCCGATCCATCCGGCTGCCGATACCGGCGTCCAACTGGGCAGGCTCCCCGCCGGGCAAAGAGCCGCGCCCGGGCCGCTGGCTGCCTGATCGGGCGCTCGGAGCGCGGCGTCGGCCAGCAACCTCGCGCCCGATCCCCACTTCCCCCCCGACCGCCGGAGGATCGATCACCGCAGCAACGTCGTCGCCAGCGGAGGGTGCGGCCACGAACGGGCCCCATACGACCCGCACCGGACCGCCCGATCGCCCCAGCACGCGTTCGACCGCGGCGGCGAAATCGTCCCGGAACGTCCGCTGGAGCCAATCGTGCGTGAACGATGTCCCGGCCAGGACCGTCACCACCGGCCCCCCGTCAGTGCCGGGCTCCACCACGATCCCGAGGTTGTCACCAAACCAGACGTCGTGGCGGTCTTCCCCGATCCGCGACCGGAACTCGGCCCGGATCGAGTCGCCGAGCGGAGCCTGATCAACCCCCCGGCCCGGCGAGCGGACCTTTTGCGCCGCCTTTTTTCCGTCGGACAAACGTCGGCGCGATGAATTTGATTGGTTTTCTGCATCCATCCTTGGACCGCCTTCGCGACATCGTCGGCGCGAGTATAGGGGTGCAAGCAATGCTGTCAAACCATGCTGGCAAACCGCGCCCGCATCGCACGGAAGGCCGTTTTGTTCCCCCCTTCCACCCTAGAACTGCTCGGCATGCGGCGGCCGCGGCGTCGAGCCGACAATCCTCTCCCGTCCGGCAAGGGCCGCGCGGGAAGGCTCACGCCGCAGCGCTCGGGAGGCGCGGCTCGACGGGGAGCACGCGCTCGAGTTCGGCTTCGAGCGGCACTCCGCGTGGCCCCGGCAGCGCCGCAGCCCACGCCGCCACCCGTGATGGCTCGGGGCGCGCGGCGCGATCCCCGGCGCGGCTCAGCCCCGAGCCTGCCCAGCGCTCGGCGTCGTCGGAGAGCCGCACGAGGATCCGCTCGATGCCCACCCGGTGTCGCTCGATCCCGTCACGGTCGAGGCCCGGTGGGACGTGGATCGCTCGGCTGATGATGGCCCGGGCGTGAGACCAGGGACGGGGCACGGCGAACCGATCCCAGGTCTTCATTCGCCAAGGTCGGTCATAGCCCAACCCCATCGCGACAATCGGGATACCGAGCGTGCCGGCCAGAAACACGCAGCCCGGCGCCAGCCGGCGTCGGGGGCCGCGGGGCCCATCCGGCGTGATCGTCAGATTGCTGCTCCTCGCACGGGAGACGAGCTCCCGCAGCGCCGCCGATCCGCCGTGAAACGAGCTGCCACGGACGGTGCCGAATCCCATCATCCGCGCCACGCGCTCGAGGATGTTGGCATCCCAGTGACGCGAGAGGAGCATCGAGATGTTCGAATGCCCGCGGAGATGGAGCGGGAGGAGAATCCCCTCGTGCCAGAAGACGTAGATCTTCGCCCCGCGGTAGTCAGGATGGACGGGATCGACCGTCGGGTCACTGAAGTCGACCCGGTAGTCGAGGGTCCCCATCCAGCGGCCGATGACCGCGGCAGCTGCCAGCGACGAGGCCCCGATGGCCAATGGCGAGGTGATCTTCACGCTCGGAATCCCTTCCTGGTGTTTCTCCGGGGCCGCGTCCTCCGCCGCGTCCTCCACCCACAAAGAGTGTTGTCGGCATCCGATCCGGGCCGACTTCACGCCTCAGACCACACCCCCTCGAAGACCTCCTCGGCCGGGCCCGTCATGAAGACATGGCCCCCCGGCGTCCACTCCAAGTCGAGGTCGCCTCCCGGCAAACCGGCTCTGATTCGTTCCCCGGTGCGGCGACCGAGGACACCCGCCACGCACACCGCCGAGGCCCCGGTGCCGCAGGCCTGCGTGATCCCGCTCCCCCGCTCCCAGGTGCGCATCCGGACGCGGTCGGGCGCGAGCACCTCGACAACGTGAACGTTGACGCGCGCGGGGAAGATCGGATCGGTCTCGATCCGCGCCCCGAAAACCTCGAGGGGCACCGCGGCAACATCACGGCACCAGAAGACGACGTGGGGATTCCCCATCGACACGCAGGTCATCCGCGGATCGAGGCCGGCGATTTCCCACCACGGCTCCGGGGAAGGGAGCGCCGAACAGGGCGCGTCGACGACGCGCTCCCCCGGATGGTCGACGGGGATCCGGGCCGGCCCGAGGATCGGCTCACCCATATCGACACGGACACGCGACGACCGCCGGCCGGTGGGATCGACGACGAGATCGAGCACCCCGCGCCCGGTCTCGATCCGCACCGGCCCGGCCGGCGCATGACCGCGCGAGACGACGAGGTGGGCGACGCACCTCACGCCGTTGCCGCACATCTCCGACTCGCTCCCGTCGGCGTTGAACATCCGCATTCGTGCGGCAGCCACGGCCGAGCGTTCGACGAGGATCAGACCGTCGCCACCCACCCCGCGGTGCCGATCGGAGATCCGCCGGGCGAGCGTCGGCGGATCGGCGGGGACCGACACGGCGAATCCGTCAATGTAGACGTAATCGTTGCCAAGACCGTGCATCTTCACGAAGGGGAGTGGGGCGGGCGTCATGGGGATCCGTCGGGTAGGGACGTGGGGGAAGGGTTCCGCGGAGGCGCCCCACTGTATCCGCCGGCTGCCCCGCCGGCACTCGCCACTGGGACGAGGGGAGGCACGACGGCGGCCGACGGGGGCTGCCCATCGACCCCCGGGCGGGAAATGGGGGTGAGGAATCCCGCCTGCCGCCCACCGGGAGGGGCCCGCAGGGCCGCCGGCGGGGGCGGAGGAACGGCGGTGTCGCGGGCTTGCGCCTGCAATTGCCATTGTTGGAGCGCCGCGGCGAGCGTGGGGAAGGCCTCGCTCTTGATGTCGGGGTTGGCGAGCGGGCCGTCGACATGGATGAGGAGAAAACTCCCGCTCGCCCCGCCGAGCATCGACTTCATCGCCGGCAACTGCGACTGCGAATCGCCCATGATCGAGCGAAACGTCAGATGGACGACCGAATCAAATTCAAATTCACCACTTCCGACGAGGCTGATGGCATCACCGGAGAGTTCGATGTTGTCGAGGTAGGCCCGTGGCCCCTCCACGCGGAAGTCGATGACCGACGATCCGAAGGCCCGCAGATCGGGTGCCTTGACGCGGAGCACCTTGAGCATGGCGAGGACGACGGGCAGCTCGTAGATGTCGGCATCGCGCAGACGGATCTGCCCCCGGCCGACGAGGGAATGGGATCCGGCCCGCGAACCGGAGAGCTCGAGGCCACCGAACACGCGCCCCTTGTAGGGCCGCGCCCCTCCGGCCAACCCCCGCCCGGTGTCGGCCGTGATCCGTTCGAGATCGGCGTCGGAGAGGGTTGCGGCGAGGGTGAATCCACCCCCCTCGCCGGCGTCGACCCGGCCGTCGAGGGCGACGGTTCCTCCGGCGAGACGGGCCACGAGTCGGCGCGGCTCCCCCTCCCCGTCCCGCGCCGCCGCGGCACCGAACCGCACCCCCGCGGCATCGATCGCCAACGGCCCCTCGACTCCCGTCAGCTGGACGCCGCGGCAGATGGCGCTGTCGATCAGCATGTCACCGTCGCAGCGCCAGTTCCGCCCGTCGCTTTGGCCACGGAGGTGGACCCCGCCATGGACGTGCTCCATCGGGGTGCCGAGCTCGAGCGAGGCTTGCTCGAGATCGAGCTGCATGTCCCATGAGGCCGCGGCGGGACCGGGGCGCCCCTCCGCCGTCGACTGGGTCGAGTAGATGTCGAGCGACCCGTCGATCGAGAGCAGCCCGTGCGGACGGACGGCGGCGATCGCGCGTCGCAGCGCGGCGGGCATCGCCTCGAGGACGTCATGCTCGGCCCGAAAGCGGTCGGCTGCCAGTCGGGAGAACGACACGTGCCAGCCGCCATCGGGGAGGAACCGGCAGATGCCGTCGGTGGCCACGGTCGTCCGGGCGTGCCGGCCGCGTACCCCGCCGAAGCGGAGCAGGCCGTCCTTCCACTCGAGATTCCCTTTGAGCTGCTCAAGACGGTAGGGGAACCACGACGGCTCAATCGACACCGTGTCGCCTTGCGGCGTGGCCCGAACCTCGACCGAGGTGCCGCGAGCGCGGATGGCATGGCGAATCGTGGCCTGGAAGTCGATCATCCCGCGGGGGTCGAGGTCGTCCCAGACATTGCGGGCGCCGCGGGGGAGGGCGTCGCGCAGTTCGCGTTCGATGACCACCCCCTGCCCGGTCAGCTCGAGCGTCAGCTCGCCGTCGTCGGCGCCGCGGGGCACGAGCCCGCCGGTGCAGTGCACCGTCCCGGTGTCGTTGCTGCCGACGATGTCGCGGATCGTCCAGGTGCCATCCTGCATCCGCAGGCTCCCCTGCACCTTCGTCAGCGGATAGGGGAAGCCGGCGTAGTTCATCGAGCAGTCGACGAGGCGGATCGCCAGGGAATTGGAGTGGCCGACGGGGAAACGGGCATCGCGTTCATGCCGGAAGACAAAATCGAAGACACCGGCGGCGCGCAGCGAACGGACGATCGCTTGACTGCGGGCGGGCATCGCGGCGAGCACGCCGTCGTCGACGCGCATCGCGTCGCCGCGGACCTCGAGAGCGCCGGCCGTCCCCTGCGGCGTCGACCGGAAGGCCCCTTCGATGTGGACCGGACGCCCGCCGGCCTGCCCGGTGAGATGGATGGCCACCGAACCGCCGTCGACGACCACGGTGCCGACGGTGCGGTCGACGCGGTACGGGAAACGATAGTGGGTGAGCGACGCGTTCCGGCAACGGACCGAGACCTTCGGGTCGATCGCGCCCAAGCGGCGGGTGAACTGGGCGCGCAGATCAACCTCGCCGGCGGGGAGAAGCCGGCTCCACTGCACCTTCCAGGCATCGGGAAGGAGCCCTTCCCACTGCCGGTCGACGACGAGGCGATCGGCCTCGAGGAGGAGGTCGAAGTCGGCCTCACGGCTCCATCCGCCCAACCGCCCTGAGCCGCGGAGGAGCGCCGAACCGGTGTGGGCCTCGAGCCGCTCGCAGCGCACCCCCGTCCGGTCGACGACGAAGGCCGCCGAGATGTCGCGGAGCGGAAAAGGGAGCGAGGCATGTTCGTAGCGCCCCGATTCCAACCGGGCGGCCACGGTCGTCTGGGTAGCGCCGAGGTCGCCGAGGGAGCCGGCGGCCCGCCACCCCAGATCGATCCGTCCCCGCAGGCCGCCGCCGAAGCGGCGGATCTCGGCCGCCCGCTCCGCCGACACCAGCGACTCCGTCTCGGCTGCCACCAACTGCATGAGGCGGGGGGCGACGTCGATCGATTCGATCGCCCCGGTGAGGTCGAAGGCGCCGGTGGCGGGGACAAGCCTCCCCTGGACGCTCGCCCGGTCGAACAAATCGCCATCGGCACTGCCCCGGACGGCGACGGCGCCCTGGGCCTCGGGCTGGAGGTCGACCTGAACGCGGCGGAGCGTCGTCCGGGCTTGGAGCCGGAGGTCATCGACCAGGAGCGTGCCATCCTCGACGCTCACCGGCACCATCGTCCCATCGCCGGCCCGGCGCGTGAGGCGGGCGATGTTCCACATCCCCTGGTGATGCCGCACGACATGGACCACCGCCCTCCGGACACGGACCGCGCCGATCTTCGGGCTGCCGCCGGAGAGGTCCGCGAGCGTCGTCCCGCAGGCTAGCCGCACCTCGTCGATCCATACCAACTGCCGCCACTGCTGGGGCATCTTCGGGTCGGTGAGCGAGACACCGCGAAGAACGAGCCCCTCCCCGGAAACGACGCTCGCCCCCTGCACCTGGACCACGAGATCGGGGAACTCCCGCGCCAGCCGCGCCTCGGCGCGGATCCGCACCTCCTCGCCGAGCCGGTTCGACCCGATGGCGACGGCGGCGATCACGGCCGCGACCGTGACGGGCACAGTCCAGCGCACGACCGTCCAGAGCGTGTCGGAGAAGCTTTGGAAGCTGGTATTCAAGGGATGGGGCGCAGGGGACTTCCGGCCGGGACGGATGGCCGGGAACGGGTTGGACGGGGGCGGGAGGGTACGCGCTCGGGAAACCCGGGGTCAACAGCCCCTCAAGCCCGGTTCCCCCGCGGCCTGCCCGGGCAGAACGCCCCCGATTCCGTGAACCGCCCCCCCTTGCTATAGTGCCGATCCTCACATGCCGTTTCCGGGGGGAAACGGCATGGATTTTCCCCTCCCTTCAAGCAAGCGAGATCGCATGAACGCGCCCGAGCACTCCGCCCACTCCACCGCCGACGCCGGTTC
>CAMBFA010000046.1 GCA_945865325.1 Candidatus Kuenenia stuttgartensis
GCCCGGCTCGACCGCAAGCAGCGGCTCCTCGAGGCCGAGCAGGCCCTCGCCGCGGTCCGGCACCGCGAGGCGGTCCTCGAGACGGCCCGGAAGCGGCTCGGCGACACGCGCGTCGTCGCCCCGGCGATCGAGGTCCGCACCTTCCGCCGGCCCGGTGAAGTAAGCACCGACGAGCTCAGCAGCGTGGCCCACACCTACATCGTCGCCGCCCGCCACGTCACCGAAGGGGAGGTCATCCGCTCGATGCCCGCGGAGATCCTCTTCCGTCTCGTCGTCGAAGACGTTCTCAAGCTCAAGGCCGCGGTGCCGGAGCGGCATGCGGCGACGATCAGCCCGGGTCAGGAAGTCGACCTCGCGGTCGAGAGTCTCCCCGGTGTGCCGGTGAGCGGGCATGTCGTTCGCGTTCATCCCACGATCGACACGGCGAGCCGGACGTTCGACGTTGAGGTGCAGGTTCCCAACGGCGATCACCGCCTCAAGCCCGGTGCCTTCGCCAAAGCCTCGATCCTCCTTGATCGTCGGGCCGATGCGGTCACCGTGCCGGAGGAGGCGCTCGTCCGCTTCGCCGGGGTCACGAAGCTTTTTTTGGCCGTCGACGGGCATGCCGTGGCGGTGCCGGTGGAGCCGGGGGTTCGGCTCGACGTCATCGATGACACTGGCGTCTTGCGGCGGTGGATCGAGATCCCTGCCGGGGTGACGGCCGGGGCCGGCGTGATCACCTCCGGTCTGGCCCTCCTTACCGACGGCACGCCGGTCCGTGTGCGGGCCGCCGGCGGTGTGGCGACGGTGCCATGACGATCTGGGATGTGTGCATCCGTCGGCCGGTGTTCACGGCGATGCTTGTCATTGCGCCGATCGTCCTCGGGCTCTCGGCCTACCCGCGCCTCGGGGTCGATCTGTTTCCCAACGTCGACTTGCCGCTGGTGACCGTCACCACGACGCTCCGTGGCGCGAGCGTCGAGGAGATGGAGACGGGGGTCACCAAGCCGATCGAGGAGATCGTCAACACGGTTTCCGGGATCGAGCAGCTGCGGTCGACGACGAAGGAGGGGATGTCGCAGGTGGCAATCGAGTTTGTCCTGGAGAAGAGCGGCGCCGTCGCCGCCCAGGAGATCGACGCCAAGGTGCGAACGATCCTCGGCCAGCTCCCCGAGGGGACCGACAGCCCGATCATCGATAAGTTCGCCCTCGACGCCGCGCCGGTGCTCACGCTGGCCATCTCTGGCCGCCGCGACGCCCGCGAGATCACCGAGATCGCCCGGAAGCAGATCAAGGAGGATCTCGAGAGCCTCTCGGGCGTCGGGGCGGTGATCCTCGTCGGCGGGCGGCAGCGGGCGATCCAGATCTCGATCGACACCGACCGGCTCCAGAAATATCACAACCTCACGATCGAGGATGTCCGACAGGCGATCACGAGGGAGAATCAGGAGCAGCCCGGCGGACGGATCGACCAGGGGCCGAAGGAAGTCGTGCTCCGGACAATGGGGCGGATCCGCGCGCCGGCCGACTTCGCGCAGCTGATCGTGGCCAACCGGCACGGCCAGCCGATCCGCATCCAGGACATCGGCACCGTCACCGACTCCATCGAGGAGCCGCGCGGGTTGAGCCGGCTGTGGACGAGTCTGTCGGCGGACCCGGGGCCGGGGGATCAGGCGGTCAGCCTCATCATCCAGAAGCAGTCGGGCACCAACACCGTCGCGGTCGTCGAGGCGGTCAAGCACCGCCTCGAGGAGATCCGGGCGGTGCTCCCGGACGACGTCGAGGTGCAGATCATCCGCGACCAGTCGCGCTTCATCGAGAACTCGATCCACGAGGTCCAGGTCCATCTCCTCCTCGCCGCGGTCCTCGTCAGCCTGACGATCCTCCTCTTCATGCGCGACTGGCGGACGACGCTCATCGCTACGCTCTCGATCCCGACGTCGATGATCGCCACCTTTGCCTTCATGGAGCTGATGGGCTTCACGATCAACAACATCACGATGCTGGGGCTGATTCTGGCGATCGGAATCGTCGTCGACGATGCGGTGGTCGTCCACGAAAACATCTTCCGCCACATGGAGGAGTATGGGCTGTCGGCTCGCGAGGCGGCCGCCTCGGCGACCGCGGAGATCGCGCTGGCGGTCGTCGCCACCACCCTCTCGCTCCTGGTGATCTTCATCCCGGTGATCTTCATGGGGGGGAGAGTGGGCCGGTTCTTCGTTTCCTTCGGCTACGTCGTCGCCTTTTCGATCCTCATGAGCATGATGATTTCGTTCACGATGACGCCGGCGCTCTGCTCGCGTTTTCTCAAGGCGGAGGATGGCCTCGCCGCCACGAAAGGGGGGCCGGTGTGGCGGCTGGTGGAAGGCTTCTACATGGCCGCGTTGCGGTTTTCGCTCGCGCACCGCTGGCTGATCGTGCTCGTGTCGGTCGGTGTGTTTGCCTCGACCCCGACGCTCATGAAGATCGTCGGCAAGGATTTTGTCCCGCGCGACGACACCAGCGAGTTTGAGGTTGTCGTCACACTCCCGGAAGGGACGTCGCTGGAGCGCGCCGACGAGGTCCTCGCCGAGGTCGAGCAGCGGCTGCGGAGCGTGCGCGGCGTGACGAAGACGTTCACAACGATCGGCGACACCAGCGGCCGCACCGCCCGGGGCCAGGGGGAGGTGACGCGCGCCGGCATCTACTGCCGGCTGATCGACCTAAGGGAGCGGGACTACAGCCAGTTTGAAGTCATGCAAGAGGCCCGGCGGATCCTCGTCGACTATCCCGACCTACGGGCGGCAGTTCAAGACGTGGCAGCGATCTCGGGCTCCGGCTTCCGGCAGGTGATGATCGATCTCAATCTGCGTGGCCCCGACATGGAGAAGCTCCAGCTCTATTCGCAGACGATCACCGACTGGATGCGGGCCCAGGGGCCGTATGTCGACGTCGACACGAGCCTGTCGTTTCGCAAGCCGGAGATGCGGATCGTCCCCAACCGGGAGCGGGCCAGCGAGCTGGGTGTCTCGATCCAGGCGATCTCGGCGACAACCAACGTCCTCGTTGGCGGCTTCCCGGTCAGCACCTACAAGGAGGCCGACCAGCAGTACGACGTCTGGCTCCGCGCCGACCAAGGATTCCGCGACGACCCGGCCGACATCGCCCGGCTCACCGTTCCCTCGTCGAAGCCGGGCATCGGGGTGGTCGAGCTGGGGAATGTCGCCGACTTCGAGGACGCCCAGGGGCCGAGCACGATCGAGCGCTTCTCGCGGCAGCGGCAGGTGGTGGTCTCGGCGAACCTCGAGGGGAAAGCGCTCGGCGAGGGGGTCGACGATCTCGCCGCGTTCGTCAAAACGCTCGACCTGCCGGCCGACTACCGCTGGGAGTTTATCGGGCAGGCGAAGAATCTCAACGACACGATGGCCAACTTCGTGATCGCCTTCGCGCTGGCTTTCCTGTTCATGTACATGATCCTCGCGGCCCAGTTCGAGAGCCTCGTTCACCCGATCACGATTCTCCTCGCCCTCCCCCTCACGATTCCCTTCGCGATTCTCTCGCTCATTCTCCTCCGGACGAATCTCGACATCTACGCGATGTTTGGTCTGTTCATGCTCTTCGGGATCGTGAAGAAGAATGGCATCCTTCAGGTCGACTACACGAATGTCCTCCGCAGCCGGGGCGTGCCGCGCGACCGGGCGATCCTCGAGGCCAACGCCGTCCGCCTCCGGCCGATCCTGATGACGACGGTGATGCTCGTGGCGGCGATGATCCCGATGGCGATGGGGGAAGGGCCGGGGGCCGCCTCGCGGGCGGGAATGGCGAAGGTGATCCTCGGCGGGCAGGTCCTCTCCCTCCTCCTCACGCTCCTGCTGACGCCAGTCGCCTACTCGCTGTGGGACGACCTGACCGTGGTCTTCTTGCGGATGACCGGCCACACCGCCGCGGCGTCACCGGCCGCGGCACCTCCCTGACGCGGGCTCGGTGTGCGCCGCCGGTGAACCGGGGGGCCCAGCGCCCCGTAGCAGCCTGCGACGGCAGCGGGGTGCGCGGGCGCGTAGGTCGATCTTCGACTGCCGGGCAGGACGCCGGCCGAGGAGGGTGTGATGGGTGTCGATGGCCGGTTGGTCCCCTGCGAGGGGTGGTGGGAGCAGGTGTTTCACGGCCGACAGCCGATGGAGAGCCTCCGCGTGGCCGTCGAGGGGCGGCTGGTTGCCGGCGAGGGGACCGACATCATCGGCCCCTTCACGCTCGACGGGGAGATCAGCGACGACGGCCGGGTGTCGCTGCTGAAGGACTACCTCGGCCGCCACTCGGTCCGTTACGAGGGGCAGCATGACGGTGAGGGGAGAATGTGGGGGGTGTGGAGCCTGCCCGGCTTCAACGGCCGGTGGATGATCGCCTTCCGCCGGGAGCTACGCGGCGACCTCGACGACCTCCGCCAGATCGGCCCACGGCGCTGACAAAGCCGCTGCCTCCGCGCCGGAGCGAGCGATTCTGAGGGCCCGGTTGGTTGTCCCAAGTCGTTGGCGGCACAAGGTTTGCAAAAGAAGGTTTGCAAAAGCCTGCGGCGGCCGGCGAACTTGCCCCGCTGCCTCCCGGTGAGCTACAGTCTTCCCGGGCGAACTAGGTTTTTACGGCTTTTCGGCGGCTCTTTGGCCGCCGAGCGGGCCGTGGGGAGGTGCGATGACACGACTCGTTTCTGGGGCGATGGCGAATCGGCGCGGATTTCTCGCCGGCGGCCTGGCCGGACTGTCGGTCGCGGGAGCCCTCGGCCCGACGCGGGCCCTGGCCAATACCGGCCATGCCGCCAGTGATGTCTCCTGCATCTTCATCTGGACGCAGGGGGGCACGAGCCACCACGACACCTTCGACCCCAAGCCACAGGCCTCCGACGGCGTTCGCGGGCCGCTATCGACAATCTCCACGGCGGTGCCGGGGGTGTTTTTCACCGAGCTGTGCGGGCGGATGGCCCGGGAACTGGGCCGCTACTCGCTCCTCCGCAGCTGGAACCCGCGCAACGCCGGCCATGGCGTGGCCGACCATTGGTGCATGTCGGGGCGGAACGTCAATCCGACGCTCGTCTATCCCTGTGTCGGCTCGGTTGTCTCCCACGAGCACGGCTTCAAGTCGGCCCTCCCCCCCTTCATCCAACTCGGGGCCCACGTCGATCGCTCCAGCAACGGCGGGATGCCGGGGATCCTGGGGCTAGCGCACGGCCCGTTCGAGATCCATGCCGACGCCAATGCCGACAAGTTCTCCGTCCGCGACATCACCCCGCCGCTCGACATGGATTTGACGCGGATCGACCGGCGCCGCGCCATCCTCGCCCGCATCGACCGGCTCCAGCGCACCGCCGACCGGCAGCCGACCGCCTACGATGCCCTCGACGAGCACTACAAGACCGCCTTCACGATGATCACGGCGCCGGAGACGAAGCGGGCCTTCGACATCGGCACCGAACCGACAACGCTGCGCGATGACTACGGGCGAACCTCCTTCGGCCAGCGGCTCCTCCTCGCCCGCCGGCTTGTGCAGTCTGGGGTTCGGTTCGTGACCGTCAGCGATCCGGGCTGGGACCACCACACCGACTGCTTCAACGGACTGAAAGGGCGGATGCCGGCGATCGATCAGGCGATCCCGGCGCTCTTGATCGACCTCGAACAGCAGGGGCTGCTCGACAAGACGCTCGTCGTCTGGATGACCGATTTCGGCCGCACCCCGAAGATCAATCCGGCCATCGGCCGCGACCATTGGGCGAGTGCCGGATTTGTCGTCATGGCCGGGGCAGGGATTCCCGGTGGGCTTGTCCTCGGCGAAACCGATGCCGAGGGGGGCGTGCCGAAGTCGCACGAGACGTTCACGGAAAACGTCGTCGCCACCATCTATCACAAGCTCAGCATCCCCACCGACCTCACCGTCACCGCGGCCGACGGCCGGCCGATCCGGCTCATCGAGGGGGAACCGGTGCGCCCATGGATCTGAACTGGCGAAACGTCTGTCGGCCGTGGTTCCGGCGCTGTCTGCTGCTCCTCGCTTTGCTCGGCCCGGCCGGCTGCGCGGCGGGGCTGGCCTCGGCCGCCGGGCTGGTCGTTCTCCCCGGCCGGGTCGAGCTCGACGGTCGGTTCGAGCGCGTCCAACTCCTTGTGCGCGGGGGGCCTGAGGATCCCGCTGGCAGCGAGCGGGCCGACGACCTGACTCATGCGGCGGCGTACTCAAGCGCGGACCCGGCGGTGGCGCGGGTGTCGGCCGACGGGGTGGTGTCGGCGGTGGGCGACGGCGTGGCGCGGATCGTCGTGGCGGTCGGGGGGGAGACGACGACGGTCGAGGTGGTGGTGACGGGGCACGCGGAGGGGGCACGGGCCGACTTCGAAGCTGACATTCTTCCGGTGCTCTCGCGCGCCGGCTGCAACGCCGGCGTCTGCCATGCCAGCCAATACGGCAAGGGGGGCTTTGTCCTCTCGGTGATGGCCTTCGATCCCCAGCTCGATTTCAGCTCGATTGTGCTCGCCTCGCGCGGGCGCCGCGTCTGCCCGACGAATCCTGCCGGGAGCCTCCTCCTCGCCAAAGCGAGCCACTCAATTCCGCATGGCGGCGGCCCGCGGCTCGCCGTCGACTCCGCCGACTACGCGCTCCTGGCCGCCTGGATCGCCGCCGGTAGCCCGGGCCCGACTGGCACCTCCGCGGCAGTCACGGGGCTGGAGGTTGAGCCGGCGAAACGCGTGGCGGGCCCGGGGGCGACACAGCAGATCCGCGTGGTGGCGACTTACGCCGACGGCCGGCGCCGCGACGTCACCGGCTGGAGCCGGTTTGACGCGGTGGACGAGGGGGTCGTGAAGGTGTCGCCGGCCGGGGTGGCGACGACGCTCGGCAGGGGCCAGGGGGCGGTGATGGCCCGGTTCGGTGGCGAGGCGACGATCGCCACGTTCGTTGTCCCGTTCGCCGCTGCCGCCGATCTCTCCAGCTGGAAAAGCCCCCATCCGCTCGATGCGGTGGTCGGGGAAAAGTTCGCCGAGATCGGTCTGACCCCCTCGGGGCTGTGCGACGACGCGACCTTTCTGCGGCGCGCCCACCTTGACGCCATCGGCGCCCTGCCGACGGCCGACGAGGCCCGCGCCTTCCTCGCCTCGACCGCGCCCGACAAGCGGGAGCGGCTCGTCGACGAGCTCCTCGGCCTGACTGGCGATCCGGCCCGCGACCGGTATGTCGATCGCTACGCCGCCTGGTGGAGCCTGAAGTGGGCCGATCTGATCCGCAACAACTCGGCCGTGCTCGGCGAGAGCGGGATGTGGGCCCTCCACAATTGGCTCCAGGAAAGCTTCCGCACGAACAAGCCATTTGACCGGTTCGTGACCGAGCTGATCACCGCCAAGGGCTCGATCTTCGCCAGCGGCCCGGCCAATTATTTCCGCATCGCCAACAATCCCGCCGATCTCGCCGAGTCGACCGCGCAGCTGTTCCTCGGGGTCCGGCTGCAATGCGCCAAGTGCCACCACCATCCCTACGAACGGCTCTCGCAATCCGACTACTACGGCTTCGCCGCCTACTTCGCCCGCGTCGCCTCGAAGAACAGCGCTGAGTTCGGGATCTTCGGCGGCGAGACGGTCGTTGTCGTCAATCCGTCGGGGGAGGTGTCGCATCCGCGCTCCGGGGCGATCATGAAGCCGACGCCGTTGGGGGGAGAGTCGGTGGAGGACGCCGACGACCGGCGGATCGCCCTGGCCAGTTGGCTGACCGCCGCCGACAACGCTTCCTTCGCCCGGAACATCGTCAACCGCTACGTCGCTTTCCTGCTTGGACGTGGGCTCGTCGAGCCGGTCGACGACCTCCGCTCGACCAATCCACCGTCGAATCCAGCGCTGATGGATCTCCTCGTGGCGGAGCTCCGCGGCAGCGGTTTCGACGTCCGTCGGCTGATGCGGTTGATCATGACTTCGCGGCTCTACCAGCTCGATTCGCAGCCGACCGCCGACAACGCCGCCGATGAGCGGTTCTCCAGCCACTACCGGGTCAAACGCCTCGGCGCCGAGGCGCTTCTCGATGCCATCGACGAGGCCACCGGCGTGCGGACGAAATACCCCAACCTCCCCCTCGGCACCCGGGCGATCGAGCTCCCCGACGCGGCCGCCGCGAACACCAACCCATTCCTCGTCACGTTCGGGAAGCCGAAGCGGGCGAGTGTCTGCGAGTGCGAGCGGACCCCGGACGAGAATCTCGCTCAGGCCCTCCACACGCTCAACGGCGACATCGTCGCCACGAAGGTCGCCGACGGCGCGGGCCGGGTGGCGAAGCTCCTCGCGGCTGGCACGCCCGTTCCGGCTTGCGTTGAGGAGCTGTACCTCGCGACCCTCTCCCGGCCGCCGTCGCCCCTGGAAGCGGCTGACGCGGCGGAGATCGTCGCCGCCTCCCCGTCGCCCGCCGAGGGGCTTCAGGACCTGCTCTGGGCGTTGATCAACTCCAAGCACTTTCTGTTCGTGAGGTGATCATGGCTTGTTGCCGCTGGGCGCTCCTCCTCGGGCTGGCTGTCCCCGCCGGGACGGCCCTCGGCCAGACGAGCAACAGCTATCCGATGCTCATGAGCCTCCGTCCTACGGCGGCCGTGGTCGGTGCCACCACCGACCACGAGCTCTCGGCCCGCTACAACCTCGCCGGGGCCACCGCGGTGATCGTGACCGGGGATGGGGTTTTCGCCGAGGTCGTGCCCCCGGAATCCGAGAAGCCGGAGGATCGGGAGAAGAATGACGTCGCTGCGTCGACGACCCGGTTGCGGATCCGCTGCGACGCCAGCGCCGTCCCCGGGATCCGCGACGTCCGCGTCATCACCCCCCACGGGGCGAGCACCGTCGGCCAACTCGTCGTCGTTCGCGAAGGGGTGACGGCGGAGCAGCCAGACAACGACACCGCCGAGAAAGCGCAGGCCGTCACCCTCCCAGCGACGCTTTGCGGGGCCCTCGAGAAGGGGGAGGATGTCGATTTCTGGAGGATCCGCGTCGAGGCCGCCGGGCCGTGGGTTTTCCACCTCGTGTCGCAGCGCCTGCAAAACCGGCTCCACGACATGCAGAGCCGGGTCGACCCGCTCCTCACGCTGCGGAGCCTCGCCGGCCAGACGATCGCCGCCAGCGACAACGCCCTCGCTGGCGACCCGCTCCTCGCCGTCGCGACGCTTGAGCCGGGGGAGTATCTCCTCGAGGTTCGCGATGTCCGCTATCAGGGGAATGCCGATTGGACCTATGCAATCGAGGCTTCAGGGCGGCCGTTCGTGACGGCGGTCCATCCGCTCGCGATGGCGCCCGGGGCGACGGTCGCCACGCGGCTGTTCACGGCCGGGCCGCCGCTCCCCGGCCCGGTGCCCTTCACCGTACCCGCCGACGCGCCGGTCGGCGTCCGACGGGTCGCGGCGGTGTTTGAGGGGCGGCCGCTCGGGGGGGTCGGGATCCTCGTCACCACCGATCCGATCACCATCGAGCCGGTGGCGGCGCCGGCGGTGCCACAGGCTGCCGATGGACCAGACGCGGCGGCCGGAGCGACGGCGATTGTCGGCCCGGCGGTGATCTGCGGCGAGCTCGACAGCCCCGGGCAGGCCGATCGCTTCGCCTTCACGGCCAAGGCGGGGGAGGCGTTTGCTTTCGAGGTTCACGCCCGCCGGCTGGGCTCGAATCTCGATGCCAAGCTGCGGGTGCTGAAGGCCGACGGCGGGCTCCTCGCCGAGGCCGACGATGCCACCTACCAGCGCGTCCTCTCCGCCGACCCGTACGTCGAACGCTTTGCCGCACCGGCCGACGGCACCTACCTCGTCGAGATCCGCGACCTCCATGGCCGCGGCGGCGCGGGGTTCCCCTACGCCCTGCGGATCGGGCCCTCCTCTCCCACCTTCGTCCTCGAAGTCGACACCGACAAGACCCTTCTCGCCCCCGGTCTGGCCGCCCCGATCTACGTCCGTGCCCTGCGGCGCGGCGGGTTCACCGGCGACATCGACTTAGGCATCGATGGCCTCCCCGCTGGGGTGACGGCCGTCGCCGGCCGGATCCTGGCCACCGGCAACGACGGCTGCCTCTGGCTCCAGGCCGCCCCCGATGCCCCCGCCGGATGGGGCAATGTCACGATCACGGGGCAGGCGACGGTGACGGCGGCGGACGGATCGACCAGGGTGATCCAGAGCCGCGCCGATCCGCTCCAGGAGATCTACATGCCCGGCGGCGGGCGCGGCCATTACCCGGTCGATCTCCATACCGTCTCGGTGGCCAAGCCGATGGACGTCCGCGGGATCACGGTCAGCAGCACCGCGGTGCTGCTCAAGCCCGGGGACTCGCAGCGGCTCGATATCACCGTCGAGCGGGCCCCGGACTACAAAGGCAACATCACGCTCGACATGATGCTTCAGCACCTCGAAACCCCCTACGGCAATCCGCTCCCCAAGGGGGTGAAGGTCGACGGCGCCAGGAGCAAGACCCTGCTGACGGCGGGTGAATCGGTCGGGCACATCACGCTCACGGCGGCGGCCGATGCCCCGCCGGTGGAGCGGCAACTCGTCCCCGTGACGGTCCATGCAACGATCAATTTCGTCATGAAGCACACCTTCGCCAGTGCCCCTGTGCTCGTCACTGTCACCCAGCCCTGATCCTGCCCCTGACCCTGACCCTGACCCGGCGAGATTCCCCGAACGCATGGCCCTCCCTTTCGATCACCGTTATCCCGCCGTCGACGACCTGCGGCAGGCGGCCCGGGCTCGGATCCCCGGATTCGTGTTCGACTTCCTCGACGGCGGCTGCCACGACAACGTCAACCTAGCGAGCAACACTGCCGATCTCCGCGACGTCAAGCTCCATCCGTTTTATCTCGCCGAGCATGGACCGGTGTCGCTCGAGACCGAGCTGTTTGGGCGCTCGTGGGCAGCGCCGCTGGGCGTTTGTCCGGTGGGGCTCCAGGGGCTGATCTGGCCCGGGGCCTGCGAGGCCCTCGCCCGGGCGGCCACGGCCCGGCGGCTTCCCTTCATCCTCAGCACCTGCACGACAGCGAGCCTGGAGACGATCGGCCAGATCACGGCGGGGGCGTTTTGGTTTCAGCTCTACAATCCGGTCGATCCGGCCATCCGGGAGGATCTCCTCGCCCGCGCGGAGCGGGCGGGGTGCGAGGTGCTCGTCGTCCTCGCCGATGTTCCCACCTTCGGCTACCGCCCCCACGACATCCGCAATCAGTTCGCCGTGCCGCCACGGCTGACGCCGCGGACGATCCTCCAGATGATCCTCCGCCCGGCGTGGGGAATGACGATGCTGCGGCGTGGCAAGCCGACGCTCGCATCCCTCACCCCCTACATGCCGGCGAACATGGATCTCCGCCAGCTTGCCGACTTCATGGATCGGACATTCACCGGCCGGCTCACCGGCGACGACCTCGCCCGGCTCCGCGACCGCTGGAAGGGGAAGATGGTGCTCAAGGGGGTGGCGACGGTGGAGGATGCCGAGATCGCGGTGGCACGCGGGCTCGACGGGATCATTGTCTCCAATCATGGCGGCCGGCAGCTCGACGCCGGACTGTCGTCGATCCGGGCGCTGGGGCCGATCGTCGAGGCGGTAGGGGGACGGACGACCGTGATGATCGATAGTGGGATCCGCTCCGGGCCTGACATCGCCCGGGCCCTGGCCAGCGGTGCCCGGTTCACATTTCTCGGCCGGGCGTTCATGTATGCCGCAGCGGCCCTCGGCGACCGTGGGGGGGATCACGCCGCGGAGATCCTTTCCCGGCAGCTTCTCCAGGTGATGGAGCAGCTCGGCTGCGACCGGGTCGCCGATCTCCCCCGCCACCTCGTCCGTCAGTGAACTGTCAGTGAGCCGTCGGACGATCGTGGCGATCAGGAGCCACTCAGGCCACGATCCCGCGGATGACATCGCCGGAGACGTCGGTGAGCCGGAAGTCGCGCCCGTTGAAGCGGTGCGTCAGGCGCGTATGGTCGAGGCCGAGGAGGTGGAGGATCGTGGCGTGGAGGTCGTTGACGCTCACCCGATTTTCGACCGCCTTGAAGCCAAACTCATCGCTCGCGCCATGCGTCACGCCCCCCTTCACGCCTCCTCCCGCCAGCCACATGGTAAAGGCGTGCGGGTTGTGGTCGCGGCCAGGCTGATCCCCCTTCTGCGCGATCGGGAGGCGGCCGAACTCCCCCCCCCAGACAACGAGTGTCTCGTCGAGGAGCCCGCGCCGGTCGAGGTCCTCCAGGAGCGCCGCGATCGGGCGGTCGGTCTCGGCGGCGAACCCGGCATGGTTGCCGCGGATGTCGGCATGGCCGTCCCAGCTCTGCTGGTTCTCCTCACCGCCGGAATAGATCTGCACGAATCTCACGCCGCGCTCCACGAGGCGCCGGGCGGTCAGGCACTGCCTGGCGAAATGGCCGCAGGTGGGATCGTCGAGACCGTAGAGATCGAGCGTCTCGCGGGTTTCAGCGGCAAGATCGAGGGCCTCCGGGGCGGTCATCTGCATCCGGTAGGCGAGCTCGTAGCTCTCGATCCGGGCCTCGAGCTCACTATCGGTGCCGGTCAGGTCGCGGTGGCGGGCATTGAGCCGCGCGGCGAGGTCGAACTGGGCTCGCTGCTCGTGGTCGGTCATCGCCGCGCGGCGGGCGAGGTTGGCGATCGGGGGCCCGGCGGTATCGAGGCCCGTTCCTTGAAACGCGCCCGGCAGAAAGCCAGCCGACCAATTTTGGGCATAGCCCTTGGGGAGCCCCCGCCCCTTGGTGTCGACCATGACGACGAAGCCGGGGAGATCGCGGTTTTCACTCCCCAGGCCGTAGGTTACCCAGCTGCCAGTGCAGGGGGAGCCGACGCGCGTATTGCCGGTATTGAGTCGGAGGAGCGCGGGGGCATGGTTATTGGAATCGGTCCAGCAGCTCTTCACGAACGCCATCCGGTCGACATGGCCGGCGAGTCGGGGAAAGATCTCCGACACCCAGGCGCCGCTCTCCCCATGCTGGCGGAAGGCGAACGGGCTCTTCATCAGCCCGCCGACCGATCCGGCGAAAAACCCGGTGTTGGCATCGAAGCCGGCGAGGGGCTCGCCATCGCGCTTCGCCAGCTCCGGCTTGTAATCGAAGGTGTCGACCTGGCTCGGGCCGCCGTTGATAAACAGCCAGATCACGCGCTTCGCCTTTGGGGCGAAATGGGGCGATCCGCCGGTGCTCGTCTGTGCCCCCGGCCCTTCCTCGGCGAGGAGGCGATCGAGCGCGAGGAGGCCGAATCCCGCGCCGCAGCGTGCCAGCAGCGTTCGCCGGGGGAGAGACAGCGGCGGCCTGGAATGGAGCAGTGGCGGCATGGAGGTTCACTCGACGTGGAGGGTTTCGTTGAGCCCGAGGAGCACCTGACAGAAGTCGGCCAAGCTCGTGGTGGTGGGATCGGAGAGTCCCGCGGCGGCGTACGCTGCGGTTTGGCCGGCGAGGAAGGCGACCCCTTCGGCCAGCTCATCGTCGGTCGGGGCCCGGCCGAGCGCCAGGGCATAGGCGGTGTCGATCGGCGCGGTTTCGTCGCTGACCTCGTCGCGGAAGCGGTAAGGCTCGGCGACGACCCGCGCGGCAAACGCCTCGGCCCAGCGGCGGACCGCCGGGCCATTCATGAGGAGGAGGACCTGCGGCGCGGTGGTCGTGACGGCCCGCTTCCCCATCCCCGTCACCCGGTCGGGGGCGTCGAAAGCCCGCAGGAAGGGAGACGGCCGGCTCCGCTTGACGTCGAGGTAGAGGCTCCGCCGTGGTGACGCGTCGTCGGGGCCCGCGCGCCCCCCGAACGACGGATCGAGGGCCCCGGAGATCGCCAGAAGGGCATCGCGGACCCCCTCAGCGTCGAGGCGCCGGCGACCGAAGTGGGAGAGGAGACGGTTGCGCGGATCCTCAAGGAGGGCGCGCGGCGCGGCCGTCGACGATTGGCGGTAGGTGGCACTGGTGACGATCAGCCGATGGATCGGCTGCAGGCGCCAGCCGCCACGGACAAGCTCACCGGCGAGCCACTCGAGGAGCTCCGGGTGGGAGGGAGGATCGGACTGGGCGCCGAAATCGCTTGGGGTCGCGACCAAGCCGGTGCCGAAATACTGCTGCCAGATCCGGTTGACGATGACGCGGGCCGCGAGGCTGCCCGCTCCGGCTTCGGGATCGGTGATCCAGCGGGCCAGGGCCGCGCGGCGCCCCGCGCCGACAGTCTCCTGCCCCGCTCCCTGGCGCCACGTTTCTTCCGGCGCTCGGGAGAGGACCTGGAGAAACCCCGCCGTGGCGACCCCCTCGCGCTGGCGGACGTCGCCGCGACGGAGAAACCAGGTCTCGGGATAGGCGTGCGGATAGCCGCGGCCATCGGCATGATGGGGGATCGGCGGGAGATGGTCGCCGGCAACCAGCGCCGTGACGGTCTCCGGCTTCGGCCGCGCCCCCTCCAAGGTGTGGACGAAAGCATCGGCGGCCCGCCAGCCCTCGTCGGAGCCGGCCTGGAGCCGGCGCAGCTCGGCAGATTCAGCGGCCGTCCGGTCCGACCGTGCCACCAAGTGACCGATCAGCCAGGCATCGCTGCGGGCCCGATCGACCGGATCAGCTTCTGGCGTGACCGGAATCGGGGCGAACCCGGCGACGGTGGCGGCAGCGATTCTCGGCCGCCCGATCGCATGGTGGGGGCTGGTGCGGAAGTCGAGGGTCACCATCAGCCGGCAGCCGGCGGGGAACCCAACCGGCTCGGCGAAATCGAAGACGGCCACGTGCGATTGTCCGACGTGGGGATCGACCGCCCAGCCACTGGTCGGGCTGTTGTCGATGGCGTGGCTGACGTCGAGGCCCGGCTGCGAGAAGTCGGCCCGGGGGGCGCCAAGCTTCACCGGGCTGAAGACCGGCTCGGCCCCGGCGGCGGGAATCGGGGCGGCGGCAACGGTGAGGTTGGAGAGGGCGAAGTTGCCATGGGCGACGCGCCCCGGGCCCCCGCGCGGCAGCGACGGATCGGCCAGCGCGTCGATGCGCAGGCTGACGAGGGGCTCGGAGGGGAAGTCGAGTGTGAAGGTGTAGGTGTCGTCGTTGGCAGGCGCCCCCCCGGCGAGGAACGATCCGTCGGCCAGCGCCGTCAGCGGCGTGCCGGCCCGGCTGGTCACCGTGACGAGTCGGCCGGGGTGCCAGTCGGGGGCGGAGCCCGCGTCGGCTGGCTGCCAGGCCGCGATCCTGGCATCGATCCAGGCATCGAAGCGGGCCGGGAGCTCCTCCTCCTCGATCCGCCGGCGGGCGGCGACGGCTCGGTCGAGCTCCGCCTGCCAGGCGGCGACGGCCAGCGCGTGGCGCTCGGGGGCAATCGCGATCTCGGCGTTTGAGCGGACGGTGGCGGTGAAGGTGGCGGCCAGACGGTAGTAGTCGGCCTGCGGCAGCGGATCGAACTTGTGGTCGTGGCAGCGGGCACACCCCACGGTGAGCCCGAGCATCGCGGTGCCGATCGTCGACACGATGTCGTCGAGCTCGCCGCTACGTGCGCTCTCGAACTCCTTCTCGGTCAGCTGGGTCGGGAACGCGCCGGCCGCGAGGAATCCGGTGGCGATCCGCGCGGCGGGGATGTCGGGGGCGAGCTCGTCGCCGGCGATCTGCCAGCGGAGGAAGGTGTCGAAGGGGAGGTTGTCATGGAAGGCGGAGACAACGAAGTCGCGGTAGGCGTGGGCATGGGGCCGGTCGTAGTCCTGCTCGTAGCCGAAGCTCTCGGCGTACCGGGCGATGTCGAGCCAGTGCTGGGCCTGACGCTGGCCGAACGAAGGCCGGGCGAGGAGATCGTCGACCGCCTCCGCGACCACTTCTTCCCGGCTGTCGTCGATGAAGGCCCGGATCTCTGTCGGCGTCGCCGGCAGGCCCGTCAGATCGGCGGCGAGTCGGCGGCGGAGCGTGCGGCGGTCGGCCATCGGGCCCGGTGCGAGGCCGGCCTCCCGGAGGCGGGCGAGGATGAAGCGGTCGATCGGCGTGCGGCACCAGCCATCGGGATCGGCGGGGGTGGGCAGGGCGACGGCGGAGAGCGGCGTGAACGGCCAAGCCGCGCGCGCGAGCGGATCGATCGTCCGCTCCGTCCAGGCGCCCCGGTCGGCCGCCTCGATCAGCGGGCGGTCGTAGGGGGCACCCCGATCGATCCATTCGGCCAGCCGGGCCAGGACGTCGGCCGGGAGCGGATCCCCCTCCTCCGGCATGTGCGGCTCTTCGAGCTTCGCGGCGAGTCGGTAGAGAAGGCTCTCCGCGGCCCTCCCCGCCACGACCGCCGGACCGCGCCCCCCACCGGCAAGGAGCGTTTCCCGCGTGGAGAGATCGAGGCCCCCTTCTCGACTCGCGTTGTCGGCGCCATGGCATCCGGCGCAGCGGTGGACGAGGATGTCGCGGAGGCCTACGAAGAGCTCGAGGCCACGCTCATCGGCGCTGGGCTCGGCGGCGCTGATCTCGGCGGCGCGGGCGCTCGGCGCCATTCCCGATGCGGACCACACCATGAGCACGACGCCGACCATCGCCGTCGGCAGTCTCAAGCCGTGCTGAAGAAATGACTTCTGAGACATGCGCGGTGCTCATGGGGAAGGATGGGCGCAAACGGCCACCACAGTGGGGAACTTTCAGCGCTTCCCGGTCACGCCACGGATGAAGTCGACTTCTTCCTGACGAAACGATAACCGACCCGGCCTGGAACATCTCGAGTTGGTTGACGGCGGTGCTTTGAATCCCCGGCGCATCACTTCCTCCGCCGTTTCGAGACCGCTTGGCGGGGGCTGTCGGAAACCCCCCGGAGCACCGGACGACCGACATCATCCCCCTCCGCGCCCAGCTCGAGCGCCTCGAGGGCCGACTCGACATCGTCGTATTCCGCCATCCTCACAACGTCGGCCAACGGGATCCAGTACCGGCGGGCAGGGGCCGCAGGGGCACCGGCAGGATCGGCGACCCCGTCCGGGAGGGTACCGGTGAGAAAAAAGAGGTTGCCAAGGCGACGGATCCGCGCCTCGGCCAGCGCCCAGGGGGGGGCGGGAAGGAGGTCGTCCTCGTACTCGAGCGTGAACACGACGATCGCATCCTCGAAGTCGTGTTCGCCCTCCTCCGGCGGCCGCTCGGCCGCCGTGGCCCGCAGCCCGAGCAGGGCCAGCGCGAGGAAGACCGCGATCCGAAATGACGGCATGATGGCAAGGATCCCCGGGGGCGGTGAGCTCACAGCAGAGCCTTTATTCTAGCTCCCCGCGAAAAAGAGATCCCTGACCGCACCGGCTACGGGGCAGCCGGGAGAACCGGTCGACGTGGAAAACCTCCGTTTTTCTCCAGTCCGGCACCCTCGCGACCGTCTGACGCGGGGGCCGGAGCCGGTCGACTGGATGCTGCCCGCCGGCCATGGAAGAATGCCCGGCAGGGTTTTTCTTGCCGGAGGCATCCATCGAATGAAGCGGGGCTTGCTGATCACTGCCGCGATCCTCGTTTCGGCGGCGATCGTCGCGGCGGGGGTGTTCGTCGCCCGCCACGACTGGGCCGTCGAGGAATTGATGGGGGAAGTTCACGAGGGCCCCGCCTCGCCGTTTGCCCGGCTCACGGCCCAGACCCCCGCTGCCGCTGTGGAGTGGTCGAAGCTCGAGCTCATCCTCCCTCCGCTCGACGAGATGTGCCGGGCTCTGCTTTCCGCCAACGACGCGACGATCCGGGAGTCGTCCGCCGGCTATGTCGACGCGGTGGGGCACCTGCGGCGGGCGATCACCGAGCGGGATCAACCGGCCCTCCAGGCTGCGTCGCAGAGCCTGCAAAAGTCGTGCGCGGATTGCCATTTCGCGGGGGGCGTCGGCGGGGATCTGCCCACGCGCTGATCAACGCAGGGGTAAGGCCGCCCCGGCGGGGCCCCGCAGCCGCAGGAGACGGGGGGCGGATGGATTCCGTCGGCCGCGGCGTTGATAATCTTCCTTTCCCTTCCCTGCGCCTGCGCTCCATGAATGCCAACTCCATCCGCCTTGCCGACCGTTGGCTTGGGCTTCCCGCCTGCGTGCTGCTGACGCTCTTCCGCCGGCTCTTCGATGGGCGGAAGCCGACCGGGGCGGTGAAGCGGATCCTGTTCCTCAAACTCGTCGAGCAGGGGGCCACCGTCCTCGCCTACCCGGCTCTCCGGGCGGCCGTCGAGAAGGTTGGCCGGGAGAACGTCTTCTTCATGGTCCTGGCCGAGAATCGGCCGATCCTCGATCTCCTCGACGTCATCCCTGCGGAGAACGTCATCGTCGTGCCCACCGGCGGGCTCGTGCCGACGCTCCGCGGCATGCTCGGGGCGATGGGAAAGATCCGCGCGGCTCGGATCGACGCGGTCATCGACTACGAGCTGTTTTCGCGGGCCTCGGCCGTGCTCGCCTACCTCAGCGGCGCGCAGCGGCGGATCGGTTACCACAGTTACCACGGCGATGGCCCGTGGCGCGGCGACCTCCTCACCCACCGCCTCGTCTGCAATCCCCATCTCCACATGCAGACGGTGATGTCGCTGATGGTCGAGGCGGTGGGGCGGGATCCGCACGATCTCCCCGCGCTCGACATCGACCTTTCCGGCCTCGACACCGAGCTGAAGCGGTTTAAGCCATCGGCCACGGAGGCCGGCGAGGTCGGCGCCATCATCGCCAAGGCTGCGGGGGCTGCCGCGGGGGGACCGCTGATTCTCCTCAACGCCAACGCGAGCGATCTGTTGCCGCTGCGCAAGTGGGACAGCAATCGCTATGTCGATCTGGCCCGCCGGCTCCTCCCGACGAATCCCGACCTGCGGATCGCCTTCACCGGCGCGCCGTCGGAGGCGGCGGCGGCTAGGGCGCTGGTGAGAAAAGTCGCCGATCCGCGCTGCTTCTCGCTTGCCGGAGAGACGACGATGCGGCAGTTGATCGTCCTCTACACCCTCGCTGATCTGCTCGTCACCAACGACAGCGGGCCGGCCCACTTCGCCTCGCTCACCGGGATCGACGTGATCACCCTGTTCGGCCCCGAGACGCCGGCCGTGTTCGGGGTCCGTGGCCCCTTGAGCCACATCCTCCACGCCGGGCTCCCCTGCTCCCCCTGCGTGAACGCGGCGAACAACCGTCTCTCCGCCTGCCGCAACAATCTCTGCATGCAAGCGATCACCGTCGACCGGGTCGAGGCCACGGCCAGCCGGGTGCTCGCCGAACGCCGCGACCGCCTTGCCAGGGTGGAATGACGCCCTGGCCGCCGGGCGTGTTTCGCCCCCGCGGCTAGGCGGAGAGCGTCTTCCAGTAGGCGGCGATCCCCTCCTCGAGCGTCATCATCGGCTTCGTCCAGCCGGCGCTCCGCAGCCGCGTCGTGTCGGCGCAGGTGTAGGCCTGATACTGGCCGCGCAGGTCGTCCGGGAAGGGGATCGTGACCGGCGGGGGGCTGCCGGTCACCGCAGACACGATCCGCCCCATGTCGGCGAACGATCGGGGCGCGCCGGTGCCGACGTTTACGACCGTGCGTTGGACGCGGCCGGCGAGGCCCGCGTCGAGGAAGAAGAGATTGACGTCGGCCACGTCGGACACGGCGATGAAGTCGCGGAGGAAGCCGTCGCTTCCCGCGAACAGCTGCGGTGCCTCCCCGCGCTTGACCGCCTGGAAGCAGTGCCAGGCCACGCTCGCCATCCGTCCTTTGTGCCCCTCGCCGGGGCCGTAGACGTTGAAGTAGCGCAGCCCGACGACCGGCACGGTGGGAACGCGCTGCGCGGAGTGGACATGCTGGTCGAAGGCCCACTTCGAGAACGCATACGGTGTTCGGGCATCCTCGCAGGCAGGCTCCTCGCGGAAGCCGTGGCGACCGTCGCCGTAGACGGCAGCAGAGCTGGCGTAGAGAAACGGGCAGCGATGGGCCTCGGCGAGGGCGAGGAGTCGCTTGGAGTAGGTGTAGTTGAGCCGCATCACCGCTCGGCCGTCCCGGGCGGTCGTGTCGACGCAGGCGCCCTGATGGAGGATGGCGGTCAGCGGGGGAAGAGAATCGAGCGAGGCGAGCAGTTCGTCGCCATCGAGGTAGTCGGCAAACGACTTCCCGGCGAGGTTCGCACACTTCACCCCTTCGGTAAGATCGTCGACGGCGAGGATGTCGGTCTGGCCGCGGGCATTGAGCGCGGCGAGGATGTTTGAGCCGATGAATCCGGCGGCACCGGTGAGGAGGATCATGGGGAGGGCTTCCGCGACGCGAGAATGTGGTCAACGATGTTCGTCGTGGAGACGTTTGCCACGAACAGTGGGGTCGCCACGCGGCCACCGCGAGCGAGCACAAGATCGGCCCCGACGACGTCGGCAGCCTTGTAGTCGGCCCCCTTGATGAGCACGTCCGGCTCGAGGGCCCGGATCAGCTCCAGCGGCGTGTCGCCATCGAACTCACTCACCCAGGCGACGCTCGACAGGGCCGCCAGCACCGCTTGGCGGGCCGCGGAGGTGACGTACGGCCGGGGCGCTCCCTTGAGCCGCGTTACCGACGCGTCGGAATTGACGCCGACGACGAGGAGATCGCACTCCCGCGCGGCTGCCTCGAGGAGCGCGACATGGCCGTGGTGGAGGATGTCGAAGCAGCCGTTGGTAAATCCGATCTTCTTTCCCTCGCCCCGCGCTCGGCGGACGGCGGCCCCGAGGGCCTCGGGCCCGAGCACCTTCCCCCGGTCGATGGTCGACTGGGCGTCGATGGCGGCGAGCACTTCGCTGCGCGAGATCCGTGCGGCGCCGATCCGGGAGACCTGGATGCCGGCGGCGGCGTTGGCGAGTACGCAGGCCTCCTCGAGGGGTGTGCCCTCGGCCAGCGAAACAGCCAGCATGGCCACCGCCGTGTCGCCGGCGCCGGTGACGTCAAACACCCCCTTGGCCTGCGTCGGAATCACCGCCACCCGCCCGACGGAGACGACGACCATCCCCTGCTCGCCGAGGGTTACAACCACCGCCGCGATGGTGAACCGAGCGCGGATCGACTCCGCCGCGCGGATAGCGTCGTCGCTGTCGCGGATGGGGAATCCGCACACGGCCGCCGCCTCGCTCCGGTTCGGCGTGATCACCGTCGCGTTGCAATAGCGATTGAAATCAGCCCCCTTGGGATCGACGATCGTCGGGATCCCGGCCCGGGTAGCCCCGTCGATCACCGCCCGGCAGACAGCCCTGTCACAGACCCCTTTGGCGTAGTCGGAGAGAATCGCGACCCGGGCCGTGGGGAGGTGGGCTGCCACTTGGTCGAGGATCGCGCCCCGTGCCACGGTGTCGGTGAGTGGCGACTCCTCGTCGAAGCGGGCGATCTGCGCGTGACCGGCGAGGAGGCGCGTTTTCGTCGTGGTCGGGATCGCGGCGGTGTCGATGATCGAGGCGGTGGAGACGTCAGCCTCGGCGAGCACCCCCCGGAGCCGATCGGCACTCGCATCACGGCCGACGGCGCCAACCAAGAGCGGCCTCCCCCCCATCGCAGCCACGTTTCCGGCGACGTTGCCGGCACCGCCGGCGCGTTCGAACGTTCGGCGAACATGGAGCACCGGGACGGGGGCCTCGGGGGAGATCCGTTCCACCGGCCCGTCCAGGTAGCGGTCGAGCATCAGGTCGCCGACGATCAGGACCGGAAGGCCGGGAACGGTCGCCTGGGGGAGCATACGCTGTGGCATCACAAGTGATCCTCGGGTCCGCTCGAGGCATTCCCGTTCAAGACTCGGGGCCGGTCAGGCCGAGGCGGCTCCGCACGTGTCGGAGCCGCTGGTTGGCGGAACTTCAGGAGCGCCTTCGCCCTTGAATCGTGCAGCGATCATACCGCAAACTGCAACGATGGAAGATTCGTCCTCATCCCCCCCGCGCTCGATCCCAGGGCGATCCCCGCAGGCTCTGTTTTTGGATCGCGACGGCACGCTCATCGAGCACGTGCCCTACCTTCACGATCCGGCCGGGGTGGTCCTTCTTCCTGGCGTGCGGGAGGCGCTCCTCAGAGCGAAGGAGGCGTCGATTCGGCTCTTTCTCTTCACGAACCAATCAGGGGTTGGGCGTGGATTGTTCTCGCTGGCCGACGTTGAAGCGGTGAACGAGCGGATGCTCGACCTCCTCGGGCTCGGCCGCAATCTTTTCACGGCGATCTGTATTGCGCCAGAGCGCCCCGACGAGCCCTCCGCCTACCGGAAACCCTCACCGCGGTTCATCACGGAGACGCTCGCGCTCCATCGAATCGATCGCGACGCGGCCTGGATGCTCGGCGATTCGGCGGTCGACTGGGAAGCGGGGCGGAACGCTGGCATCCACGTTGCCGCGATCGTCCCACACCCCTCCGCGTCGAAGGATTTTGCAGTGCGGACGAGCCTTGGTGTTCCGGCCTACGCGAGCGTTCGTGATGCTCTCGGCCGCATGCTCCCGATCGACAGCCCCGGTTAAAGAGACCTGGGCCGTCACGCCGGAGAGATCCGTTCCGCGGCGGCATCATCCTCGTTGCTGGAACGCTGCCGGTCCTTGACCGACGGCCGCGGAGCGACCAGCTCGTGGCGGACCCGGTTGGCCGGCTGGAGCGCGCTAGCATCGAGGGTGATCGCCGCGATCGCCACGCTTCCGGCGGAAGGGGGCGACACCGACGGCCTCCCGATCGGGGGCGCTGCGTCGTCGGTCCGCGTCTCGCCGCGCAGCGGAGGCGTGGTGGAAGGACGTGCCACAGTCGTGGCGATTGAGGCCGCGGCCGCGAACATGCCGGCCGTGGTCGCCACTTCAGCCGCGGGGCGCGTGGCCTCGACGGGCGTCGAGGGGGCGATCGCCTGGCTGACGGAGGCTCCAGGCACCATCGGATCGGCGATTCCCTGGGGATTGCCGTTCCCGGTCACGAGCGGGAAGAAGGTGCTCGGCTCCTGAATACCGGTCAGTCGTGTCGTGGCGGTGTCGTACTGGTAGACCCGATCGGTGCTCGCGTCGACGGTCCAGATGTGGCTGACGTTCGTCGGGTCGATCGTGATCCCCGTCGGGCTGGGGTTGGTCGTCGAAAGCGTCCAACTCCCCTGAAGGACACCGGCGACGCTGTACTTGAAGACGCGGTCGGTGGCGATCGTGTCGTTCACGACCCACACGCTCGTTCCGTCGGTCACCAGATCCTTCGGATCGCGATTCGCGGCGTTGAGCACGAAGCTCGACGTCGGCGCCACGCGCCCGGTCCGCAGCAGGGCCCCGCCGGTGAACTTGTAGACCCGGTCCCCCGACGGATCGACGACCCACAGGTCGTTGCCCCACACCGTCACCCCCTCCGGCCTTCCCGCCCCTCGCGGCGTCCATTGGCCGAGGAGCGTACCGGTGTTGGTGTAGACGAAAACGTTTCCGCCCGAGTCGACGACCCACTGCGTCGTGCCGGCGGCATTCGATGCGATCCCGAGGGCTCCGCGGGCGTTGAGGACGTTGCTGCCGAGCGTCGATCCGGTGGTGGAATACTTGTACGTCGTGCCGTTGGTGCCGTCGGCGACGTAGAACTTCGCCGGGGGAGCCGTCACGCTGAAGGTCACGGCGATCGGGGCCGACAGGAGCAGCCCGTCGGATGACTGGTAGGTAAAGCTGTCGCTGCCGACGTAGCCGACGTTCGGCGTGTAGGTGAACGAGCCATCCGCATTGAGCAGCAGTTGGCCGTTGACCGGAGCGGTTACGAGGACTACCGACAGCGGGTTGGCATCGACGTCACGGTCGTTGATGAGAACGCCAGGCGCCGCGACGGAAAGCGCCCTGTCCTGGGAAACGGCGTAGGTATCGGCGGTCGCCGTCGGCGCATCGTTGAGCGGGTTGACGGTGAGCGTCACGATCACCGTGTTGGAGTCGCGACCATTCCCGTCACTGACGCGGTAGGCGAAGCTGTCGAGTCCGCTGGAATTGAGCGCTGGCACATAGCTGAACGACCCGTTGGCGTTGGCCACGACGGTCCCGCGGAGCGGCCTGTCGACGAGGACCACGGAGAGCGGATCCCCGTCGATGTCGACGTCGTTGGCGAGCAAGCCCGGAGCGACGACGATGAGGGGGGTGTCTTCGTCCGTGGCGTAGGCCTCTCCGGTCGCCACGGGAACGTCGTTGGTGGGGGTGACGACGATCGTGACCGTTGCCGGCGCGGAGAGAAGCAATCCGTCGCTGGCGGAGTAGGTGAAGCTGTCGGCACCGTTGTAGTCCGGCGCGGGGGTGTAGACGAACGTGCCGTTGGCCGCGAGCGCGACGACGCCATGGGCGGGGGCCGCCACGAGGACCGCCGTCAGTGGCGCTCCTTCGGGGTCGACGTCGTTGACAAGCACGGTGTCGAACAGTGAATCGAGGACGGAATCCTCGGCGACCGTGAACGCATCGCCGAGGGCCACCGGAGGCTCGTCGACGGCTGCCACGAGAATCGACACCGTCGCCAGATTGGAGTCGGCAAAGCCGTCGGTCACGAGGTAGGTGAAGGCGTCGGGCCCGAAGTAATTCGCCGCCGGCGTGTAGCGGAAGGCACCGGATGGATCGAGTACGAGCGTCCCGTGGGCGGGGGCGGTCACGACCACCGCCGTGAGCGGATCGAGATCGCCGTCGGAATCGTTCCCGGTGACGCCGGGAGCGACGACGACGAGGCTGGTGTCCTCGTTGGTGTCGTAAACGTCGTCGACGGCCACCGGGACGGCGTTGAGGTGTGGCAGCGAGACAATGATCGTGGCCACGTTTGAGTCGAGGATGCCGTCGCTGACAACATATCGGAAGCTGTCGGTGCCCCGAAACCCGACACCCGGCACGTAGCCGAACGATCCATCCGCGAGGAATGTCACGGCCCCGCGGAGGGGACCGTCAACGAGCCGGGCACTGATTGGGTCGCCATCGACATCGACATCGTTGGCAATCGCTCCCGGTGCACCGATCGACAACAACGCCCCGTCGAGGCCGGAGAACGTGTCGTCAGCGGCTGTCGGCGCGTCATTGACCGGGGTGATGGTGATCAGGAAGGTGTGAGGAGCGCTCGTGTCGGCCCCCAGCAGTCCCGTGCCGCCGTTGTCCTGTGCCTGCACCGTCACCGTCGCACTTCCGTGGGCGTTCGGGGCGGGTGTGAACGTCAGTGTGCCATTCGCCGACACCGACGGAGCGGCGCTGAACAGGGCCGGATTGTCGGTCGTGATGAGGAATCCGACGACCTGCGCCGATTCGTTGGCAGGCCCCGGACTGATGCCCGTCGCCCAGCCGACGAGCGACTGCGGGCCGGCATCCTCGATCACGGCCTGATCGCCGCCGCCGAGGAACGTCGGGGCGACGTTGGGGACGTAGCTCCCGAAATCGGACGACGAGTGGATCTCGCCGTCGGAGAGATCGTCGAACTGGTAGCCCTCACCGACGACGGGCGTTCCCAGCACCACCGGAATCGAGCCGACCACCACATTCGTGCCGGCGCGGATGAACTGGAGATCGAAGCGGTGCGGGCGGCCGTCGCCGATAAACTCGATGTCGAAGTTCGCCGTCTGGCCGGCGCTCACCCCGGCGAGCGTGCCGGTATGGTTGACAATGCGAACGCGCGGATCGGAAGCGCGGACGGTGATATCCATCGCGATGTTCGTCACGGCGTTCTCGATCGCCGCGGTGATCCCGCTGGCGACCGTCGCCCCGAAGCCGGTGGTGATCTGGAAGTAGAACGGATCTCCCGGATCGATCGGGTCGATCGTGCCGTTGGCGATTGACGTCGTGGAGCGGTTGACCGCTCCAGTCAGCTTCGCCAGGGCCTCGAGCCCCTGTCGCGGGGCGGCCAATGACTCGGCATTCGTCCCCAGGCCGATGACCAGCGCGCCGAGGGCATTGAGGCCGGTGACCGTCTCCTGGATGCCGGCGCCAGCGCCATAGGGCGTGGTGGCGCGGGAGACGCCTGTGAAATCGGTCAACGGCAGGCTCACGCCGCCGGTGCCAACAACGACTGTTTCGCCCTTCGGCTGGTAGGCAAACCCGATGTCGGTGGCGGTGAGGATGATCGGCAAGGCTCCGGCGCGGAAGCCTCCGCCGCCGATGGTGCCGTCCGGGGCGAGAACGTTGTTGGCCGGATCGGGGACGAATGACGAGAAGCTCGGGACGTCGCCGCTCGCGCCCGGCGTGAGCTGCGTCGAGACCAGACCAGCCGGGCCGCTGTCGGTGATCGTGGCGTTGTT